>JBHHUB010000046.1:0-23027 GCA_046753625.1 Phycisphaerae bacterium | reverse complement strand
GGTTCGGTCAGCGCCCGGCGCTTGCGACGAATCGTGACGCGTGATCTTGCCGCGGCGAAGCGTATCGAAGTCCGTTAGCAAGGTGAACACCGGCCCTTGGGAATGGGGCTCCAACGGACCGATTAAGCCGTCTACGCCGGGCAGCTCCGCCCACGTAGGACGCTGAATCCGTATGCGCGGCACATCCTCCGGATTCTGCGTCGTAAGGGGGGGGAGAAACTGGCTCATGGGCTTTCGGCCGCCGGTCTGCCCGGGGCCGGAGACGAAGCTGTCGACCAGCGCATCTTCGATGATTCGCTCTATTCGTGAGGTGGCGGCTTCGTCTTCGCCGGCGTGCTTTTCAATTTGCAACGCCTTGGCTTCAAAATTGATGGAAGTCAAGAACGCGATCCCCGACACGAACAGCACGCCAAGGATGGCCACTACGAAGATCAGCACCGTCCCGCGGCGTTTCTTGGGGCGTTGCGATCGTGGGTCGCCGACCGCGTGGATGAGGCATGCTGCGACGCGGCGGTGTTGCTCCGCGGGCCGCGCACGTTGAGGTCGGTGACTGTGATGCCGCGCGTTCGACATTCGCTTATGCATTCCCTCGTCCAATTCTCGATCCTCTAGGGCGGATCGCTCGCCGACCATAACGGTCGCTCCCGTCAATCTCGCAGCCGCTCACGAGCCGATTGATGTTCTTCGCTTCGTGCGTCCAGGTTCGCTTGGCCGCATGTAGAACAACCGGCTCTCCGGTGCGGCGCCGGCTTCCAGCCCGCGAACACGCGCGGCATCGCCTGTCCCAGTGGGTCGGCGCTGGCAGCATCATCGGCAAGATGCCGGTACTACCATTCTTCAACAGGCTCTTAGCTACACTCCTCATCCGCACATCCCACTTGCAGGATCATGACGTGCCGGATCGGCCTTTCGAGCCGGCGGTTCGTGTCGTACAAATCCACGGTGATCCGCAGCATCTTCGGGAAGATGTCCTCCGGGATGTCGTTGCCCGAAGCATCCTTCCGTTTGGCTGTGAACACGGCCACGTTGGCGCGCGGGTTGGGGCCGTGTTCGATCCACGCCTCGTTGACCCATACGCTTCCGGGATCCTGGAAACGGTCCCTGAGGCTGTAGTGAAAGTTTTCACCCTGCCCCCGCTCAAGCGTGAGCAGGTTTTGAAGCTGGAACATCCTTTTCTGGTTCGCCAGGCTCGCGTTGTCGTCGAACTGGTTCTGCGCCTCGTCGAACGCACGCTCCAAGGAGGCCAGAGGCTTGCCTGGGGTATTCGCGTTCGGATCACCCAGTGCGCCCATGTCGATCCAGTGGATCTGGTTCTCGCCGTAGAGGCCGCCGGCTACGAACGCGCTGTCCGGGTCCAACGCCCATTCCACTTTGAACGACGCACAGTTGTCCAGGAAGAGTTGGTTGATCGTGTGCGCCATGGCCGGCGGGGGCGTCGGATCGATCCGGCTTCTTGCGTAGGGCACGTTGAGCTCGGAACCGTGCGGCTCGAAAATCTCGGGCAGGTATTGCGGCAAACCCGCCGATGCCGACGGCTCCAAGACGGCCGTCTCATATACGAAGTTTTCGATGACGTCCGTTTCGCCGCGAAGGATTCTCGGATCGTTTTGCCGCGTTGGCATCGGATCCATCAGCGGCACCGCGGGATGAGTCGGCGAAAGAAGCACGTTGCGTCGGGCGAGCGCCCATTGTTCCGCAGGAACGGAGAAAAACGTGTTCTCATCCAGCGGATCCAATGGGAATTTTTCGAGCAAGGCGTCGGGTGTGAAGCAGTATTCTTCCCCGGATGGGCAACCGGTAAACCCGTACTCACCCAAGACGGCGTGCCCGTACACGATCTGCTGCAGGGGAGCCCGAACCAGGGGGTGTATGTTGCTCGTCGCTTCGCGTTCTGTGAAGAACATCAGCACGTCGGCCCGGGGTCGTTCCAACCGTTCGCTGACCAACGGATCGTTGCGCACCGGGTCGACCCCGTGGGGGTATCCGTTAACGGGATTCTTGTCGTCGTCGGCTTCCGCCCCGGCTTTCGTCCAGTAGGCATTGATGGGGTTGCCGACGATGGCCATGACCGAATGCTTGCGATCGACACCGAGCAGATCCTTCCGGAGCGTCTGCTCCAGGACGCGCAGCTTTTGATTGACCTCGACCAACGCCTGGGCTTGTCCCGTCGCTTGGACGGTCAGATTCATCACCTGCGACGCCATACCCAGCAAGAGCACCAGCACGCCGATGGATACGACCAACTCGACGAGCGAGAAGGCGCGCGCACGCGGCGGCGGCGCCCCAGGCGGTGGAGGTATGTAGTTGGACCGCAAACATGTCATATCTAAAGCCTTACGCATCATAAGTTTAGACGAGACCAACTCGAGTGAAGTCGCCTGGCGACCTCGTTGTCGCTCCAAGGCGACAGCGATTCAATTATTGCGATGGGCAGGTGTCGGTCCAGTCCCGGCGTGGCCGGCATTCGCGGTCAAATGGCGGCAAAACGAGGCCCGGAGAAGGTGCATTACCGGACGAAGCGGCTTGGGTAAAGACGCCATTACGGCAGGGGCACCATCTGAACCGTCCGGGTTTCGATGCCGATTACCGGCTGCGGACCGTCGAATGCCACGATGCCGTTGCCGACGCGCGCGGCAACCACGGGCGGCGGAAAGACCCATACCGTTCGAAGCAGTTCTTCGTCATCGAGCTGACCACGCACGCAGGTATCGCATGGCCGCGGCAGATTGGGGTCTTGCGACAGCCCTTGCTCCAGATCCTCGAGCGTGATTTCGCGGTCAAGCGTCAGGAAGTAGCTGGTTCCGCTGGGGTCCAACCGACGCTTCACGACGCGGTAGATCTGGCCGTTGACCTCGTCGATGATCTCCGCTCCTGGTTGGATCATCTCGGAGAGCATGATCATTTCCGCATCGCTGGCACCGGCCGCTTCCAGTAACAACGGTGGAGGTGCCTGAACTTCCGTCGGGATTCCGCTAACGCCCGTGCCGGCGCCGGAAGCGATCGAACGGGGAAACTGAATCTGAATCCGCCACGGCTCCGGCAGCACGACATCGTTTTCAGCGGGCATCGCTTTGGGAATCACCGTCGGCTCAGCCTTCATCAGGTAGGGCCCCACACCGGGGGCATACTCCAGATTCGGTGCTGTGGCCGTATCCTGGACGGCGTATCGTTGGGTGGGGCTGGGCCGGCGCAGGGCGACGTAGTAGAAGGTAATCGATCGTGGCGTGGACGCCGCGGCGACGGCCCGCTGCTCCACGGCCGCCATGGTGACGTTGGTGCCGTCGCGTACCGGGCCGACGGGCTTGTCGAGTCGGTGCAGAGCGGCCCAAGCGTACTTCCGCGTGTTGAATAGGTCGTCCCAGCGCGCGCCCAGCCCGTTGGGATCGTCGCCATCGTACGAGCCGTCCAGCAGGACGTTGTCGCGCGGACGGATCGGTGGATATACGCGATCCTCTATGCGGATTTGCGCCGCGAAGAACGAACCATCGCAAAAATCGTGCGCGGTGCCGCATACATGCCGGGCCATGTCTTCCACCATATCCGTGGGAGGGAAGTTGACGTCGATGCTGTCGGAGGGCAGGAAGTCCGGCCCGTCGAGGTGCCATGGGGCCCACGCTTCCAGCCACGGGGTCATACGATCAGGTACGATTCGATTCGGCGCCACACGTATGTTCTCCATGTGCAGGAGGTGGACCCGCGTGTCGCTTAGGGTTAGGAGTTCGTCGGTCGCCTGTGGTCGACGTTTCCAGACCATTAGATCTCCGGCGAAACTCGATCCGTTGAAGCCCAGTTGTGGAGCGTGCGTGTCGACGTGCGTGAGGCGTCTGAGGGCGTTGTCGGCAGACCGGATGATCGCGGTCTTGCGCGTGGCGTCGGTCAGCGTGCGGACGCGTCCCATCGCCACGGGAAACATGGTGGCGATCATGACCATCCCCAGGCCGAGGATGACAATCGCAATCATCAATTCGATCAGGGAAAACGCCCCATACGCTGACGGTCCGGGCCGCGCCGAGCGCACAGGCCGGCCTTGGGAGGCTGACGCAATGACCATCATGGTGGGGCGACCTCACCAACAGGGCCGCGGGTAACGGCGCCGGTCCATCGGTTCACGTAGAATGGTTGGCCCGAGCGCAAGAGGTAGTCCCGCTTTTGCTCGTCGCTGGAATCCCCGAATCCCGATTGCGTGAACACGTCGTCATCGTAGACGATCAGGCCATCTACCGAAGGAAAATTGATCGCGATACCTTCCGGGTCGCTGACCAGGTCGGGCGCACCGCGGCGAAGACGAAGCAGGTCGAGCGGTTCGGTGCCGTTGTTCCCCGCGTCGCCGTCTTGAGACCAGAAGCGATCGACCATCGGATCGCTGGCCCCGCCGACGCGCAGCCCGGTGATGTCGCCTTGCGGCACATTGTCGTCGACGGTGTCGTGGTCCTGAATCAGCACATTGCGGCGCAGGCGGAGTTGCCCATCGCCCGAGAATACGACGGCGAAGAAATTCCGATGACGTTGGCCGATTTCGGGGTTCAAGCTCGGGTCCGGGTCGACGAAGCGCTCGTTGGCCAGTTCGTCGGCGCCGAAGGCGAACGGTTGATTGTCCACCCGCTCCTCATCGACAACGTAGCGCGGCACAACGCGAAACGGCGCGGGCATCGAAAGCCCCCGATCTTGCGAGATGGCGAATACGTCTCGCCAGACGATGTCGCCCGGCTTGGCCTGCACGATCGAACGGACGCGTTGGGTTCCGTTGCGATCGACAAAGAAAAACAGCCCGCTGTCCACGCCCCCCGTTTGGAGGGCCAGGGCACGCGTCGTAACCAGCAGCCCCCGGATGGTGTTTTCGGCCTCAGAAAGCTTGCGTTGTCCCCAAAGGGATGTGACGGCCGGCACCGTCATGCTGATCACCACCACCATGATGGCAATCACGACCACCAACTCGACCAGCGTGAACGCGCGAATGGGCCGGGCGGCGCGCGTGGGCCCAACCACGCGATCCGGTGGATGCAAGAACGATTCTGGTGGCGATGACAAGGCTACCGGCTCCCTCGGCGTAGTATCTCTCGTAGAGACGGGTCCGGGTAAATATTGTCGTCGTTAAGTGGGCTATCAATAGCGGGCGGGTTGGAACCGACGGGAATCCAGTCGTCGATCAACGTGGCGGGCGGTGCGCTGCCATCTCCGGCACGCCCGGCCTCGATGATATCGGACTGTAGCTGCTCCTGACCATTGGGGCCGTAGGAGAACACAATCGGGCGCCCCCCGTTGAGGCGGACGAGGCTGGTGGATGCCTTATTCCAAAACGGATGATTGGATGATTCGGTTTCGTCGGCTTCGGCGTCCGGGTCGAAGTCGGCTTGGGAAAGGTAGGAGAGCGGGGTTCCCCATCCGTCCACGGGGTAGCGGATCGCCTGATCTTCGAGCGCGTCGAAATCCTGATCGTGGCCTCGATCCAGGAATTGGAGGGGTTTGCCGGCGGCATCCCGGGGCGATACCCATTGGTTCTCCGGAAGCTTATCCAGCATGGATTGGGATGCATCGCCGTAGAGCTCAATGGCCAGGACCATCGCACCAATATCACGATGTTCCAGGGCGCGGGCTTCATTGCTCAAGCCGTTCAACTGGAAGGTCATGGCCTCGTAGCTGGCGCCGCTGGAGGGTCCGGGGACGATTTCAGGGGCTCTGCCCTGCGCATCGCTTCCCGGCGCGCGGGAACCGCTCGGTCCGTTGGGGATGCCCTCGGCGGTGAATACCTCAAACTCATCCGGCGGGAAGAAGCCGTAGCGCGCGCGGTATTTCTTAGGTTGGGCCAGGGTGGGACGTAGTTTCTGTTCCCGGGCGAACTCATCGATCGCATCGCGTACGATATTGAGCGTCATTTCGGTGGTTCGGGATTTGCCCGTGTCGATCAAACGGCTGGCAGCCACAAGCACGGTCCCGGCGAGAATGGCGATCAGGGCGATGACCACAACCAACTCGATCAGGGTGAACGCTCCAGGGCGTCTAGATGGAAACGAATGGGGGTGCATCACGCAACGGCCGCCTATTTTAGAGTGCGCTGCCAATTGGTCACATCGTCCGCCGTGCCGTACAGGGCGTCGGGGCCGGCGCTGATCAGCAAGTAGCTGTCTCGGCGAACAGCCTGATTTCGACCCCGGCTGCTCGGGTCAAGAATGAACCGGGTGAACGTGTTGCCGTATATCGAGTCGTTTTGGGTGCTGAAGATTTCGTTTTCGCCGGTGGCCGTGTCGAGCGTCACCGTCAAGGGTACCGCTCCGGAAGGCAACCCCATCGGATGGTAGAATGACTGCCCCGGCGCGAGCCCGGCTCCGAAGTCGGCTCCGCGCAGGGTCATGCTGCTGGCATTGGAGCCGGTGAGGATGGCGTTGTCTTCCTGCCGATAGATCGCCGGCGTCGTGGACGTGCTGGTGCTTCCGGTGACGGCGCGGGCGGCTTTGTGGGCTTGATAGTAGAGAATCGGGTGATCCCACGGGTCGACGAATAGGAACTGGTCGAGCGTGCCCTGGCTGGTGTTGGTGTCGATTGAGACGATCTTGCCGTCATCGAGGAGCCGTCCGATTGAAGTCACGTTGGCCCGCATCTTGTCGTCGACAAAGCCGCCTTCGAAACGGCGTTGAACGGCTTCGGCCGTGGTCGGGTTGAGCTCGTAGGCGCCTCCGCTTCCTTTGCTCGTGTCGTCGGACCATTCGCCGTTGCGCGGCTGTGAGAGATCCACAAATCCGGGCGGACCGAGCATGTCGGCGCCGAGCATGGCGTGAAGGAGCAAGTGCGCGCCGGCGATGTCGATCGGTTCCCCGGTATCACTGAGCGGATCGGCGATCTGGTTCGGCATAGTGGAACTGTCCGAGGCGGAAGGCGGATACGCGCCGCCGAGCGTCTGTTCGCCTCGAAACAATTCGAGCCCGGTGTCCAGCGCGGCCAGTTGGGCGTTGCCGGCGGCGACCTTCGCGGAAGTTCTAATCGAGCTGATGGCCGGAACCAGGATGCCAACCAGCAGGGCGATGATGGCCATGACCACCAGGAGCTCGACGAGCGTAAAAGCCGAATGTCGTTGTATGACCTGTCTTGTCTTCATAAACACGATCTCATTGGTTGGGATGCCTTCCAGGGTGGTCCCTATTCCACGCTAAGCGGGTAATTCGTAATATCATCGGACGTTCCGTACTGGCCATCGACCCCGGCTGAAATAAGCAGAAAGCTGTCGGGATTGGCGGGAAGGAGCGGTGCGTTGGCGTCGATCGTCTCGCCCTCATTGAGGGCCTCTTCAAATTTCGACGCAATCGTCCGATCCAAAACGAATCGGGCAAAGGTCTTGCGATGCTCTTCCTGCATGAGCAGGTCCGCGGTCAATTCGTCGCCCGGTTCCGCGATCGGGTGGTCGCCGCCACCGCCGAAGTCCCAACCCCAGCCGTCCTCGTTTTGCAGCGACTTGCCGGTAAAGCCCCAATTGTCCACATGGAAGTAGTAGGGCGGCCCGCCGTCGTAGCGGTTGCTCGCGTTGTGCTGGATGTCCACCATGTTGGTCTTCCGGCCGTGGCGGTTTGCGACGTAATAGAGGATCGGCTGATCGAACGAATCCACAAAGACGGGTAGATGTCGGGTTTCCTCCCATGTTGGGAAGAGGCGTGCCATGTTGCTGGGCGGCCGGCCGCGAAGGTCTTCCGTACGCACCGTTTTCACGCCGCCGGGCTCGATGTAGAACGGCATGCGCGGGAAGGGTTCGTCCGAACCGCCGCCGGGGTTGGGGACATACCACTGATCGGGCTGGCTCCGAAATTCCGGGGGGACGTTCTTGCGCGGGACGTATCCCAGTTGGTCGACGCCCATGAGCATGGCGGGGAGCCAATGCGCGCCGTACGCAATCGGTGTTACGGAGGTATTCTTGACAAACGGAAACTCCCCAATCACGGGATCAAAAACCGAGTCGCCGCCGCTGGATTCACGTATGGGCGGGTGGCTGAACGACGGAGGGAATCCGTTGGTCTGCGGGAAGTCTCGCTCGTTGTCGTTCTTGAATAGCTGCAACGCTGTTCCCAGAGCCCTGATGTCCGCATTGGTTCTAGCTTTTTTCGCGGCATTGCGGGCGGAGGTCAGTGACGGAATGAGGATCGATATCAAAAGGGAAATGATGAACACGACGGTCAGGAGTTCCACGAGCGAAAACCCGCCACCTTGATACGCGGTGCGCCGCGCCCACGATGTCGGGTGTGGGCGCAACATCCTTGTGTGTCTTGGGCCTACGGTTGTGGCGCCCGCGCCACCGGGATATGGCTGTCTGACGATCATTCGTCCGATCCTCCTCTTAATCCTAGGCTCGCAGCACGGCCGGGGCGATGTTGATCTTTTCGCTCACCGCTCAGGCTCCGCGCCCGGCGCAAACCGAGGTTGAGCATTTTCTGGTGGCCGCGCGGGCCAAGGCCCGCGGTTCAGCGGGGAACGCATCGGCCCATGCCACCCGTGATGACGCACGCGCTATTCCGATACCGACGAGATCAGCGAGACCAGCGGCAGGAACAGTGCGAGCACGATAAATCCGACCAACCCGCCGAGGCAAATGACCATGACGGGTTCGAGCAACGACACCAAGCTCTCAATGACCACGTCGACTTCTTCGTCGTAGTTGTCGGCGATTTTCAAAAGCATTTTGTCGAGTTCGCCGGTTTCTTCGCCCACATCGATCATGTTGACCACGAGGCTGTCCACGACCTTGGTCGCCCGCAGGGGTGCGGCGAAGCTTTCCCCCTCGCGAATCGAGTCGTGCACCTTCTGCATTGCCCGGGCGTAAACCTCATTGCCGGACGTTTCGCGGGTGATGTTGATGGCTTCCAGAATAGGCACGCCGGCATTGATCAGCGTGCCCAGCGTACGCGTGAAGCGCGCGATGGAGGTCTTGGCAACCAGCTTGCCGAAAATCGGGATTCGAAGCGCCAGGAAATCGGTGACGTACTTGCCACCCTTCGAACTGCGGATCAGCTTGAAGACGACCATGGCCACGACGGGCGCAAAAAGGACGATGGCCCAGCCCGGCGGAGTCCCGGAGACGAACCAGGTGGAGGCGTTCAGGAGGATCATGGTAAGGGCCGGAAGCTTGATGCCGAAATCCAGGAAGATTTCCTTGAACTTGGGAATGACGAAGACCATGATGCCCGCGACGATGCCGCCGGCGAACATGACGACCACGACCGGATAGATCATGGCGCCGACGATCTTGCGCTTGAGCTTGGCCGCCTTTTCCATGAAATCCGCCAGGCGCTGGAGGATGACGTCGAGCACGCCGCCCGTCTCGCCCGCCGCCACCATGTTGACGTAAAGCCGGTCAAAGGCCTTGGGATGCTTGGCGAAGGCTTCTGAAAGCGTGGCGCCCCCTTCAATGTCATCCGACACCGACCGGAGGACGTTCTTCAGCGAACCGGGTTTTTGCTGGTCTTCAAGAATGTTCAAGCTGCGCAAAATGGGGAGCCCCGCATCCTGCAGCGTGGAGAGTTGTCGCGTGAGCTGCGTAATCTGCTTGATGCCGATCCGGCCGAATGTGCCGACGCCGGACTTCTTCTTGGTGGTCGTCTTGACCTTGGTCGCCCCTTTTTCGCGTATGCGCGTGGGGAAATAGCCAAGGTTGCGAATCTTGGCAAGGGCATCTTCAGTGGACGGCGCTTCGATTTCGTCCTTGACGTCCTGCCCCGCCTGGTTCATCGCTTCGTAGGCAAAAACCGGCATGTCGCGTTCTCTCAAAAAGGCGTGTTCGCCAGAATCTGTCAGGTGGAGCCGAACCCCACACGGTTCAAGACAACGTATATCCCTATTGCTTACCACAAAGGAACGAAGGCACCAAGCCGAATCAACGCGCTCGGTATCGATCCGACCCGGACAACTCCGGAAGGACGAGGCCAACCTGAGCCCCCCGACTCAGAGCCGCGGGCGCAAGCTCGGCGATCCGGGAACCTCGAATCTTCCGATTGGCACGCCCCCGTCCTAACCGCCCACATCGACCAGCAGATCGTCGATCCGCGGATCGGCCGTGGTGGCATGACCCCTGGCTTACGCTGGGCTTTTCGGCCGCGCGATCGCTCGATCCAGCTCGATCAGTCATCGAAGACGGTTTCCCGGACCACCTCGTCAATCGTCGTCAACCCATCGTAGATCGCCAAGAGTCCCGATTCTCGTAGCGTTCTCATGCCCCGTTTGATGGCCTCTCGGCGAATTTCGGATGTCGCGGCTCCTTCCATGACCAAGTCGCGAATGGTATCCTCCATCACCATGAACTCGTACAGGCCGACCCGTCCACGATAGCCCGTATTGTTGCAGTAGTCACACCCCTTTCCAAAGTGGAAACGGTGACCCCCAATGTCATCCGGCCGGAGCCCCAACTCCATGAGCTGATCCTCGGTCGGCTCATACTCCGTCTTGCAGTTGACACAAATGCGACGCACCAGCCGCTGGGCCACCACAGCCTCAAGTGTGGCTGTGATGAGGAATGTGTCGATCCCCAAATCCAGCAAGCGCGCAATGGCGGACGGAGCGTCGTTCGTATGGAGGGTCGTGAAGACCAGGTGTCCGGTCAACGCGGCCTGGACGCTGATCTGGCCGGTTTCCAAGTCGCGCACCTCGCCGACGAGGATCACGTCGGGGTCTTGTCGAAGAAAGCTTCGAAGGGCGCGGGCGAACGTAAGCCCTACTTCGGGGCGAACTTGAGTCTGAATCAATCCGTCGATGTCGTATTCGACTGGATCCTCGGCCGTGAGAATCTTGACTTTGGGATCGTTCAACTCTTGCAGGGCAGCATACAGCGTCGTCGTTTTTCCGGAGCCCGTCGGGCCGGTGTTGACGAGAATGCCGTTGGGTTTGCGAATGAGTTGGTTGAATACGGCCAAGTCGTCCTCGCGCAAACCGAGCTTGCCGAGATTGAGCTGGACGTTGGATCGGTCGAGTACGCGGAGCACGACGCTTTCACCGAAGAGGGTGGGAAGCACCGCCACGCGCAAGTCAATCGGGACGCCCTTGAGTTGGAGTTCGATGCGGCCGTCCTGGGGCAGGCGACGCTCGGCGATATCGAGATTGGCCATGACCTTGATCCGCGAAGAGATGGCCAGGGCGATGTAGCGCGGCGGCGGAACCATCTCGTAGAGCACGCCGTCGATGCGATAGCGCATTTTGAACTCGGTTTCGAAGGGTTCAAAGTGGATGTCGCTCGCTTTCTCCTTGATGGCCTGGAGCAGAACCAGATTGAGCAGCTTCTTGACGGGGTTCGACTCCATCATCTCCTTGAGTTCCGCAAGGTCGATGCTGTCTCCGCGGCCTTCAAAGCGGGCCAGGTCTTCGTCGTCGCTTAGCTCATCAATCAGGTTTGTAATGGATTCTTGTTCACCTTCCGGGTAGTAGCGCTCCAACGCCGCTTGCAGCTCCGCGCCCTTACACAAATACCCTTTGATGTCGCAACCCAGGAGCGTCTTCAGGTCGTCGGTGGCGACGAAGTTGTCCGGGTTGTCCATCGCGATCGAAAGGATGTTGGTGATGGCGTCGTTTTCAAACGGCACAACACGGTAGGTGTTGGCCATTTGCGCCGTCATCATGCCCGTGACTTCGGGCGGGATGTCGAGCTTGCCGAGCTCGACCAGCTCCATGCCCGACTGAGCGGCAAGGGCGAGGTTTAGCTCGTCTTCAGTGATGTGCCCGAGTTCGACGAGAATCTTGCCGATCGGACCGCGTTGCTGCTTTTGGATATCGAGGGCTTCATGGACCTGGGCGCGGCGGAGCTTGCCCATCTTGATGAGGATGCGCCCGAGCTGGCGTCCACGAAGCTGGTCGATCGAGGGCATCTTGCGCCCCCGACCGCTGGGGGTGGCCGCACTCATGATTTGCCACCTTCCTTGCCGCCGGAATTGGACGCGTCCATCCCATCTGTGGCCAGTCCTCGGCGGTGGGAATCGATCTTGTCCTGCATCGTTCCGGGATGACGCGAGCGGTCGACGCAATCCTCGGGCCCGATAACGCCGCTTTCATAGAGAGACCAGAGATGCTCATCGAGGAGTTGCATGCCGTATTTCTTCCCCGTCTGAATGGCCGAGTCGATGCGAAACGTCTTGTTTTCGCGAATCAGGTTGGAAATGGCCGGCGTGCTGACCATGAATTCGTAGGCCGCGATCATGCCCTTGGGCTGGCGGGGCAGCAACGCCTGAGACAGCGTTGCGATCAGGTTGGTGGACAGTTGTACGCGGATCTGCTCCTGCTGCTGCGTAGGAAACGCATCGACGATACGGTTGATCGTCCCCTGACAGCCGGTAGTGTGCAGCGTGCTGAACACCAAGTGGCCGGTCTCAGCCGCCCGAATGGCCGATTCCATCGTCTCCAGGTCGCGAAGCTCGCCGACAAGGATTACGTCCGGATCCTGCCGGAGCACGCGACGCAACGATTCGGCGAAGCTCGGGACATCCACGCCGATCTCGCGCTGATTGACCACCGACTTCTTGTGGTTGTGGTAGTATTCGATCGGGTCTTCCATCGTCACGATGTGGCGGTCGAGATTCGTGTTGATGTAATCGAGCATGGTGGCCAGCGTCGTCGTCTTTCCCGATCCGGTCGGCCCGGTTACCAGGAACATGCCTTGTGGCCGCCGGCAGAGCGCCCGGCACACGTCGGGCAGTCCGATTTGCTCGAACGTCAGCAGCGTGGCGGGTATCAGCCGCAAAACCTGCGCGATGTTGCCCTTTTGCTTGAAGATAGCCACGCGAAAGCGAGCACCGTCCCCGAAGGCGAACCCGAAGTCCGTTCCGCCCTCCTCCTGCAGTTCCTGTTGGTTGCGCTCCGGCGTAATCGCCATCATGAGCGCGGTCGTGTCCTCGGGCGTAAGCGTTTTCGTTTCCAACGAACGCAAATGTCCGTGTAAACGGATGACGGGCGGTCGGCCGACGGTCAGATGCAAGTCTGACGCGCCGGTCTTGATGACCGTTTCCAAGAGTCGGTCAATATGTAGGGTACCCATACGGTTATGCCTTTACACTCTCTATCCTGTCCGCCGGTCGCAACCGGGTCCATCGTTTCCGTGCGGCCGCGCGGGCTAAGGCCCGCGGCTCGGGGTACGACGTTATGCAACGTACTAATCCACTACGCCTTCCGCTTGCGAGACGCGAAGCAAATCCTCGGGCGTCGTAATGCCTTCAAGGATCTTGGCCCGGCCGTCCTCGACCAGCGTGCGCATGCCCGCGGCCCGCGCCGCGGCCCGTAGCTGAGTCGCCGTCGATTTCTTAAATGCCAGATCCCGCAACTCGGTGTTCATCACCACCATCTCGAATATGCCGCGTCGTCCGCGATACCCGCTGCCGCTGCACCGCTTGCAGCCGGCGCCGTGGTAGATGGATTTTCCGTCCAGTTCCTCGTCCGTGAAGCCCAACATGCGAAGTTGTCGCATGTTGGGTTTGGGGTCGACCTCTTTGCATTCAGGGCAGATGACCCGAATCAGCCGCTGCGCCATGATCGCCTGAATCGCGCTGGCGACGAGAAACGGCTTGATGCCCATGTCAATCAACCGGGTGATGGCGGAGGGGGCGTCGTTCGTGTGCAGCGTGCTGAAGACCAGGTGCCCGGTCAGGGCCGCTTGGATCGCGACGTCGCCGACCTCGCGGTCGCGAATCTCGCCGACCAGAATGATGTTCGGCGCTTGCCGGAGCATCGCGCGGAGGATTTTGGCGAACGTGAGTCCGATCTCCTCGCGCACCTGGCACTGGTTCATGCCCGCAAAGTTGTATTCCACCGGATCCTCGGCCGTAATGATCTTCGTATCCGGTCGATTCAGCTCTTGCAAGGCCGAATAGAGCGTCGTGGTTTTTCCCGATCCCGTCGGGCCGGTGACCAGAAAGATTCCGGTGGGCTTGCGAATGATGTACTGAAAACGCTTGTTGTCTTCCGCGGAAAACCCGAGCGCTTCGATGCCAACCTGGGCGGACTCAGGCCGGAGAATACGCATGACGATGCTTTCCCCGTGGTAGCTGGGCAGGGCGCTCACGCGAAAGTCGATGTTCGACCCGCCGATCTTGAGTTTGATTCTGCCGTCCTGAGGCACGCGCTTTTCCGCAATATCCATGCCCGCCATGATTTTAAGCCGCGTCGTGACCGCCCCTTGCATGTTCTTGGGGATGTCGTCGCGGACGTGACACACGCCGTCGACGCGATAGCGCACGCGAATGCGGTCCATCATGGGTTCTATGTGGATATCGCTCGCCCGCCCGTGTACGGCCTCCGTGATGATCAGGTTGACTAGGCGGACGATGGGGGCGTCCGCATCTTCGGCGTTTTCCAGGTCATCGCCGGAAATCCCGTCCTCATCCGGGGCGTCCTGGTCGATGCTGGCCATCGTCTGGGAGAGCACGTCGCCCTCCGGATTGACGAATTGCTCGATGAACCGCTTGACCTTGGATTGCGGCGCCAGGGTGGGGACGATCTCCCGATTCAGGCGAAACCGCAGCAGGTCCAGCGTCTCCAAATCGAGGGGATCAGTGATGATGACCTTGAGCCGGTCGCCCTCTTCGCCGAGCGGTAACACGAGGTAATCCTCGATGAGTTTTGCGGGCATCAGCTCGAGGACTTCCCGATTAACGGGTTGTTTGTCCAGATCGATGTATTCGAGCCCGAACTGGGTCGCCAGCGCCTTGGTGACGTCGTCCTCGCTGCACAGCTCCATCTCGACGACGGATTCGCCGATGCGCTTGCCGTGCTCGGTGGCGTAGGTCAGGGCTTCGCCAACGCCCTCCTCCGTCAGGACCCCCCATCCGACGAGAATCTGACCCAGTTTTTTTCGCGTTGTCGGCATCGATTTCGATTCTACCGCCTTAAAGGATTCGACCACGTCGTTGATGGTCGTTGCGCCACGCCGTACGCCGCTGCTTGCGCGGCAGGCCGGGTAACAGGCATGGACCAGTCACAAGAGTCTAGCGGGCATCGGGCAAGGGTTCAACAACGCACGAAAAGGCGGATGTCGCGGATCCAGCGCCGTACGAGGCGGTACTCGAAATGTCCTCCCGGCGTTGCCCAAAGGTGATCGGGACGCGTATCATGCTCGCCATGGGTTGCTTTCGCAAGAAACCGCGAGGCGGCATTCGGCGAGGATCAATCCGGCGGGTGGCCCATGTCCTATTGGACATGGGGGAGACGATGATCTCGCGGCCACTGGGATTCGAATGCCATCCGGCAGGACCGCCACAGCGCGGTGGCTTGGGTCGTTGGTAGAAGCAGGCGTCAGTCGGCCACGATCATCGGCTCCCCCACCTCCAAAAGGAGGTGGGGGAGCCGCCCAAGGACGCTCTCGCGAGCAACCGCAAGATCGTGCTGGGTGAGGATCGGTCCGACCAAGGGAATCGATGTGCGCAAAGTATTAGGCGACGCAGCCCTTCGCAAGCTGGTGGTTGGGGCCATTTCGCTCCTGCTGATCCATCAGGCGGGGGTGCTGCTCTGGGCCTTGTTCGGCGCGTTGGGCGGGATTGCCTCCGCCGTGGTGGTGGCGGGCGTGTCCCTTGGTTGTGCCCGGCTGGCGCGGGCCGGTGTGGGCAACACGGTTTGGCTGCTCGTGCCCACGTTGCTGTTCACCGTGGTCCCGCTCGTCGTCAAAGTCTGGCATCTGCTGGCCGACGAGCAGGATTGGCTCGATAAGGCCATGGGGTTGATCCCATTCCTGGTGGGTTTTCTGGTGCCCGTGGTGCTGCTTGCGCTGGTGTATGCGGAGCTTCGCAGCCGGGATTCACGCCCTCCGGCTGACGCACGCGAAAGCCCGGCGCCGTCGGACTGAGGGGTGGTTTTCGGTCCCCCGATCGGTTATGATGCCTCTGTTCATGGATCCATGGACATCATGGTCCGGCCCCCAAACGCCGGACCGGGTAAGGGGTATTTGGGAGCGACCGGTTTTCACGGAAAACAGGAGTGGCATTATGCGCGTCCCCTGCGGCACGTTGGGATTTCAGACTGGCTTGATTTTAAGTGTTTTTGGCGGTTCATCGGTGGTTGCGGCGGCGGGCGGCACGACCGATAACGGCGGTTTGCATTATGTAAAGCTTTCGGCGGCCGCATTCACTCAGGCGTCGCCGTTGGCACTGCAGCCGGAATCGCTATCGGACTACGGCCCGTTTGTATGGGTCGAGTTGAATGCCGCGGACCTGGCTCGCTTGCAGGGCGCCGGTATCGCCTACGAGGAGCGTGCGGACGCATTTGTGCTTCGGCTGGGCGGACAGGCGTTTGACCCGCTGGTGGCGGCGCCGAACCTGCCGGAGGGATGGGACGCGGCGAACACCGACGGGCCCGATTTGCACTTGGTTCAGTTCGCGGGTCCGATGCGGGCATCGTGGCTGACCGATGTACAGGCGGCGGGCCTGCAGCCGGTGCAGTACGTCTACCCTCATGCCTACATCGTGTGGGGGACGTCCTCCGCCCGCGATGCCGCGACCTTGGCTCCGGCGGTGCGTTGGGCCGGATCGTTCGCCCCGGCGTACCGAGTGCTGCCAAGGTGGCGGCACTTGGGCAACGAGCAACAACAATTCGACGTGTTGATGTACCGCGGTGCGGACACGGGAGCGGTCGTCGCGGCACTCAGGGCGATGGGGGCGCGATTCCTGGGGCGCAAAGTGCTCAACGGCGTGTTCGAGATCGCCACGTTCGTGATGCCGGGTTCATGGCTGCAAGCCGCCGCTCGTGTGCCGGGTGTTTACAGCATTCAGCCGGAGCCGACGGACGGTGGCCTGCGCGGTGAAATGAGCGATCAGGTCAACGTCAACAACGTTGACGCCAACAACCTCGCGTTTCCGGGTTATTGGACCTGGCTGGGCGGCGTGGGGCTCAACGGCGCCGGCGTGATCATCGCCAACGTGGACGGCGGCGTGCAGGATACGCACCCCGATCTGATCAACCGGATCGTTCCTTGCACCGGACAGACCTGCGGGGGCAGTGCCACCAGCGCGCACGGGACGCACACGGCCGGCATCATGGCGGCCGATGGTGGTTCGGGCGTGTTGGACAGTTTTGGATTCTTGCGTGGGCTCGGCGTCGCGCCCGGCGCCAATCTGGTTGAGCAGGTCTACAACCCCTGGTTCACTCAGCCCGGCGGCATGCTCTTGCTTATGACCGATTCGTTCAACAACGGGGCATCGCTTTCGGGCAACAGTTGGGGGCCGGCCGGTTCGCCGCTCGGGTACGACGACGACACCATGCAGGTCGACATCGGCATACGCGACGCAGACCCCAACGCGCCCGGCAATCAACCCTTCAGCTTTGTCCTTTCCATCATGAATGGCAACGGCGGTACCAGCACGCAAGGCACGCCCGATGAGGCCAAGAACCTCTTCGCCATCGGCTCGACCAAAATGCAGACGTCCGGGGGCACTCAGATTCTGCAGATCGACGACGTTTCCTCCAATTCGGCCCACGGTCCCTGTCTGGACGGGCGGAAGTTGCCGCACATGGTGGCGCCGGGCTGCTCGGTGGATTCCAGCATCAGCGGCAACGGCCATGGCACGATGTGTGGGACGAGCATGGCCTCACCCCACGTCAGCGGGGCCGTCGCCATGTTCATCGAATACTATCGCGGGTTGCCGGATTTTGTGTCCGACCCCAGCCCGGCCATGATCAAGGCGGCGTTTACGGCGGTGGCTCACGATCTGGCCGGTCACCTCGACGCCGACAATCAGGTGCTCGGTCATCCGTTCGACAACAAGCAGGGTTGGGGGCGGATGAATCTGGAAGCGGTCGTCGATCCGGCGGTTGCCGTGCGGTATTTCGACGCGCCCGTGGTCCTAGGCAACACGGGCGAGGAATGGGTGACCAATGTGTCGCCCATGGATCCGGGTCAACCGATGAAGCTGATGCTTGTCTGGACCGATGCGTACGGTCATGGTCTCGGCGGCGCGACGCCGGCGTGGAACAACGATTTGGATCTGGTCGTTGAGGTCGGTGCGAACACGTACCTGGGCAATCACTTCGGCGCCGACGGTTGGTCGAGCGCCGGCGGCACGGCTGATTTTCGCAACAACACCGAAGGGGTCTTCCTCGGCCCGACCGCGCCCTCCGCGGTTACCGTGCGCGTGGTCGCCGCCGATATCAACTCCGACGGCATTCCCAACAACGCCGACGCCACCGATCAGGATTTCGCCCTGGTGTGTTACAACTGTGCCCTCGAAGCCGGCTTCTTGCTGACCGCAACGCCTGGAGACATTACCCTCTGCGCGCCGGACGACGCGGTCTATGACATCGCGGTCGGTCAGATCATGGGTTTTTCAGACCCGGTCACGCTCAGTGTCGCCGGTCAGCCGTCCGGTACGACCGCCACGTTCAGCGTGAATCCCGTTACGCCGGCGGGTGCCAGCGTTATGACCATTGGCAACACTGCGGCGGCGCCGGCCGGTACGGTCGCCATGACGATTACGGGCACTTCCGCAACGATGACCCGCGACACGTCGGTTTCTTTGACCATTCACACGGTTGTCGCCGGTCAGCCCACGCCCCTGCTTCCGCCGGACGGGGCGGTGGATGTCTCGTTGCGCCCCGACTTCACGTGGACCCCGGCGACGCAGGCGGTCGAATACCAGTTTGAGCTCGCCACCGATGCGGGTTTTGGGACGATCATTGAGAGTGCCGCGGGCTTGACCGATCCCGGCTACACGCTGACTGCGGTCTTGGATCCCTTGAATACCTACTACTGGCGCGTGCGGGCGAGCAACGCATGCGGTGTGGGCATGGATTCGGCGGTGTTTGCTTTCACCACGCGCGATGGCTTGCCGATTCTTCTGGTCGACGACGACGACAACAGCCCCAACGTATTGACCACCTACACGAACACGTTGGATGCGCTCGGGGCGCAGTACGACGTTTGGAACACGAACAACAGCGATAACGAGCCGGATGCGGCAACATTGGCTCAGTATGCCACAATCATCTGGTTTACCGGCGATGAGTTCGGCGGGGCCAGCGGGCCCGGATCGGCCGGAGAGGCGGCGCTGGGCGCGTACTTGGACGGCGGTGGATGTCTGTTTCTCAACAGTCAGGATTATTTCTTCGACCGCGGACTCACCGGCTTTATGACCAACTACCTGGGCGTGGCCACCGTGTCGAGTGATGTCGGGCAGTCCACCGTTACCGGATCGGGTTCGGTGTTCGGCGGCATGGGTTCCTTTTCGCTCTCCTATCCGTTTACGAACTGGAGCGATCTGGTGACACCCAATGCGTCCGCGGAACTGGCCTTCAGCGGTAATGCGGGAAATGCGGCGGTCAATAAAGAAACCGACGCGTACCGGACGATCTTTTGGGGGTTCCCCTTCGAGGCGGTGGGCAGTGCTGGCGATCGTGAGGCGCTGATGACGGCCGTGTTGGACTGGTGCTCGACTCCGCTGTTTCAGGATTGCAACGCCAACGGCATCGCCGATGATCAGGACATCGCGGCCGGTACCAGCGCGGATTGCAACACCAACGCGGTTCCGGACGAATGTGACTTGACCAGCGGAACAAGCCAGGACTGCAACACCAATCTTGCGCCCGACGAATGCGACATCGCCGATGCGATCAGTGAGGATTGCAACACGAACAGCGTTCCCGACGAATGCGATTTGGCCGGCGGAACCAGTCAGGACTGCAACGCGAATCTCGCGCCTGACGAATGCGACATCGTCGATGGGATCAGCGCCGATTGCAACACCAACACGGTGCCTGATGAATGCGACATTGCGGGGGGTGCGTCGCCGGACGACAACGCCAACGGTCAGCCCGATGAGTGCGAGCTGGGCACGCCCGCTGCGCTGGCCTTGGGGGCGCGGTACTTGGCCGTGACGCCGCAACCGCCGGACCTCACGCTGCCCGTGGCGCTGCAATTCGAGGGCGCCTCGCCCGACTTTGATCTGTCCTGCATTGCGCTGTACGTGCAAACCGACGGCACCCTTGCGGCTACGCCGGTATACCAGTTGCCCGCGGACTGGGGCACCGTCACCGTATCCGGCGAGGCGGTGATCCCCGGCGCTGCGTATTCGGTGCATTGCGAGACGCAGAGCGGGCTCGTTTCCGTGCCGGGGATGGCTACCACCGATCTGTGGGGCGATGTCGATGAAAATGGCGTGCCCAACTTCGCCGACGTCCTGCTGTTGGTTCAAGGATTCCAGGGCGATTTCTCGCATGCAACGCTCGAGGCGACGGATCTTGAGCCATGCATGCCGAATGGAATCGTCAATTTCGTGGACATCCAGGAAGGCGTCGCGGCGTTTGAGGGAACGGGTTACGGCGGGATGAACTGTGCCGCCCTGTGTCCGTAGAAGCCGTTCGCGGGCAAGCTCGTGCCTGTCCATGCCATGCGTGCGCGGGTCATTGACTCCCCCACGTCCGAAGGACATGGGGCACCCGCGGCATCAGAACATATCCGACATCCACGGCGTGGGGCCGGCGAATAGACCGTCGGCTGTTTGGATGGCACGGTCGTCGCCGGAAAGCCGGCCCATGGCTTTAAGTTGCGTCGCGGTAAGGTAGCCGGAATAGAGCGGGGCCAGGGCTTGGATCGGACCGTCTAACGCACTGTTCTCGCGACCATGGTCCCCGGCCTCGTTGCGACGAACGCCGGCCTCGCCGTTTTCCACGCTCAGCACAAACGATGCGTTATTCTGGGGGATTAGATCGTCCCGGACGCGCAGCTCGAGTTGAGCGCTCGTCATGGTTGGATAGCCGCGCAGGGTCAGCGCCTTCTCTACGTCCGCAATCCGTAGCATCCAGATCATCCGCCAAACGACCTCGTGCTCCTGCTCCGCCATGCGCATGAGCAACGGATCGGCCGGCGCGCCGCACCAAGTCAGCTCGCGGGCCATCGAGCGGTGATCGCCGAGCAGCGTCATCAAGCGGCCGAGCGCCCGGTCCGTCGTCGCGCCGTAGTCGACAACTTCCAGCCCGTAACGCGGAAACGCGCCCTCCGTCTTGGCGAAAAACACGTAGCCTTCCAGGTCGCCCTCACCGCTGCCGTCTTCGACCACGTAGCCGGACGTCTTCCGATTCCATCTTGAGATGATCCGTTGCCAGGACCACCTCGTCCGCTCTACGTGGCCGGGGCAGCTCAGCGCCCGGCGGCGATAAATCGCGTCGATGGCCTCCTGATCGTCCGGCGTAAACGGCCGCACCGGCAGATCGCGATCCCGCGAGGCCAACCCCGCCACAGCCGTTCGATATTGAACCCGGACGCCGGCTTGTTCGTATTCCGCGCCGCGATAGACCGGCTGCGTGGCCGGGTAGAGCACCGACAGTGGGCATCCTTGCTCGCGAAGTTCCCGAATGATCGACGCCATCAGCTTCGTAGCGACCTCCTTGCCTCGATGCTGCGTCGCCACGGCCACGCCGTGTATGCCCGTCATCGGCAGGAATCGTCCGCCGAAACTCTGCCCGAGGCGCGTGAGCATGACCCCGCCGGCCACCTCCGATTCGAGCTTCGCAATGCGCACGTTCTCGCGCCCGATTCGCGTGAGCCAGTCAAACTCCTCGATGGGCGGAAAATTCAGGCTTTCCTGCAAGATCGCCGAGAACGGCGCGATGTCGTCATCGTTTTCGAGGGGAACGATCTGTAGGTTGGTCGAGGTCATCGATGACTCCAAAGAAGAACCGGGCCGGGCTCCAAAGTAGAACTGAGCCGCTGGCTTTAGCCTGCGCGGCCATCCGGGCAATCCAAATTCCGGGCTTCGCGGCTCCGCGCGTAGAAGCGTCCGTGAACGGGGAGTCTACCATTTCCGGTAGGCATGTCCCGCGACACGAAAGAGATGTTATGATACGGATGTTTGCACGCGCACGGAAGATTCGTGCGAATACGGAGCCCTTGCGGCGGGCAACCGCATCAGGAATCAAGACGGAGCGACCCACGTGGCAAAGAAGGCACTGATCACCGGAATCACGGGGCAGGACGGATCCTACCTGGCCGAGCTGCTCCTCCAAAAAGGCTATGAGGTCTGCGGCATCATCCGCCGATCCTCCTCCTTCAACACGGATCGAATCGACCATCTGTACCAGGATCCCCACGCGACCGATCGCCGCCTCTTTCTGGAATACGGCGATCTGCTCGACGGCAACCAGCTCGCGCGGCTGCTGGGTGATTTTCAGCCAGACGAAATCTACAACCTTGCGGCACAAAGCCACGTTCGCGTCAGCTTCGATCAGCCGGTCTACACCGCCGACGTGGCCGGGTTGGGCACGCTGCGGCTGCTGGAAGCCGTGCGCCAGACGAAAAAGCCGGCTCGCTTCTACCAGGCATCGTCCAGCGAGATGTTCGGAAAAGTGGTCAAGTCGCCGCAGACCGAAACAACGCCCTTTTACCCGCGGTCGCCCTATGCGTGCGCCAAGGTCTACGCGTATTGGCAGACCATCAACTACCGCGAAGCCTACGGGCTGTTTGCCTGCAACGGAATTCTATTCAACCACGAATCACCCCGGCGCGGCGGTACGTTTGTGACGCGAAAGATCACGCGGGCTGCGACGCGGATCAAGCTCGGCTTGCAAGAGAAGCTCTTTCTGGGCAACCTCGACGCCCGGCGCGACTGGGGCTTTGCCGGGGATTACGTGCAAGCGATGTGGTTGATGCTGCAGCAGGAGCGTCCCGAGGATTTCGTGATTGCCACGGGGGAAACCCGGTCGGTTCGGGAATTTGTCGAGGAGGTGTTTTCACTGCTCGATCTGGATTGGAAGGCCCACGTGGAGATCGACCCGCGCTACTACCGTCCTACCGAGGTCGATGTCCTGCTGGGCGATCCGACCAAGGCCAAGCGCTTGTTGGATTGGCAACCGGCCGTGCGGTTCAAGCAACTCGCCAAAATGATGACCGACGCCGATCTCAAACTCGCCCGGAAGGAGAAGATTCTTGCCGACGCATAGAGAAGGTCAATGCCATGGCACCCCATGCCCGCCGTGCCGATGATACGCTACGTGATGCTGTGTCGGCCGCTTCCTTACGCGCGCGGTTCGGATGCGTGGCGGGTGGCCCACCTCCTATTGGAGGTGGGGGAGCCGATGATGGTGGCCAACTGACGCCCGAT
>JBHHUB010000045.1:0-23248 GCA_046753625.1 Phycisphaerae bacterium | reverse complement strand
CCGGATCCCCTCCTCTGCCGCGTTGCCGAACAACACGAACTCTTGCACGGGCAATTGGGAGAGAAACCGATCCGCCTTGGGATTGGCAAAGAAATCGTCGCCGCGCCGGCGAAAGATAACCTGTTCGTAGGAATCGAAGAGATCCAGAGGCACCGACAGCGTGTTGTCCACCTGAATCAACAGGCGTTTCGGGCAAATGGTGAATGCGAGTTTTTCCTGGCCGACCGTACCGTCAACGCAGTGTTTTTTCTTGCCGCCGTTGGGTAGCTCACATTGACGGTGCGAATCCACGGACGAAACCATGGGCGTTCCCGTGGCCCGCGCCCAAGCAATGATGCGCTCCAAATTCGGCAGCAGGGATTCGGCATTGGTGACGCAACAGGCACCGCCCGCTGAGCAAAAATCAACCTGCGTGTTTAAGTCGATGGCCACGTACGGATACGTATTGCCGTTGCTTACTCCGGACATCGCAACTTCCCCTCGACCTCAGATCGTGCACATTCCCGCGGTGGGTTTTCACCCTAAACGTGGCCGCAGTGCGTTTCTGTGTGGTCAGCCCCAAGCCGGCAAGACGCTTCCTTCCCACCATCGACCACCACGCGGACCCCAATGTCCAGGCCCGCTCACGATATGGACAAGCCAGTCTCGTGCTTCGACATACCTCGCAAGATAGGTGGCATAGGCAAAATTGATCGCCAAAGATGCTACGTCCCACAATGGGGTACGCCACGGCTACCCGTACCGGCCTTCGCGCGAGGATCGTCGGAGTACGCCATAGTCTAGTACGCTTCTCCGCGATAGGCGAGCGCCGGACCGGAATTACTTTATCCTTCTTTCACGCAAGCACTTACGATGCCAGCGACGCGTTCCAGCCAAGAAAAACACAGGCCGATCGCTCGGAAACCCACAACCGATCGGCTGCCGACTCCGACCGAATCGCATGACGCTGCCCCAAGCTCGCAGCGAATTGGACGGCCGCTGCATGATCTCAGAGGCGAGCGTGATGGATTCCTGATTCTCGCAGATCAACCGGCAGACGCCGCATCGTCTCTGATTCCACGTCGCAACTGATCGTGTGATGCGGGATCGCCATCGCCCACGCCGGCCTTCGACCCGGATTGATCGCAACGCGCGTCGGAGCTGATCGATCGGCACCATCGGCGTTCGCGGCACGTTGCCCGGCATGTTATGGGCCGGTTTGACGCCCTCGGCGCGTGCGGAAAATGCGCGGCCTCTCGGCAAAGGTTGCCACCTGGAGGGGTGTCGACGTGGTTCAACTTGCGTCGATATCACAGATGATTTTCGGACATGTTGCGCCCCTATGGGTAACTGTTTTGGTACGGAACCGATGCCGATGACACCGGAATTGGAAGGCCTCTGGAATCTTGCGTGGCGGGGTTGATCCGGTCGCGTCTGGGCCATTGGCTACCGTTCGTTTCTTCAATGAGGTGTAGACCATTGATTCCAACCAAAGCACGTTTGCTGATCGCGGCTCTGCTCGTTACAGGCATTATGGCATGTGATTCGACATCCCATCGGGCTGACTACGGAATGACGCGGCATGACTACGCCCGCATGCCGGGGAGTGCCAACGCCATGCTCGCTGCCGCGCGAGCCCGGCGGATCAATCTGTTCGGTGAGATTCAGGACGGTCCCAATTCGGTGTATTACACCCGGTCAACCGTGTCGTTGCGACAGCACTCCTTCACGGGCATCGGAGACGATGCGGACCCGGACCTGGACTCCACCGGCCGGCGCATGGTCTTCTCCTCAACGCGGCACAACCAAAACCCGAACCTCTACATCAAGAACGTCAACGGCGTCGCGGTCACCATGTTGACCGGCGATCCGGCATCGGACATTCAGCCGGCATGGAGCCCCGATGATCAAAAGGTAGCCTTCGCCAGCAATCGCAGCGGCAACTGGGACATTTGGATTATCGGAGCCGGCGGCGGACAACCCATTCAGGTCACCTCCGGTCCCAGTGAGGACGTGCACCCGAGCTGGTCACCCGACGGATCACAATTGGTCTATTGCAGCCTCCCCCCTCAAGGTGGTCAGTGGGAGCTGTGGATCGCAGACTCCGTGGCAGGCGGCTCGAATCAGTTCGTCGGGTATGGCCTCTTCCCGGAATGGTCGCCGGCCGGGTCCACCATCGCATTCCAGCGCGCCCGCGAACGTGGAAGCCGATGGTTCAGCATCTGGACTGTGACTCTTGTCGACGGGGAACCGAGGTATCCGACCGAAGTCGCTGCCGATTGGCAGCAATCGATGATCCTGCCCACTTGGAGCCCGGAAGGCGATCGCCTGGCCTTCGCGAGCGTACCCGGCGTTTCGGGCGACTCACCGGACGCCACTACGGTCATCGGCAACTTTGACATTTGGATGGTGAACGCAGACGGCAGCGGGCGGATGAGGCTGACGGACGGCTATGCCAGCAGCTACGCTCCGGTGTTTGGTGCGGATGGACGCGTATTCTTCACGTCCAGTCGGGTCGGCCAGGAGAACATCTGGTCACAACTACCGGCCACGCCGTGGCAATCAGGTTCGATGCCGACGGCGGTAACCCGGCAACGTCCGGCACCGGACTCAAACGACCGCGGCGCCCGCCCGACATCGGCGATGAGCATCGTGGATTGATGGGCCAGCACGGGTGGGCTCGGAAGGCACCACAGCAGGGGCGACGGACCGCCGTGTGACAAGGCGTTTGAAACCGCGTGCTGAAGCGGGCGGTTCGGTAAGGATGGTCTCGGCGAGGCCGCTGCGAGCCGCCAGGTAACCAAATATGTCTCGGTTTCGGCCGGTTCGATCCAAAGAGCGGCCCCGAATTAGACGATGAGACGTGTGATTCGGATGTGATGGCCTCGCAATCGCGGCGTCTTTCACACGGAATCCGGCATGGAGGCCGAAACGAAAGAGGGCAACGGATGGCCAAGCATACAACCAAAGGAGCGTGGATGCTCCTGATCGTCTGTTGGTTGGGGCCGATAATCGGTTGTGTTTCGCACCAATCGGTTGGTCGAGCCCGAATCGGCAACAAGCGGTTTGGTCCGCTGGTGATCGCGGTAGCGCCGGCCATCAATCAAAGTGGCTCGGCGGATTTCGACCGCAATCGTTTCGCGGACTTGATGGCCAGCGAGTTGAGCTACGCCGAGGGCGTTTCGACCGTTCCCGTCAGCCGCGTCTTGGCCGTGCTCGCTGCGCGCGGCGAGGACGGCGTGGCATCCCAAGAACAAGCCCTCGATGTGTTGCGCTTGTTGGATGCGGATGCGATCCTGGTATTTTCGGTAGCAGAATATGATCCCTACGATCCGCCAAGCATCTCTATCACCGGCCAACTGTACGGAACGACCGTTGGCCCGCGCGACGGCGCGGCGGATCCGGTTGCGCTCTCGCGCCGCGCCTCGCTGGCGGGTGCCCCGAACGGAGTTACGCGGCGGGGTCTACTTGCCCAAACCCAAGACGTGTTCGACGCCTCACATGCGCGCACCGTGGATGACATCAAGGCGTTTGCAGCCGTGCGCCTCGGGGGCCGAAGCCCCTACGGCTGGCGGAAATTCGTAGTCAGCCAGCAGAACTTCATAAGGTTCTGCTGTTACTCGACGATAAGTCAACTACTGAGTTGGCCTGAAGATTCTGAACTCGCGGTAGGAGACCCGCGAGCGGAAGGGATGCCATGAACGAGATTCGGCAACTATCTCTGGTCAAAGGCGAGGAGCGGTTCGTGTTTCGCTATCCGCCGGGACAGGAGGGCGAAGTCATCGACGCGTTTGCGTCCTTGGCCGCGGACCCAACGAGCGCGTTCGACTGGTTCGACGCGGCCGTCCTGAGCTACCAGATGGGCCGAAGGCTGGAGACGGAGCTCGATCAGATCGCCACGTAGTCACAGGTTTTGGTTGCCTCCCAGCGGGGAGGTCGGTGAACAGGTAACGGGGTGTTTGAAGTCGCCGAAGTGTAAAGCGATCATGAGTGAGCAATCGATCATTGACGAGTTCCTGAACTACCTCCGGTTCGAACGGCACTTCTCGCCTCATACGGCCAAGTGTTATGCCGCTGACCTGGCACAGTTTTGTGCTTTCCTGGGTGGTGACACGGCGCGGGCATCCGGGAGGCAGAATTTCGGCGCGTTCGTCCCTACGGACAACACGCCAACCGGAACGTCCGTCAACGGAACCGTCACGGAAACGGCCGTGCTCGTCCACACCGAAGTGCAGGAAAAACTTCGGACGGTTGAGCCGGAAACCATCAAGGGGTTTTTGAGTTTCCTGGGGACTCAGAACTACTCCAAGTCCACCATCGCCCGAAAGCTCGCCACCCTGCGCAGCTTTTACAAGTTCTGCTTGCGGCGCGGTTACGTCAAGGTGCATCCTCTGGCTTCGATCCGTACACCCAAGCAGGAAAAGCGGCTTCCGAAGTTTCTTGAGCTCGAACAGATCACGAAGCTCTTGAATACGCCGGATACCAACACGCTGCTTGGGGCGCGCGACCGCGCGATGTTGGAGGTGCTCTTCTCGACCGGCGTGCGCGTCAGCGAGCTGGTAGATTTGAATTTCATCGACGTCGATTTCGACGGCGGCACCATCCGCGTCCACGGCAAAGGCAAGAAGCAGCGCACGACTCCGGTGGGCCCGACGGCCATCGCCGCGATCCGCCGCTACCTCGAACTGCGCCGTGCCGACGCCCGCTCCGCGACGTTTGATCAGAACGCCATGTTCGTCAACAAGCACGGCCAGCGGCTCAGCACGCGCAGCGTCCGACGCAAACTGGACAAGTATCTGACGCAAGCGGGACTCGATCCGAGCATCAGCCCGCACACGCTGCGCCACAGCTTCGCGACGCATATGCTCAACAACGGGGCCGATCTAAGGAGCGTCCAAGAGCTGCTCGGTCATCAGTCGCTTTCGACGACCCAGATTTATACGCACCTGACGACGCCTCGGCTCAAAGTCGCCTACGACCAGGCGCACCCGAGATCGTAGCCACGCCATCCTCAAAGAAATCGGGAGCAACCCCGCTCACAGGAACGCCGCGAGAAGCATACCTTTTCGCGGCGTTTTTTCGCGCGCGATGGATCCTCTCTACGCGTGATTCGGTTCGCGCCTCAGAGCCGAGGGCGCCAGCCCTCGGACGGGGCCAGCGCACGCTGGATCCCCTGCGATACAGGGCATACGTCATTGCCCCTTTGCTCCATGGGGGAATCCCACCTGCTACCAATCAGTCCGAATTCTTCAGACACTGACGGGCAAGGCTCAACAGAGCTACCGACGAGCGACAGGACATGCCCATCTCGCCACGTCTGCCCAGCGATGCGCGCCGGACTTGAGTCCTCGGACCCGCCGCGGCGGCATATCACCGGGCTGGCGCCGCGGTGCTCCGACGGTCCGCGGTGCCGCCCCCATCACTTGCCGATGCAAAAATCCGCGAAGATTCGGTGGAGCAAATCATCCGTGGAAACTTCTCCCGTTACGGTGCCCAGCACCTCGACCGCCTCGCGCAACTCGAACGCGAGTAAATCGGCACGATCGATCACGTACCGCACGCCCTCGTTGAGCGCAACCACACGCGCTACCGCGCCGGCAGCGGACCCGATCGCCTGCTCTTGCCTTGCGGTGAGCACGACGCCTTCACCCTGCGCGGTGGTGGGCGAAGCGCCCAGCGCGTCGCCTAGCAGTTGGACCAACCCATTCAAACCGTCGCCGCGCAACGCGCTGATCCTGCAGATTGGACCCAACGCCCGCAGCCGCACAGGCGCGGATGATGCAGCTCCGGCTGGTGCAAGCTGCCGTCGCTCTGGCCCTTCTGCGAATTCGTCGATCTTGTTCAATGCGACGACGATCCGCACCGGCGTTGCCGCCTCGACGGCATCCAGGAATCCATCGGGGACCGGACGCGTCGCGTCAATCACAACACACACGACATCTACCGATCCGGCCCGCGCCATCGCGGCCCCCTGACTTTCCGCTTCGAGCTCAGCGCGTGCGTTGGTGTCGCCTGGCGCTGCACGCTCCCGGTACCTTCCCATCTCACCGCTGCCCTCGTCGATTCCGGCGGAATCCAGCAGGATGGCCTCAACGCCGCCCAGGTCGATCGGCGCGGCGAGCACGTCGCGCGTGGTGCCCGCCACGGCGGCGCAGATTGCGCGGTCGGTCTTGCTTAGCCGGTTCATCAGCGTGCTCTTGCCGGCGTTGGGCGGACCAAGCAACAATATGTGGGGCAAGGTATCCAGTTGTTCCATTGATCGCCCCGTCGACCGTAAAACGTTCAAGTCGGCGCAGACCTCGCGCAATCGGCCGCGCAGTTCCTCGGGCGAAATGAACTCGATCGGCTCCTCGGCGAAGTCGATCTCCGCCTCGATCAGCGCGAGCAGCCCGGCCAGCTTGTCGCGCAGCGACGTCACCCGCATCGCCAGATCGCCATCCATCAGGCGGCGGGCGGCACGGAGTTGTGTATCGGTCTGCGCGCGGATGACGGCCGCAACCCCTTCGGCCTGAGTCAGGGAGAGTCGACCGCCCAGAAACGCTCTGGCCGTGAACTCGCCCGGCTGGGCGTGGATCGCACCAAGCGTAACAGCCCTATCACAAATGGCCCGGAGCACCACGGGCGCGCCGAGGGTGTGGATTTCGACCAGATCCTGGCGCGTATAGCTGTTGGGGGCGCGAAACACGAAAAACGTCGCGGGTAAACCGCAGGGGCTATCGTCGAAGTAGATTTCACCCTGAGTGCGCGAGAAGCCGCGACATTGCGAAAGCACGCCGCCATCGCCGAGCCGGGCCATGCGCTCAAGCAAGGGCAACGTGCCTGGGCCGCTCAGGCGAACGATGCCAACCTGGCCGCATCCCGGAGCGGAGGAGATAGCCACGATGGTATCGTCAACACGGTCGAGCATCGCTATGATTCTTCCAACTGGGTCGATTTCCGTGTGGCATCGACGATGGATCGTAGCGGCCGGGCGCCCCATTTCCTATTAGACATGGGGGAGCCGACGATCTCGCGGCCACAAGGGCTCGGACGCCGGAGCATGGAAGCTTGGATCGTCGGCAAGCGCGGGCGTCAGCCGGTCGCCACCATCGGCTCCCCCACCTCCAAGAGGAGGTGGGGCACCCGCAGACGCCGGGCCGCGCGGGCTGGCAGGGAACGCACATGACGCCAGACAACTATACGACACGCGCGGACGCCGAGCAAACTATGGATACCAAACCAATCTTCACGCAGCTTACGCGAGGAGCGGATCTTTCACGAGCGCAAGCGCGCCGCGTTTTTGATGAGATCATATCGGGAAGGCTGCCCGAGGCGGCCACCGGCGCGCTGCTCGGCGCGCTGATGGTCAAGGGCGAATGCGTGGATGAACTGGTCGGCGCTGGTCAGGCCATGCGAGCGAAAATGCACACGATTGCCTGCGAAGCCGATTGCATCGACACCTGCGGCACGGGCGGCGACGGCATCAGTACGTTCAACGTCTCGACGACGGCCGGGATCATCGCGGCCGCAGCGGGGGCGACCGTGGCCAAGCACGGCAATCGCTCCACCACACGCGCCAGCGGCAGTACGGAGGTTCTGGCTTCGCTCGGTATCGACGTGGAGGCAAGCCCTGCCACCGTGGAGCGATGTCTCGTAGAGGCGCGAATCGGGTACCTCAACGCCCGATCCCTACACCCGGCCATGAAATACGCCGCGCCGGTGCGGGCTGCCCTACCCGTGCGGACGATTTTCAATCTGCTCGGCCCGCTGACCAACCCGGCCGGGGCCAAGCGGCAGATCGTCGGCGTGCCGCGTGCGGACCTAGCCGAACTGATGGCAAACGCCCTGCGCGAGCTGGGTGCGGTTCATGCGTGGGTGGTTCACGGAGGCGACGGCCTGTGCGATTTGACGATTACCGCCGAGACATCAGTGGTCGAACTGCGCGATGGGCAGTTGCATCGGTTTACGATTCGTCCGGAGGACGTGCACCTGAGCCGGTGCAAGCTGGAGTCTCTGCTGGTGGATTCGCCCGCGATCAGCGGCGAAGTGGTTCAGGCGATTCTGCGCGGGCTTCCGGGTCCGCAGCGCGACCATGCGTTGCTCAATGCCGGCGCGGCCATCGTGGTGGCGGGCATCGCCGGGTCGCTGTTGGAAGGCGTGGAAAAGGCCGCGAGCGCGGTCGACTCAGGTATGGCATTGGATACATTCCACCTTTGGCGAGCCATCGCCACGAAAACAGGAAACCAATAGGGCGCCGTCCCCGGCGCCCTTATCCGGCTTGGGTCCGCACCGAGAACCAGTGCTCGGGCAACATTGTGGCCCAGCCGCCCTCGGCTGAAGCGGTTACCCGGACACCGCGGAGGGCCACCGTGCCACACACCACCTATGACTCTCGGGACCTGTTCGCACGCGTGATGCGTGCCCGGATGCCCAGTAGCGTACGCGTCAGCTTTTCTTGGCTGATTTACGGGCGCCGATGACGGCGCCCATTGCGCCGCCAACGCTACCACCGATACCCGACGCCACGCCGGAATTCACGCCGAATGCCTTGGCGACCACCGTGGCGACAATCGCTGCGACGGTGGCGCCAATAATTACGGAAATCCAGTATTTCTTGGACAAACTGAATCCTCCTCTTCTCGCAGAACACCCCTGACGGTTCACGTCCGCGTCAATCGTCGGTTCCCGGGATCGATACCCATTCACGATAAGCGCTGTCCGCGCTCATCGGCGAAGAACAGGTGCAAGCCTCGCGGATCGATTTCGACCTCAACCCGTTCGCCGGGTGCGGGTGCCATTTCGCCATCACACCGCCCCGTCAATAACTCACCTTCACCATACAGAAAATGCACATGGTTACAATCACCAAGCGTTTCAACCGAATGCACGCGTAGGGTTCCGATTGGCTGCCACGGTGTTTCCGATTCCCCATGAGATCGCGCCACGCGCACGTGCTCCGGACGAAGGCCGGCAACCCAAGCCCGTTGCTCCGAATCGCGCGCCGCGGCGGCCAAGTCCGGCGCCGGCACGAAGCGACCGAACGAACCCCGCAAGGTCGCCACGCCGTCTTCAACGCCGAATGCTACGTCCAGCAAGTTAATCGGCGGATGGCCGAGAAGCCGGGCCACGATTCGGTCTGAGGGATTTCGGTAGATTTCCTGTGGTGTACCCACTTGCAGGATCCTTCCATCGTGCATCACGGCTAGATGATCCGCCAGTCGCATCGCTTCTTCCTGATCGTGCGTGACGTAGATCATGGTCGTGCCGAGCTTTTCTTGAACCACGCGCAACTCGCGTTGCAATGGCACGCGCAAGGAAGTCTCTAAGCTGGAAAGCGGCTCATCGAGCAAGAACACCTTGGGGCTCCGGACCATGGCACGAGCCAGCGCGACGCGCTGCCGCTGTCCGCCGGATAAGGAGTCCGGTCGCCGTAGCAGGAGATCCGCGATGCCAAGCGCGTCGGCAACCTCACGCACTCGCTTGATGCGCCGGGCGCTCGACGTTTTTCGCATTTTCAGTCCGAAGCCGATGTTTTCGCATACCATCATGTGCGGATAGAGCGCAAGATCCTGGAACACCATGCTCACGTCGCGCAGATGGGGCGGAACATCATTGACGACACACCCACCGATCTTGATTGTGCCGCTGTCGCTGCGCTCGAGACCCGCAACCAAGCGCAGGGTCGTGGTTTTCCCACACCCGGACGGCCCCACGAGCACCATCAGCGAGCCATCGGGAACCTCGAACGACAGGTCCGAAACAGCCGCAACCCCATCGCCGTGGCGTCCGAAAAACTTGCTTACCTGATCCAAAGATACCGAGGCCAACAAAGCGACTCCGCTCCCTCCGCTGTGCCTTCCCACCGCTAGGAAGCACGGTCGGTCCGGTTCAACACGGCCGAAATGCCGCAGACTCGGCGGTGAGGCATGCAAGGATGCCGCTCACCCGGAAAAACGCGCCTTGCGGTCGCGCGCGGCGTCCGCATACTGTTACGGTCTGCTCAGTGAGAGTCAAGGTTCGCTGGATGCGCAGCGAAGGAAGGCGTACGGTTCGACATGGCCAAAGGCGACGACGTATTCGATGTTGCAGTCTGCGGAGCGGGTCCGGCCGGTTCGTTTGCGGCTGCCCTACTGGCAAAGCAACATCATCGTGTAGCACTGATAGAAGCGAAACGCTTGCCCCGATCCAGCGCTGCATGCGTATGGCTGGGAGCCAAACTGGCCCCGCTGATGGAGGAGATCGGCGTTAAGCTCAAGAAGGCCGGTGCGCGCACGTTCACCGATGTCGTCTTTCACAGCGGTGATTTCACAAAACGCGCGATCCCCCACTTCAGCGAACCTGCCGGTTACCTGGTCAATGGCGGTGAACTGTATACGACACTGGCCAACGCGGCCGTCAAGGCAGGCGCTGAGCTTTTCGAGGGCTCGCCGGTCACCAAGGTGCGACTGAGTGAATCCCGTGTTACGCTGTCCAAGGCAGACGACGGCACTGTTGAAAGCAAATTGTTGCTGCTGGCATCAGGTCAGGGTACGCCGCTGGTCCAGCAGTGCGGGTTCCGTGAAGCGTCCCTTGGGTCGGTGCTCTGGTCAGCACGCGTTGACGCGGCCGCAGGCGACCCCAAACTCAAGCCCAAAATCGGCGTTCACGTCATTCTCGGGCTCGATCGGCGGGGAAGTTTCGGAACGATCTGCCGACTGGCGGACCGGCTCTCCATTTCGATCCATTGGTCCGGCGAGCGGGAACAGGCCACTTCCGCTTTCATCAACCTCTGCAAGTTGTCGCTCGAGCATGGTCTGATTGATGTCGATCTCACACGCCCCGCGGCCACGGCCCCCATGATTGGGAGCCCGGCGGCAGCAGCGTTGGAACTGGATTCGCACGTAGGCAAACACTCCTTGCTGATCGGCGATGCCGGCGGATTCGTGTCCGCAGCGAGCAACGAGGGCGTTTATCCGGCCATGTGGTCGGCGAAGATTGCCACCCAAGTGGTTCGTGAGGCTCTGGAAAGTACGTACTCCCAAGACGTGCTGATGAGCTACGATTCAAAATGGCGCATCGAACTGGCGGATCATCTGCGCAGCCCGAACACCGACACGCAGTTTCTCCTGCCGCTGATCTTCTCCAACCAGGCCATGGCCGATCGAATGGGGACGGCGTTTTTCAATGGCGCCAACATTTAGAGCTTCATTTTGAGCATACGGCGGCGGCCGCCGCCTGATCCGCGTGGCTTCAGCCCGCCAGACTCCCTGCGACGGTTGGCCGGCCTACTGTTTGCCGAGGATATGATCGTGGGTCTTCTCACAGAATCGATCGGTCATTCCGGCAATGTAATCCCCAACCACGCGTGGAGCCCCTTGATCCGGAATCCTTTTCCGGAACCGCTCCGGCATGGCGGAAGCGTCTGCGACCAACGCGTCAAAGAGCCGTGAAACGATGTCCACCGCCAGCTCATCGGCCGCCTTCACCGGAGACGCGGCGTAGACATGTGCGGCCAGAAAATCCTCCAGCGCGACTAGCTTGGCTTCCATAGCCTCGGATAAGGCTCCAATCGTTTGAGACTGATGCGATCGCGTGCACGCGCCACGAAACGCGGCGCGCATGTGGGTGATGGCGTCGGCCACCAGGGCATCCACCAACCCATCGAGCACCGTCCGCCGAACCGCATAGACATTGTCTACGGGTTGATACCCCGTTCTCGTAAGAGACTCGGTCCAAAGCGCCACTTGGCTCAGCTCGGCATGTCCCAGCAGACCCGCTCCAAGGGCATCTTCCAGATCGTGGGCGCTGTAGGCGATACGGTCGGCCAGAGATACCAACTGGGCTTCCATGGATGCACATGGGCTGACGGCATCACCGGCCACCTCAGGTTCGTTGGGGTGATCGTACCGCGTCTTGTGGTTCGCGAGCCCCGCCCGCGTTGCGGCCGTGAGATTCAGGCCGCGAAAAGCCGGGAAGGGATGTTCCAAGTACGCTACGACCCGAAGCGCATGCGTGTTATGGTTGAATCCGCCGATGGCCGTCATCGCCCGATCCAAAGCGGCTTCGCCGGCGTGGCCGAACGGAGGATGGCCGAGGTCGTGTGCGAGGGCGATCGCTTCGGCCAGCTCTTCATTGGCACCCAGCCGCACCGCCAGCAAACGGGCCAACTGACTCACTTCTATGGTGTGGGTCAAGCGGGTACGAAAATGATCCTGACAGGATGGCGCGAAAACCTGAGTCTTGCCCTCCAGCCGGCGAAAGGCCGTGGATTGGATAATTCGATGGCGATCCAGCGCGTAAGGCGACCTCAGCGGATCCGGCGGCTCCCCAAACGCCCGAGCCGACGCAGGCTCGGCCGTGGTTTTCGCAGCGATGTCCCGATCTCCCCTGGATGCTTTCATGGATATTTCGGGACCGGCCCCGCTACCGCACGACCTTCAAGCCCGCAACTTGACGTACTGGGGGCCTCCCCGCTTCGGGCAGGGCGTTAGCTCTTGGCTGCGGCGACCAGTTCTTTGTAGAGTGCATCCAAGGAATCCGGCACAACGCGAACATCCCCGAGCACGGCCATGTAGTTGGTATCTCCGGACCAGCGCGGAACAATATGGGCGTGCAGATGGTCCGGCAGGCCCGCCCCCGCGCACAATCCGACATTGAACCCGATGTTGAACCCCTGCGCCTTGACCACCCGTTCCAGCAACCCCACCGCGTCCCGGATCATCTCCATCATTTCGGTGAACGCCTCGCTGGAGAGGCTCGAAAGGCCGCCGTCATGGTGGGCCGTCGCCACCATGAGATGCCCGTTCGTGTAGGGGAATCGATTCATGACGACGAAGGTTTCGCGGCCACGCGAGACAACGTGATTCTCGGCGTCGGCGTCGGGATGCCCCCAATAGCGGCACAGGAAGCAGCCCCTGGCCTGCACTTCGTCGGACAGGGAGCGAATGTACTCCATGCGCCAGGGTGCCCAGAGATTCTTGTTCGCCTCAGCCATGATACCAGCCCTCGCCAGGTTGACCCATGTGTGAGTGTATCCGGAGCAGGCCCGCCAGACAACAAAACGCACGGTGTTGGCAGCGCGCAGCGATCCGGGTAGACTCCCCCACCCATGAAACAAGCTCACCAATTATTGACGGTAGGGTGTGTCTCGGCGCTGCTGCTGCTCGGCGGCGGCTGCAGCCGCGACACGCGTATCGGCGATCGGAAAATCCGCTCGCCCAAGGTTCGCACCGTCTCCCATTACGGCGTGACGCTGAACAAGGAAGCCTCTGCGAAAAAAGTCGCCTTCGTGCTCTTGCGGTCGCTGCGGGAGGATTTCCTTGCCCACGATGAGCAGCAGCGAGAGCGGGCGCTGGATGTGACGTTCGACGTCTGCGCTGCGGGCCTTCTCGCCGCGAGCAACCAGACGAGCTTCACCGACGACGAACTCACTCATCAGATCGTGTACCATTGGGCACCGGTCGTCGGCTACTACGTCGGAGATCTCGACTTCGAATGGGCACAGGCCGAGCCCCGTCTGGTCACGGCGATCGCCCCACCGCTAAAAATCGGCGACCAGCAATACGAGACCACCAATGTCCTGATCGAGTTGGCTGATCCGAGCGGAGATGTGCGAAAACAAGTGGTGCTGATCGTCAAACTTGCCCGCGACCAGGGCTACTGGCGCGTATTCCAGCTAAGCTACGAGCAGACCCGGCGCCACATCGCCGGGGGTTCTTAACGCAACCTCAACGCGGCCTAGATAGAGCTTCCGTTGCAGCACAGCGCCCCCCCCCGGCTGTGTCTCTGGAACCCCCCGACCGAGGGCGGCTGGCCTACATTACGCTCCCTGCTTGTGCGCATCCACGAACGCTCGCCGCCCCACCGCTGGTCGGCACCACGTCCCCCAACTATACTGACCGGCTGAGAACCTCACTCTTCCCGGCGGTGTAACACGATGGAGCCACAAAGAATCACGGTCTCCGGTGCCCGCGAGCACAATCTGCGGGATGTTTCGCTGACGCTGCCGCGCAACAAGCTTGTCTGCCTGACCGGCGTTTCCGGAAGCGGCAAGAGCAGCTTCGCCTTCGACACGCTCTTCGCCGAAGGGCAACGCCGATACCTGGAATCACTCAGCTCGTACGCGCGCCAGTTTCTCGGCCAACTCGCCAAGCCCGACGTCGACAAGATCACCGGCCTCAGCCCGGCCATTTCCATCCAGCAAAAGACCGGCGGGTGGAACCCGCGCAGCACGGTCGGCACGATCACACAGATTCACGACTACCTCCGCGTCGTATTCGCGCGCATCGGGCGGCAGCATTGCCCGCAATGCGGCACGCCGATCAGCGCACAAACGCGGGATCAACTGGTCGCCAGGATTCTCGACCTGCCGCCCAAGACCCAAGCGATGATCCTGGCGCCCGTCATTCGCGGACAAAAGGGCGAATACCGCGATTGGTTTGAAGAGATGCTCCGCCGGGGCTACGCCCGCGCTCGCGTCGACGGCGCGGTGGTCGCGCTGGCTTCGCCGCCGGCGCTGTCGCGTTACAAAGCCCACGACATCGAGATCGTCGTGGATCGAATCACGATCAGCCCGTCGGCCCGCCCACGCATCGCCGAGGCGGTCGAAAACGCCTTGCGGCTTGGCGACGAAACCTTGATCGTCCAGACCGCGCCGACGCCGGGCGAGCCCAAACCGCCCGGCCGACGGCGCGGAACGAGCCGGCGCCCCGGCGATTGGCTCCTGTCGAGCCGATACGCGTGCGGACCGTGCGATCTAAGCTTTGAACCGCCCTCGCCGCAGATGCTCAGCTTCAACGCCCCGGCCGGCATGTGTTTGCAATGCCACGGACTCGGTACTACGTACGATTTCGATCCGGACCTGCTCGTACCGGACCGGCGAAAATCGTTTCTGAACCTCGCCGTCCAGCCGATGCGCACGCGGATCGGTCGCTGGCGTCGTCACATCTTCAGATCCGTAGCCGAGCACGTCGGATTCGACTTGAAAACGCCCTGGGCCAAGCTTCCCAACAAAGCCAGGGATGCCTTGCTCTTCGGGTTGGGCTCGGTACACCTGACTTATGAATGGCGTACGCGCGGGGGCGTATTCCGGCACGGCGGCACGTTCGGCGGCGTCATCGCCGATCTGCGCGACAAACACCGCAAAGCGCGATCGCCCATGGTGCGCGCGTATTACGAAAAGTACATGCGCAAAGCCCAGTGCAGCGCATGCCGCGGGGCACGCGTCAACGCCCAAGCGCTGGCGATTCGCCTCGGCGGCCTCAACATCCATGCGGTTTCCGCGATGGCCATCCGCGAAGCCGCCGCGTTTTTTGAGGCGATCGAGCTCAAGCCCGTCGAACAAACGATCGCCGGCGATGCACTGAAAGAAATCCAAGGGCGCCTCAAGTTCCTCTGTGACGTCGGGTTGGAATACCTGACGCTGGATCGGGCGGCCCCGACGCTTTCGGGGGGCGAGTCGCAGCGCATTCGCCTGGCGAGCCAGATCGGCGCGGGATTGGTCGGCGTGCTGTACATTCTTGACGAACCGAGCATCGGATTGCATCCGCGCGACAACAAGCGGTTGCTCGATTCTCTATGCCGTTTGCGTGACATGGGCAACACGGTGGTCGTCGTCGAGCACGACGAGCAGACCATGCGCACCGCCGACCACATCGTCGACTTCGGCCCCGGCCCGGGCGTCCGCGGCGGGCACGTCGTGGCCGCCGGCTCGATTGAAAAAATCAAAAGGTCGCGCAAGAGCCTTACCGGCCAATACCTCCGCGGCGCCGAGGCGATCGAGATTCCCAAGAAGCGAAGACCGGTGCAGAAACCACCCAAGGGTTGAAGCAGCCATCCTTCGAAGGCGTACGGATAACGATGAGGGACGCGCAGCAATCTGATACTGACCCAAGGTTGGCGATGGAGCAACGCGGCCTCAAGCTCAGGCAATTGACCAAGGAGATGCTCGATGCTATGGGCGACGAGGGACGCGATCGGCTCTTGCAACGGCACCTGGCGCAGGCGCGAGGCCCCCGGCTCAACGCCCTTTTGCTACGGTCGATGACGCGGTTTATGCTCCTTGCGCGAAAGGCACAAAGCAAAGAGGGCGACAACGCGTGATCGCGTGCCCACAATCCGAACCGTGCCCGTAAGAAAGCAGCCCGGCACGCGCCGGCGTCGCGTCGTAGGGCATACTCGACAGGCAGAGGAACGAAGCAGAGTCCATGGGGAAAAAGAAGGTCAAACCAAAAGCCACGAAAGGCCGCGCGCGGGCCGGCAAAGCGGCCGCGGTACGCGCACGTGGGCAGACTCCGAGCGCCGCGCGGGCTGAAGCCCGCGGCTCGGGGAAAAACGCTCACAACTCGGAGCATGCAACTCAGAAAAAGGCGCAACATAATGGCGCGGCCGACGGTCAGGTCGCTTGGCTGACCGTAGTCGGCGCGCGGCAGAACAACCTCAAGAACATCACCGCCGAAATACCGCTCGGCCGCTTCGTCTGCGTCACCGGCGTTTCCGGTTCGGGCAAGAGCTCGCTGGTCAATGACATCATCTGGCAGGCGCTCGCGCGCGATCTGAACGGAGCAACCAAGGTGCACCCCGGTCGGTTCGACACCATTGGCGGCCTCGAACATCTGGACAAAGTCATCGACATCGACCAATCACCCATCGGCCGCACGCCGCGATCCAACCCGGCCACCTACATCAAAGCCTTCGACGAAATCCGCGGCCTCTACGCCCGGCTGCCCGAATCCAAGATCCGCGGCTACAAGCCCGGGCGGTTCAGCTTCAACGTCCACACGGGCCATGCCGGCGGCGGTCGGTGCGAAGCCTGCGAAGGCAACGGCAGCAACAAGATGGAAATGGAGCTGCTGGCCGACGTGTGGATCACCTGCTCCGTCTGCCAGGGCAAACGATTCAGCCGCGAAACGCTGCAGGTCCGCTACAAGGGCAAGAGCATCACCGACGTGCTCGACATGGACGTGCAGGAGGCTCTGACCCATTTCGAAAACATTCCGCAAATCGCCCGCATGCTGCGTACCCTGCACGACGTCGGCCTTGACTACCTCAAGCTCGGTCAATCTTCCACCACCCTCTCCGGCGGTGAAGCCCAACGGATCAAACTCGCCCGCGAACTGGTCAAGCGAAGCACGGGGCGAACGCTCTACATCCTCGATGAACCGACGACGGGGTTGCATTTCGACGACATCAAGAAGCTGCTGGCCGTGCTGCATGGATTCGTCGACGCCGGCAACACGGTGCTGGTCATCGAGCACAATCTCGACGTCGTCAAGACCGCCGATTGGGTCATCGATCTCGGCCCCGAAGGCGGCGCGCGCGGCGGCCGCATCGTCGCAACCGGCACGCCGGAAAAAATCGCCCGCTCGAAAGAATCCCATACCGGCGCCGCGCTGAGCGAAATCCTCGACGGCCAAAGTCCAAGCGCGAAGACAATGCCTCGCAAAGCAAAACCCGCCGGGCGCACCAAGACGAGCAAGAACAGCAAGACGCGATCGGCCAAGATGATTCGCGTCGTGGGCGCGCGGCAGCACAACCTCAAGAACATCGACGTGGACATTCCACGCGGCAAGACCACCGTGTGTTCGGGGCCAAGCGGTAGCGGCAAGAGCAGTTTCGCCATCGACACGGTTTACACCGAAGGACAGCGGCGCTACGTGGAATCGCTGAGTGCCTACGCTCGGCAATTCCTGGGCCGGATGCAGCCGCCGCGCGTGGATCATGTCTACGGCCTCTCGCCGTCGGTGTGCATCGAACAGAAGAATACGAGCCAATCGCCGAGATCGACGGTTGGCACGGTCACGGAGATTTACGATTTTCTGCGCGTCCTTTGGGCCCGCATCGGCCGCCCCCACTGCCCGGCCTGCCGGATTCCCGTCGGAACGCAAGACGTCGACGAGATCGCCGCGCAGGTGCTGGCGATGCCGGAGGCGACGCGCGCGTTAATCCTCGCGCCCATTCAACCGACCGGTCAGGAGTCGATCGGCGCGTTGCTCGCGAGGCAAGAGGAAAACGGCTTTCGCCGCGTGCGTATCGACGGCGAGGTGCATACGCTGGACGCGCTGCCAACGGTGGACGACCGCCGCGATCATGAAATCGAGCTCGTGGTCGATCGTATTGCAGTGCAGCCTAAGCAACGCTCGCGGATTGCCGAAAGCGTCGAATCGGCCTTGGCGATCGGCGACGGGGTCGTGCTCGTTGAAATCCTGCCGGACAAGACGACTGCAACCGTGAAGGGCATCCCGCGCCCTCCCAACGCATCGGTCCGGCGGTATTCGCTGCACCGTTCCTGCCCCACCTGCCACCGGGCCTTCGAGGAATTGACGCCCCACCACTTCTCCTTCAACGCCCGACTGGGTTGGTGCCCGTCGTGCGAAGGCATTGGCACGCAGCAAGGGGCCAGCCCCTCGACGATCATCGTTCATCCTACGCGCGGCATCGGGCAAGGCGCGGTCAGCGGCTGGGAGGAACTCGCGCCGGGCTCCACGCTTCACCGATTCATTGCGGCACTGGCGGATCACATCGGTTTCGATCTGGACACGCCCTGGAACGAACTTGAGGAGCGACAGCAACAGGCGATGCTCCAAGGCTGCGGCGATGAGTGGATCGAACTGGATCGATTCGGCAAAACCGGTCGTGGCGCGTCGGACGATCTTGCAGGCATGCGCTTTCAATGGCGCGGCTTCTTTCCCGCCATCGCGCGGGCCACACGATCCAGTTGGCAATACCGCAAGCGCCTGCACTCTATGGCCACCGACGTCGCCTGCCATACCTGCCGCGGCAGCCGGCTTCGCGAGGAATCCGCCAACGTGTTTGTCGGGGACCAGACGATTCGAGACATCTGCGCCAAGCCCCTGATCCAAGTGCTACGCTGGTTCGACGCACTGGCCTTGGACCCACGCGAGCAACAGATCGCCGGGGAGCTGCTGCACGAAATCACATCGCGTCTGCGCTTTCTCGTAGATGTCGGGCTGGATTACCTTTGCTTGAACCGCACGGCCTCCACGCTCTCCGGAGGCGAATCGCAACGCATCCAACTGGCCGCCCAGATCGGAACCGGCCTAACGGGCGTGCTTTATGTTTTGGATGAGCCGACGATCGGGCTCCACCCACGCGACAACGGCCGGCTGATTCGGGCGCTGCGCCGGCTCCGCGATTTGGGCAACACGCTCCTGCTGGTCGAGCATGATCGCGACGTCATCGACTCGGCCGATCACGTGCTTGATTTCGGCCCCGCGGCCGGAGCCTTCGGCGGCGAAGTCACCGCAGCGGCGAGCCCCAGCCGGATTCGCAAGATGCGCCAATCGCTGACCGGGCAATACCTGGCCAACAGGGCAGCCATTCCCGTCCCATCCAACCGGCGACCGCTGCCCAAGCATCCGCCGCGGACAGACCTGGAGCCGACGACGGAAGCGACCGCCGCGAGTGGCAAGGCGACCGAATTGCCCTGGCTGACCGTTTGCGGCGCGCGGGCCAACAACCTCAAGGAGATCGACGCTGCGTTTCCGCTGGGCCGATTCACCTGCGTCACCGGGGTGTCGGGCAGCGGGAAAAGCTCGCTCGTCACGGAGATTCTCCACAAAGCCCTGGCCCGCCGCATCCACCGGGCGTCCGCCGTACCCGGCGGCCACGACCGAATCCTCGGCGCCGAGCACATCGACAAGGTCATCAACGTCGATCAAGCGCCGATCGGCACGAGCCCGACGAGCAACCCGGCCACCTACACCGGCCTGTTCGACTTGGTCCGCGAGCTATTCGCCAAGCTGCCTGCGTCCAAAGTGCGCGGCTACACGGCCGAACGATTCAGCTTCAATCGGCCCGGCGGTCGATGCGAGGCGTGCAGCGGCATGGGCATGCGCTGCATCGAGATGCACTTTCTGCCGGATGTTTGGATCGAGTGTGAAAGCTGCAAGGGCCGACGTTTCTTGGCGGACACGCTCGATGTCCGCTACCACGACAAGAGCATCGCCGATGTGCTTGACATGCGCGTGTCGGAGGCTATGGAACTTTTTTCCCGCGTCCCGAAGGTACATCGGATGCTCAAAACGCTCGACGACGTCGGGCTTGGCTACGTGCAACTGGGCCAATCGGCACCGACACTCTCCGGCGGCGAGGCGCAGCGCGTCAAGCTGGCCGCCGAACTCGGCCGCCCTTCCACCGGCAAGACCCTCTACATTCTTGACGAGCCGACGACCGGCCTGCATTTCGACGATCTGAAGAAGCTCCTCGGCGTCTTGCACCAGCTGGTGGACCTCGGCAACACCTGCATCTGCATCGAACACAACCTCGACGTCATCAAGACCGCGGACTGGATCATCGACCTCGGACCCGAAGCCGGCGGCGGGGGCGGCGCAATCATCGCGTCGGGACCGCCGGAGCGAATCGCGGCGTGCAAGCGCTCTCATACGGGTCGATCGCTGGCTCCCGTGCTCAAAGCCGGTCCCGTTCAACCGCGTAAGGTCCATGCCGTGGGCGGTCCGCCGATCAGCGACGACGACGCCAAGCTCGATCTCGGCGACGACGTCAAGATGCCATGGGAGCAAGACGGTCGATCCTGGCATACCGTCGACCACACCGATAGTCAGGGCCGGCCCGTCGCGTGGGATGCGGCACTGTTGGTGTGGCTGGTGGAGGCGATCGAATCCTACGGCTCGCTGCTTCCTACTGACTGGAATCACCGCACGCGCGTCGAAATCACCGCGGCCAAGAGCAAGCAATGGTTCGCCCATTTCCTGACCGGTGGGAAGGATTTGCTCGAAGTGGCGCTGCGCGTCCCCGAAGGCCACTTTACGACGGACGATCTGTCCAAACAACTCGGCATCAAGACGCTTGATGAACGAACCGACCTACCCCTCTATGGCCAATGGAATCGAGTCCGCGTTCGGCCCGTTGGCAACGGCTGGAGCGCCATACGCATGACGCTGAGAGATTTCAAGGATGTCAAGAAGACCGCCTTTCGTTCCTTCCTGAAGGACGCCCACAAGGTCTACCTTCGGGCTTTGGACAGCGCGGCGGCCGACCCCCATCAGGGGAAGCCGTGGAAACAGGACGGCCGCGACTGGCATCTCGGGCAAAAAGCCGCACAGCGTCGACACGCCCTCAAGTGGCGGCCGGAGTTAATCCTTACGGTCATCGGCAAGCTCAAGGCGATCCAACCCGGCCTGACGGTGGATTGGAATCGGGAAAGCGCGATTCTCCTTTCTGTGCCCGGAGAAGCAAAAATCGCCGCAAAAGTAGTCACCAATCTCGGGCGGGGCCTGCGGCTGGAGTTGCGCGCCCCGGCCGGCGCAATCACGCCCGCGATGATCGACCGGCTTGGAGACGATTCGGAGATCCGCCCCAGAGGTGGCACGTATTGGGTCATCTTCTGGATTTGCACGATTCAACAGACAGACTGGAAGCAGTTCCGCGACGTATGGCGCAAATGCCGCGTGCGCGAAGACACCGAAAGGCTCCAATCCGCATGAGTACCCTGGTCCCCAATCGATGGCTCTTCTCGCTCGAGTTTCCTATTGCTTATCGGACGCGTCCGCCGAAGCTGGACGGAACGGCCCGTGGCTGGGCAGCCAAGGAACGCCTGCCGAAGCTCGGATCCATGGACGGGGCGACGGACTTTGCCGATGTTTGGGCCTGCTGGCATGAATCGGGGGTCTACCTGGCCGTCAAGGTCACCGGGAAGCGAAAGCCACTCCAATGCGATCCGACTAGGTATTGGGATGGGGACAACGTCCGCCTCTGCATCGACACGCGCGATGCCCGGACCAATCGGCGTGCGACGCGGTTTTGCAGGCAATTCTATTTCCTGCCACGAGGCGGCGGTAAGAACGGCAAAGCTCCCGTCGCCGGCGTCGGAACGATTCAGCGGGCCATGGCCGAGGGGCCGCCCGTACCCGACGGCGCGCTCGCCATCGCATCAAGCATCAGCAAGGGTGGATACTTCCTGAAGGCGCATGTTTCGGCAGAGGCCCTACACGGTTTCGACCCGGATGAGCATCCGAGGATCGGCTTCTACTTGATGGTCGAGGACGCCGAGCTGGGCCAGCAGTTCCCGACCGTAGGGGACGATCTCTCCTGGCATCTGGACCCATCAACCTGGCCCACGGCCGTGCTGAGCCGATAGCCGGATGAGACTGGCTGGTACGCCCGGCTTCAGCCCTCGGCGGCGGGTAGATGTCAGGGCACCAGGTGATCGACAGGCTTGTGCCAGCGGTTGAAGCGGACGGTCCGCAGGCTTGCGCCTGCGGCTCTGAGTTGGCCTGTCCCGGCTGGAATGTCCAGAACCGCGACGCTCCCGAATTGGCGATCGTGTTGGCAGGTCGGCTACAGGCCGTATAATGGCCACCGGTCCGCTGATGCACCTTCCCTTGCGGGTGCCGGATCGATCTCGAAGTCGAAAGGGCGCGCCGATGCAACTGGATTTGAACGGATTCTTCTACTCGACGGAATTCTTGTCGCAATTGGCAGGATTCATCGTGGCGATTCTTTCGGCGGTATTCGGCAGTTTGGTAAGCGGCCTGTTCACCACGCCGTAGTTGCGCAACCGACCGCCGGCGTCTTCCGCGGTCTCCCTCAGGCAGGCGGACTCGTTTTTCGCGTCCGGGAAAAACGCATTTAGCTTGACCTGTCCCGATTTTATGATATATTAAACTCAGAGTTTGAAGGGGCATACTACCCGCGTTGCTGGTGCGCGCGGGAGGGTGTGTGTCCGGTAGTACAAGACGGCTTGTAGCCCAATGTCACGTCGATCATAGTCTCATATGTGGGACGCCCCTGGTGCGTTCGCCTCTTTGTTGGAGGAGATCGCGCGCTGGGTCTGATTCGGCGTTATGGTGGGCCGCGCCGTTTTTTTTGTGCCTCGGGCACATGGATCCAACTGGATTAGGAGGTTTTCGCTGAAGGTCACGCTTCCTGACGGAACCGTCATGGATGTCGCCGATGGCGCCACCGTCGCCGATGTCGCATCCGCAATCGGTCCGGGGTTGGCTCGCGTAGCCATTGCCGGTCGTGTTTGCGTCGATGGTCATGACGAGATCGTCGAAACCTCCCGTCCGCTTCCCGGCGATTGTCAACTCGCCATCCTCACCGCTACCGACGACGATGCGGACAGCCTTTCCGTGCTGCGTCACAGTTGTGCGCACGTCATGGCGGAGGCCATCTGCACGCTCTTCCCTGAAACCAAGCTGGTTTATGGACCACCGTTGGAGGACGGGTTCTACTACGATTTGGACCTGGACCGATCCCTGACGCCGGACGATTTCCCCAAAATCGAAGCCGAGATGAAGCGGATTGTCCAAGAGGACCGTCCCTTTCGTCG
>JBHHUB010000044.1:0-23371 GCA_046753625.1 Phycisphaerae bacterium | reverse complement strand
GCGCTTGCCCCCGGCTACTTTAGAGCAGGCCTTCAGCCTGCAATCACCGCCGCCGGCACGGTCATGCACGCATTGTGGTATGCCACCGGCAGGGCTGCTTCTACCGACCTTCTTGCTCGGTTGCGGTGGCAAGAAGCCGTCCCATCCAAATGCGCGACCTACGATGCCACAAGAAATGGCCACACCCGTTCGTGTGCAGCAGTGCTGGGGGGTAGGCATCGTCAGGCGTTTCCTTGACGGTCGCGGTTCTGATCGGTGGTGTATGATGCGAGATGGTGTCTGGGGCGCTTCCCGTTTTCGTGTCATGGATTGTCGTCACCCGGTCGGGTCTCCCTCACCGAGCAACCGCGCGGGCTGAAGCCCACGGCTCGGATCAGGAAGAAGAGAGTTGCCCTAACGGAAATCCCGCGAGCCGCTGGTCATGGGCGAGAGGCGGTCGGACAGGTCGTGGATGCGGTGGACCTGGACGTGTACGACGCTGCCCTGGCGCTCGACCCGGCCCTCGGCGATCACCGCGACCGATGCGCGGGCGGCGGGGCGGTATCGCTCGAACACCTCCGGGCGGATCACCAGATTGGCGCTGGCGGTCTCGTCTTCGATTGTGCAAAAGGTGATGCCCGAGGCGGTGGCCGGTCGCTGGCGGACCAGCACCAATCCGCCGACACGTACGTGCCGGCCGTTGGGCGTGCTGGCCAGGACTCGGTTTTGCAACACCTTGATCCGCGTCAGCGCCTTGCGGATCAGGGCAATAGGATGGGCGATCAGGGACAGGCCGACCGTGGCGTAATCCGCGTATACGTTGTCGGACAAGGATAGCTCGGGCAGATGCGTCGGGGCTTCGCGGGGCTCGTGTTCCCGGTAGAGCGGGGTTTCTTTTCCAATCGCCAACACCTTCCACAACGCTTCCCGGCGATTGAGCCCCATGGATTGCATGGCATCGGCCGCCGCCAATCGCGCGAGCAACGCCGGCGAAACGCCGCTGCGACGATCCAGATCGGCCACGGTGCGAAAAGGCTTCTCGCGCTGCGCGTGTTCGATGCCTTCCACATTGGCGGGCGAGACCCCTTTAATCAGCCGCATCCCCAATCGCACGGTCGGTCCGCCGCGTCCCCATGTTTCGGGGTGGGCTGAACCCCGAGCCGCGGGCTTTAGCCCGCGCGGCGCCCCGGATTCGTGCGACGTGCTCGTGCGCAACGCCGCGCAAGCTGAAGCATGCGGCTCAGGAAAGGAAGCATGCGGCTCGGAAAGCCCGGACCCGCGCGGCGCCCCGGACACAGCCAAACTCTTGGTATCGCGTTCCAATCGGCAATCAGATCCGCTGAAGTTGACGTCGATGGGCAAGACGGCCACGCCGTGGTCGCGGGCGTCTCGAACCAGTTGCGCGGGATGATAAAACCCCATCGGTTGCGAATTGAGCACGGCCGCACAAAAAGCCGCCGGATGATACCGCTTCAACCAGCAGGAAGCATAGACGAGCAACGCAAACGACGCCGCATGGGATTCGGGAAACCCATACTCGCCGAAGCCGCAAATCTGTTTGAAGCATCGTTCGGCAAACTCGAGCGACAGCCCGTTGGCCAACATGCCGCTGATGAGCTTTTCGCGGAACGCGTCGATGGCGCCGGCCCGCCGCCATCCGGCCATGGCGCGGCGGAGTTGGTCGGCTTCGCCCGGTGTGAAGCCCGCGGCCACGATGGCCAGCCGCATCGCCTGTTCCTGGAACAGCGGGACACCGAGCGTGCGCTGCAAAACGGCCTTAACGGCCTCGTTGGGATACGCGACCGGCTCGATGCCATCCCGCCGCCTGAGGTAAGGATGCACCATGCCGCCTTGAATGGGTCCGGGGCGCACGATGGCGACCTCGATGACCAGGTCGTAGAAGTGCATCGGCCGCAAACGCGGGAGCATGCTCATTTGCGCCCGGCTTTCGATCTGAAAAACGCCGATCGTGTCCGCGCGGCGGATCATGGCGTAGACGCTCGGGTCTTCGGCGGGGATGTCGGTGAGGGCGTCTTTTCCGATCATTTTGAGGCATTTGTGGATGGCGGTGAGCATGCCGAGGGCCAGGCAATCGATCTTGAGGATGCCCAAGGCTTCGATGTCGTCTTTGTCCCATTGGATGAACGTCCGGCCGGGCATAGCGCCGTTTTCCAAGGGGACCATCTCGCAAAGCGGACCGCGCGTGATGACGAATCCACCCACGTGCTGCGACAGGTGGCGGGGGAAGCCGAGCAGTTGCCCGACCAGCTTGATGAGCATTTGGACGGTGCGATCGGAAGGATCGAACCCGGCCTCGCGCAAAAAAGCCTCGGGAATCGCCTGCTTGTTCCACCAATCGTGCTTCTTGGCGAGGGCGCCGATGCGATCGAGGGACAGGCCCAGCGCTTTGCCCACGTCGCGAATGGCGGATCTCGGGCGGTAGGTGATCACTTCGGCGACGATGGCCGCATGCTCGCGGCCGTATTTTTCGTAGATATATTGGAACACCTCTTCGCGGCGTTCGTGCTCAAAATCCACGTCGATGTCCGGTGGTTCGTTGCGCTCGGCGCTGACGAAACGTTCGAAGAGCAGATCGATCCGGCCGGGATCGACGCTGGTGATGCCCAGGCAAAAGCAGACGGCCGAGTTGGCGGCGCTGCCGCGACCTTGACATAGGATGTCGCGGGAGCGGGCAAAACGGACGATGTCCCAGACGGTCAGGAAATACGGCTCGTAGCGGAGCGTTTTGATGAGCGCGAGTTCGTGGTCGATGACCGCGCGGATCTTTTCCGGCAGGCCGTTCGGATAGCGCCGCTCGGCGCCGCGAAACGTCAGCTCTGTGAGGTAATCATGAAGGTCGCGGTTTTTTGGGCACAACGCTTCGGGGTATTCATAGCGCAGCTCGTCGAGGCGAAAATGGCAACGATCCGCCAGCTCGACGGTTCGCGCCAGGGCATCGGGATAATCCGCGAAGAGGGCGTGCATTTCGGCGGGGGATTTCAGATGGCGCTCGGCGTTGGCAAAGAGCGATCGACCGGCCTCATGGATCGTGCATGGCTTGCGGATGCAGGTGAGCACATCCTGCAGGAATCGCCGCTTGGGCGTGTGGTAATGGACATCGTTGGTGGCGAGCATGGGGATGCGGAGGATGCTGGCTTGTTTTTGCGTGATAGCCAGGCGACGGACATCGTCCGCATCGCCGTGCGCGCCGGCCGCGAGATAGAGACGATCGTTGAAAATGTCCCGGTAGGTGTGAAGATGAGGGCTGACGCGCGCCGCGGTTGGATCGCATTGGGCGTAATCATGTTCGGTGAGCATGGCCGCGGCCAGCAGCCCGTCGGCATGTTGGGCGATGTCGCTGAGCGTGACGGCACAGGCGCCTTTGACGGCGCGCAGGCGACCGCAGGTGATGATGCGGCAGAGTCGGCCGTAGGCGCTTCGATCGGCGGCGTACAGCAGAATCGGCGGGGCGTCGGTCGGGTGGATTTCCGCGCCGACGATCAGCTTGATGTTGTGGGTTTGAGCGGCGCAGTGCATGCGGACGACGCCGGCGAGCGTGTTGCGGTCGGTGATGGCGATCGCTTCGTATTGGAGTTGGGCGGCTCGCTCGGCGAGTTCCTCCGGGTGGGACGCACCGCGGAGGAAGGAGAAATTGCTCTTGCAGCGAAGCTCGGCGTAGCGAAGGCTTTTTCGCAAGCGTGGGGCGCGGGCTCGGGTCGCGCCGGCTTGGGTCGTGTGGGGCGGCGGTTGCTTGGCCGGGTGGGTGCGTTTGATGTAGTTGGGCTTGGAGGGCATGGGTCAATCAAACCAGCCGTGCAGAAACCATCGATTGGTTTGTCGGTTGCGAAAAAGCCAAAGGCGCCGGCCTGTGTGGGTCAGCAGGCGGTAGTAATCGCGGCGTGTGTGCGGGCCGCGCCACCAGCCCGTTTCGATCCGCTCGGGGCCGGCAGCATCGATGATGTCGTGCTGCCTGCCGTCAAAGCGCAGCGCAATCGGGAACCCTTGAGGAGCCAATGCGGTGACGCCGACCTCCATCGGCCGCGGCATTAGGCGCAGCGGCCGGCGCGGCACCCGAGCCGCGCGTTCTCCCTGAGCCGCGGGCTTTGGCCCGCGCGGCGCCCCGGGCTCGGGTGGTGCGCTGGTACGCGACGCCGCGCAAGCGACAAGCTGCGGCTCGGAAAGCGTTATGTAGCGAAAGGCTTTTTCGGGTTGATGGTCGCTGAGCAGCTCGGCGCGGACCACGGTCGCCGAGCCCAGACGAACGGTAAGGCGGTCGATGAATGCGGCGATGTCCCGTCGATGGCGGGTGTCGGTTGCGAACAGTTCATCCTGCCAGTCATGCAGCGCGTGCGTCTCCCGCGTCCAGATCGTCACCGACAGTGCCGGAGTGGGCAATCGCACCCGCTCGAGCAAAACAGATAGCAACAATTCAAGGTGCTTGGTGGATCGGGTCGGCCGGGCCAGGTCGATCTGTCGGGTGACGGTGTGGGCTTGCAAGCCTTCGGTCGTGCCGGTTGGGGCGCATCGCAACGTGACCAAAATGTGGCAGGCGCCGCAGGCGTGTTGCCGCAACTTCTCGCAAAAGACGCCCAGCGCGTGGTTTGCGGCGCTGGTCAGCCGATCGAGGCGCAGCGTCGGTTCGCCCAAATCGCAAGCGCCGACCACCGCGCGGGGCGGTCGGTATGCCGTGAGCCATTCCGGAAGATCGCCGGTGGCCTGATCGATCCGCGTCAGCAAGGCTGCGCCGAAACGCATCGCCAGCGACGCGCGGGGCAGATGCAGCAGCGTTTGAACCGTGTAGGCGCCCACCGACGCCAGGGCGGAAGCGGTGGATTCAGCAATCCGCAGCGACCAGACGGGCAGCGGCATGATCCATACGGCGCTCTTGCCGGGCGGCGCAATAACGCGATCGTCCGGGTGGGCGTGGGCGATCGCCCATGCGGCGCCGGGCGTGTCGGCGATGGCGGCGCGGACGGAAAAACCCTGCGCATGTACGGTGCGGATCGCGGTCGAAAGAAGATTCTCTTCGCCGCCGAAGAGACGTTCGCAGCCGGTTACGTCAATCAGAAGCGTGTGGGCGTCTTCGAGGTGCACGATGGGGGAAAGGTCTCCGGCACGGATCGCCAGAGATTCCAACGCGCGGCGATCGGCCGCGGGTTCCTCCTGAGCCGCGGGCTTTGGCCGGGACCGCCAATCTCCTGATTGGCTCCCCCCCTGAGCCGCGGGCTTCAGCCCGCGCGGTGCCCGGGGCTCGTGTGGTGCGCTCGAACGCGGCGCCGCGCAAGCTGAAGCATGCGGCTCGGGAGGTTCGTCGGGCGCTAGCGCCGTGGACCTCGGTTCGCGATTAGCCGGTCTTGGCAATCGGTCGGTCGATAGGAACGGAAGGTACAAACACAGAACCCTTTTCATGGCGAAGATCCACAAGAAACGGTCCGGCGGGCATCCCTTCCCGAACAGACAACAGGGTGATGCGAATCAGGTGCGCGCCATCCACCTGGGCCCACGGTGACATCATGGGATTGGCATCCGGTGCCGCGCGTGGGTGGATGCTTGGCGGGCCAACGCCCTCGATCAGCAGACGCACCGCGGCAAAACTATGAGCCTGCTTGCGGTGCGGGCGCAGCAGCAACCCCAACGCGCCGCTGCTTTCCGCGGCCAGTTGCAAGCGACGCGATGAACGGGCGTCCAGATCGGCCATCGAGGCGATCACTACGCCGACCGCGCGGCAACGCAAGGATTGATCCACCGCCCAAAACACCTGCCGCTTGTCGCGAACGCGGAGCACGATCAAACGATCCAGCCGCAACCCGAAGTCGGCGGCCGCGGGGGGATAAAAATCGCCCTTGGCGTCGACCAACACAACGTAGGGCTCCGCTCCCACCCGAGCCGCGGGCTTCAGCTTGCGCGGCGCCCCGGGCTCGTGTGGCGCGCTTGCACGCGGCGCCGCGCAAGCGATAAGCTGCGGCTCGGAAAGGAAAGCATGCGGCTCGGAAAGTCCGGGCTCGTCGGGCGTCGCGGATGACACGGATGTCGCAATGCGCATGGCGAGTGACATGGAGCCGACACCGGAGGCCCCGGCGAGGATTTCCACGATCGCGCCGCACGGCAAACCGCCGCCGGGCAGCGCTTGATCCAACAATTCAAGCCTCGTCGGCCAAAAACGAGGCGACCAACCCGCCCGGTGCGCCCGGCGGCGGCGATGGTCTTCGATTTGCCGGCGCAACAGATCAAGGGTGGCTTCCTGGCGCGGTGTTTCCAAATCAACCATAACCTCTTCTCAATCGCAAGCCGGCTCATCGCCCCGGCGTGAAAGCCGTCAGCCATTGGGTAGGACGGTTGCCGCCGGGTAGGGCAGGGGGTTGCTTTGTTGCAGGGACCGCCCAAGCGGAACCGGCAACGAAGCGTTCGCCTGCCACGACGTATCTACCACGAAGGAGCCGGCACGCCACCGAATTCCATCGGCCTCCCGGAAGCCTAACATAAACCAAACAAAAATGAAGGTCAAGTCCCGATGGAGTATTTTGGAACGCGGGCGCGGTGGGGCCATTATCGTCGGCAGCGATGGATGAGGGCGGCCGGGTGGTTCTGCAGGTCGGAAACGCAGGAGCGGGCAACTTGCTCGGGACCACGCCCCGGCAAAAGGTCGGCCTTAACCGTCACCCTTGAAGATTTGGATCAGGCCGAACGCACCTCGGGCCAGCAGGCTTGTCAGCAAGAGCAACAGCAGGACGGCGACGGTCAGATTCAACACCGACCAGGCGTTCTGGACCCGCGGATCGGCGACGTCAAAAAGCGATGCGGCCAGTGCGGCTCCGGCGCCCAGCAGGAGGATCGCGACGAGCGAACCACGCAAATTGCCCGGCAGAGGCGCGATACGAACCGACAGGCAGACGAGCAGGTAGAAAAAGATCCACGTGTTGAGGTTGGCGTAATCCGCGACGCAAATTGCAGAGAGCAAGGCTTGGGTCAGCGAAATCTGATCTCGCAGCAGTTGCCAGAAGCCATCCATCGACGTCGGCAGCACGGGGCCGACCGCCCGGACCCCGATTCTTGCCACCACGGAACCGGCGAAGTGATCCGCCAGAAAGTAGATGCCCGTTGCGCAGGCAACCAGCGGGAGCATGCCCAGGAGCACCGGCCCGATGACGGGGATGCGTGGTTCCGGATGGGGCGTGCTCTCGGGGTCACCCGAGTCGTCGGCCTTGAACAGGGTGGTGTTGCTGATGGTAGCCCCGGTTACGAGCACGGCCAGGGCATGTCCGAGCTGAGCCACCAGCGTTCCGGGAAGCAGAATCGCATTGATGACCTTGGCCTGAACCATGGAACTCCACAACCGGTGAACACCCCAGGCCGTGAGCACAATAACCGACAACCAGAATGTCAACGCGGCGTAAAGCATACCTTCATGCCAAGCTTCCCAGGCGGGGGTGGGCGGCGTTCCGGATTTCGGTTGGCCCGACCCCACCCGGCCGCTGGGTAGTCAGATATCATCCAAATTCACCCGTAAAAACATCGGCACGCGGGCCCGGTTTTGCACAGCCAAACCCTCGGCCAATGTTGCGCCATCGGCATCGGAGGGAGCCGTCGGTCAACGGATTGCCTAGTTTTCCAATTCGCGCAGGTGCAGGGTTAGCGAGGTCTGCTGCTCGAGCATCGCGGCTAGGCGCGTACGTTCCGCTTCAACGACTTCGGGCTTGGCGTTGGCGACGAACTTTTCGTTGCCGAGCTTGGCCTCTTTGCCTTTGATTTGTTTTTGGAGATCGCCCAGGCTCTTGGTGATCCGTTTGTGCTCGGCCGCATCGTCGCTGATGTCGTGGACGAAGATCCGCATGCCCTTGATCGCCACGCTGCCCGCATTCGCGGGGCGCTGCCCCGTGGCGGCGATGTGAAGCTCGGCTACGCCGGCCATGTGCTTGATAATATGGGCATTGGCCTCAAACGGATTGGTTTTCTCCTGGGGCAAGATCACCGTAGCCGTGACCTTTTCCTTCGGCGGAACGCCACATTGGGTCCGCAGATCCCGCACGCCGCGCGTGGCCGTTTGCAGATTGGCGAAGATCTCAAGGATCGCGGAATCTTCAAGCTGCGGATAGCCCGCAACCGGCGGAAACGCCGAGACGATCAGCGCGCGGCCCGTTTCGAGCTCGGCAATGCCCGGCAACCCGCGCGTTGGAACCAGCGTCTCGAGCTGCTGCCACAATCGCTCCGTGATGAACGGAATCGTCGGATGGAAGAGCCGCAGTACCTGATCCAGGCAGAAGGCGAGCACCTGACGGGCCGAGCCGCCGAGCGGGTCGGAGGCGTCCATGGCCATGCGCGGCTTGGTGAGTTCGATGTACCAATCACAAAGGCTTTCCCAGAAGAACACGCGGAGCCCCTTGACCGACGAGGAAAACTGATAGGCGGCCACCGATTCGTGGTATTGGCGAATCGTCCGTGACAGCCGGGCAAGAATCCAGCGATCCTCCGGCGGAAGTTGCTCGATGGGGATGTCGTCGCACGGGGTTCCTTCAAGGTTCATGAACGAAAAGCGGGCGGCGTTCCACAATTTGTTGCAGAAGTTCCGCCCGATCTCGAATTTCTCCGAGGTTTCCCGTGCGACCGACAGCTCATCCTTAACCGACGGTTCGGCCCATCGCGTCGCGAACTCCTTGCCGCATTCCTTGTGGACACACTTTACGCGGTGGCAATCCGCCGGCTGAATCTTGCGTTCGAGTCTTTCGCCGCGGGATTTGCGATTCTGCTGCTCGGCGCGGACGGCCGCGGTCTGGTCCGTGAGCTTATTGCAATGGGGGCAGATGTAGTCCACGGGCATGCGGATGTCCTGCGTCTCGGTGCACATGTCGGCCATGGAATAGCGAAGGGCGTCCGCCCCGTGCGTATGGATGATGTCCAGCGGGTCCACGCCGTTGCCCTTGGACTTGCTCATCGTCTCGCCGCGACCGTCGAGAATCTTCGGGTGGATGTAGACGTGGTCGAATGGGATCTTGCCGGTGGCGTAGAGCCCGAACATGACCATGCGCGCAACCCAATTCGTGATAATGTCACGCCCGGTACACAACACGCTTCCGGGATAATACTGCTTGAGGTGCTCCGTCTCATCCGGCCAACCCAGTGTGCTGAAGGGCCATAGTGCCGAACTGAACCACGTATCGAGGACGTGTTCGTCGCGGGCGAAACCATGGGACTCCATCTCAGCCTGCAATGCTTCCGCGTTTGGGTGAACACAAAAGTATGCGTCCAGATGGCTGTCAGCGGCTTCGAAGGCTGAGTCGGCGCTTTCCGGCTTGGCTTGCCACGCAACCTGGTTCTTCGTGTGGTAGGACTCGATCTTGTCCCACAACGGCTCCGCTTTGTCTCGCTCGGTCGCCTCCGCCACGTCCCAGACGGGTATACGATGGCCCCACCAGAGTTGGCGTGAGATGCACCAGTCGCGTTTTTCGCCGAGCCAGTCGAGGTAGCTCTTGCCGTACCGCGGCGGAAAGACGCGAATGCGCTGATCGGTGACGGCGTCCATCGCCGCCTGTGCTAGCCCCGGCGCCGTCGCGCCGTCACCGAGGCGGACGCTGCCGCTCGAACAATCCCCCGTTCTGACAAACCATTGATCCGACAGGTAGGGCTCAATCGCGACCTTGCTCCGGTCGCTATGGCCGACTTCCCGATCGCGCTCTTCGACTTCGTGAAGCAGCTCGCGCGATTCCAGATCGGCGACGACTTGCTCGCGCCCGTCGCCGGTGAAGGTGAGTCCTTCGTAGCGGTTGCTGTTGGGGTTGAGGCTGCCGTCGGGTTCGATGATCGGCGCGATCTTGCCATCCGCGGTGAGCACGTTGATCATGGGCAGGTCGTGGCGCACACCGACTTCATAGTCGTTCGGGTCGTGCGCCGGAGTGATCTTCACGCAACCGCTGCCCAGTTCCGGCTTGGCCCATTCGTCGCAAACGAGCGGTATCTTGCGCTCAACCAGCGGCAGCAGGAGCGTTCGGCCATCGCGGGCCATGGCGCAAAGCGTTTTGAGCTGCGGCAGGTGCGTTTCCCGACGGGCTTCGAGGGTCTTAAGCTTGGCTTGCAGGGCCGGTTCATCCTTCGCCGACGCGCCGCCGAGTCCATCGCGAAGCGCTCGCTCCATCTTATCCAGATAGCCTTCAGGGTCCGGATGCACCGCCACAGCCGTGTCACCGAGCATCGTCTCCGGCCGGGTCGTGGCGATGATCACGTGGTCCGGCTCGTCGGGCTTGGGATCGATAACGGGATACTTAAAATGCCAGAAAAACCCCTTGACGGTTTCGTGGTACACCTCGTCATCGCTGACGGCCGTCTGCAACTGCGTATCCCAGTTCACCAGGCGCTTGCCGCGGAAGATCAGCCCGTCTGCAAACAGCTTGAGAAACATGCGCCGCACGGCCCGGGACATGCCTTCGTCCAGCGTGAAGCGAAGGCGCTGCCAGTCGCAGGAACAGCCCATGGATTTGAGCTGGCTGATGATCCTCTTTTCGTAGTCGCTTTTCCACTCCCAGATGCGGCGAACCAGTTCCTCGCGGCCGAGGTCGTGGCGGGTCTTGCCTTCCAACTCACGGATGCGCCGCTCGACGACCGCTTGCGTGGCGATGCCGGCGTGATCGGTGCCCGGCTGCCAGAGCGTGTTGAAGCCGCGCATGCGGTGGTAGCGGACGAGGATATCCTGAAGCGTGTTGTTCAGGGCATGACCGAGATGCAGCGCCCCGGTCACGTTGGGCGGGGGGATGACGATGGTGAAGGTCTTTTCGTGTGGCGTATCCGCGGGCTGGGATTCAAACGCGCCGGCCCGTTCCCATTGGTCATAGATCGTTTGTTCGACCTTGGTCGGGTCGTACGTCGTTTCCAGGGTATTGCCTTCAGTCATCGTCGTGCCATTCGTCCACGGGTTTCGGTTGAGAATCGGAAAACAGGAAGGTAGGGATTGCGGCGGAATTGTCAATCCGCGCCTCCGCTCGCCGGTACCCAACGACCGCCCACGCAAACTTCAGCGATGGCTTCGTTGCCCGTACCGAATACGAAAGCATCCAGCAGCGTATCGGTCGTAGATTCCGCGAGCAGCGGGCAGTTCAAATCGATCGCGACGAAATCCGCGAAGCAACCGGACGCGATCTTTCCAGCGGCGAGGCCCAGGGCGCGAGCCCCGTTTTCCGTGGCCATCGCCAGCAACGGCCGCGAAACGCTTCCGGATTCATCGACGATGGCCCCGCGCTTCAGGTCGCGCAGCCGCTGCCCGTATTCGACGAGCCTCATCTCCTCGGTCATGGCCAATCGAAGGTTCGAGTCGGTTCCGAGGCAGACGTTGGCCCCTGATTGCCTCATGGAGGCCAGGTCCGCGGTGCCGTCGCCTAGGTTGGCTTCCGTCAGGGGGCATAGGCAGACGTTGCCGCCGCTGCTCGCGAAATTCTGCATGTCGCTTCCGGTCGTATGCGTGCAATGCACGGCCGTGAATCGGTCGTTGACCGCCAGCCGCTCGTTGATGATCGCCATCGGTGTCTTGCCGTAGGCGTCGCGGCAGTCCGCGATTTCTTTGGGTTGTTCCTCGACGTGCATGTGGCAGACCAGGCGGCGGCGCATGGCTTCGGCGTGCAATTGATCCAGATCATCGAGCGTCGCAGCGCGGATGCTGTGGACTACGCATCCCAGGGATTGGGTGGTCGGATCGACAGCTTCCCTCAGCCTATCCATTTGGGCCCAGTATTGCTCCGGTGCTGCCGATGCAAACCGGTTTTGAGCCGGCGACAAGGATTGATGGATCCCGCCGGTATTGTAGTAGGCGTTGAGCAGGACGATGCGCACGCCGACGTCGGCGGCCGCCGCGAGCACGATTCGATCGTATTCATAGGCGGCGCTGTCCGCTTCGTGGTGCAGGTAATGAAACTCGCCGACGGTCGTGATGCCGCAGAAGAGCATCTCGGCAAAGGTCCGCCGGGCGATGGATCGGATTTGATCCGAGGTCATCGTCTCGACCAGCTTGTACATCGCTTCGCGCCACGTCCAAAAGGAGCCGGATCCTTGCGGGAACGATTCGCCGAGACCCCGCAACGCTCGTTGAAACGCGTGGCTGTGGGCGCTGACGAATCCGGGCAGCAGCGCGCGGTTCGGCAGGCGGTCCGTGGGACGCTCGCCGAGATTTCCGACGTATTCGATCACGCCGTCGGGGCCGACTACGATCTGAACCTCCGGCTCAAAGCGCTGCCCGGTCCAGGTTAACTCCGCTTCGATGATGCGTTCTTGCTGCATGGTGGCGGCTTCATGCTCACACTGACACAATGAATCCCGGCGGGAGATGCCGCGCGGACGTCAGTTTAACCTTTGACTCTTGACCTTCGACTTTCGACCTCCGACCAGTGTACTACGCAACACAGAAGCGGCGGATGACTTGCTCCAGAAACCCGCGAGCCTCGACGAACTCCCGCTTGGACATGCATTCGTTGGGCTTATGCGCGACCTCAATATCGCCCGGACCAAACAGCACGCTGTCGATGCCCAGATCGGAAAAAACGCCCGCGTCGGAAGCGTACGAAACCGCCTGCGTGTCGCTTTGCCCCACGACGGCACATACCTCCCGATGGATGCGGCTGTCCGCCCCGGTCAGAAGCGGCGGGCTCACACCGGTTTCGGCTACCGAGTCCACCGCCTCTCCGCCGGCTTCCTCGACGACCCGGCTGACTCGATCCACGATCGCACTAGGGTCAACGCCCGGCAGGATCCGCACGCCCATGTCCAAGATACAGGCGTCGGGCACGATGTTGATGGCCGACCCGCCGTGGATCATCGCCGGGTTAATCGTACAGCTTGGCGCGTCAGGATAGAACCGGCCGGAGTCGTGGGTTTCGTTGGCGAATGCCCGGTTGAGGTTGGCCAAGGCGCTGACGATGGCGCCCATCGGTTCGATGGCGTTGGCGCCGAGGTGCGGGTAGCCGCTGTGGGCGGCGCGTCCCTTCGTGGTCACGCGGATTTTCACGTGCCCTTTGTGCATGCGCACGACGCCGAGCCGCGTCGGTTCGCCGATGATCGCGTGTCGCGGTAGCGGGATCGCCTCATCCCAAGTATCGACGAAATGGCGAGCCCCGAGGGTTCCGACTTCTTCGTCGAAGGTGAACAGCAGGACGAGCGGATAATCCAACTTCTCACAGGCGAATCGACGGGCCAGATTGGCCGCCAAAGCCAAGAACCCCTTCATGTCGCACACGCCGCGCCCATAGTAGCGTTCGTCATCCGCATGCACGTCGAAGGGATCGCTATTCCAATCCGGCTCGAGCGCCGGGACCACGTCCATGTGACCGGAAAGGATCAGCCCCTCGCCGCGGCTCGATTCAGGACCGATTCGCACGAGCACATTGAGCTTGTCTCGCTCCTGATCGGCATTGCGGACGATGAGGGACGCGGCGTCGTCGAGGTAGTCGCAGAGGAAATCTGCGATGGGGACATTGCTCTTGTGGCTTGTCGAATCAAAACGGACAAGGTGGGTGAGCAACTCGTCATCGGAAAGCGGGCACGTCATAGGCCGCCCATGATAGGCCCAAAGCGGTCTCATGTCAGCACCGTCTCCGGTGCGCGGAGCTCAGCAACGCATTGCCGCGGGCTCGGGCGCCGGGCGTCTGGAGCCGTTGAGCCGGGGCGCATTGGAAGCAAAGGGGGCATGTCCGCTCGCCTTGGGGGCATGGCCTTGTCGGCCTACTTACGCTACGGCGATTTTTGACGCAATCGTGTTTCCAGCTTTTTGGCGATGTCCAATGGGACGAGGCGGGCGAGGTGATCGGTGTCGTACCGGCCGATCTCCACGATCTGTTTGATCAGCGTGCTCGATGTGAGGATGTGTTGGCCGCTGGTCATGAGGAAGACGGTTTCGATGTCGCTGATGATGCGGTTGGTAGTGGCTAACTCGAGCTCCGCGTGGAGGTCGACGTTGTCGCGGATGCCGCGGACGATGACGCCGGCACCGACGCTGGAGGCAAACTCGACCGTGAGCCCCGTGAACGTGCGGACATCGCAGTTGTGTACGTGGAGGATGTGGTCGAGCAGCATGTCGCGCCGCTCCTTCGGCGAGAACACGGCGGATTTCAGCGGATTCTCTCCAACGGCCACGATCAGCCGGTCGTAGAGTTTCGCGGCCCGATGGATGATGTCCAAATGCCCGTGGGTCAGAGGATCGAAGGTGCCGGGGAAAACGGCGACGTTGGGACTGGCGTCGGGCATGGTCAACTCCAAAGGACTGCTGGGCATCGTATCAGACCGGGCGCCAAGCGGCCATGAGCTGGATACGCGAGCCACAGATGGGCATCGTAGTCGCAGGCCGCGCGTGCCGAAAGTGTCGCTTCGGCTGGCGCATGGAGCGACGCGTAGCCCCGGGGCCGGTTGACATTGGGGGCGGCCGGGGCGATGTTGGCCCGCATGATGCAGGAAGCAGGAAAATCCGGGTCAGCCGACGGGGGCTCGGTGGATCTCTCGGTGGATCTGGCCGGCATTCGGATGGTGAATCCGGTGATGACCGCCTCCGGTACGAGCGGATACGGCCCGGAATACGCCGAGTATCTGGATTTGAGCCGACTGGGGGCATTTGTGACGAAGGCGGTGTCGCCGGAGCCCCGTAAGGGGAATCCGCCCGAGCGAACGGTTGAGACGAGCGCGGGCTTGCTTAATGCGATCGGTTTGGCGAACGTGGGGCTTGAGGCGTTTGTCCGGGACAAGATCCCTTTTCTTCAGGGGCTTTCGACGCCGGCGATCGTCAACGTGGTGGGGCACAGCGCGGCCGATTACAAGCAGGTCTGCGGGCGGCTCGACGAGATCGAATGCGTCGCAGGCTTGGAACTGAACGTGTCTTGTCCCAACGTGGCGGATGGTTTGGAATTCGGGACGGATGCGACGCGGCTGTACAAGCTGGTGTCCGAGGTTCGCGGATCGGTGGCTCGGGCCAAGTTGATCGTGAAGCTTTCGCCGAACGTGACGGATATCGTGGCGTTGGCGCGGGCGGCGATTGATGCCGGGGCGGATGCGCTTTCGCTGATCAACACGCTTCGCGGATTGGTCATCAATGTGGATACCATGCGGCCTATGCTGGCTAACGGGAGTGGGGGGCTTTCGGGGCCGGCGATCAAGCCGGTGGCCGTGTATCTCGTGCATCGCGTCTACACGGAAGTAGCCCGCGGCGCGGGGATTCCCATCATTGGTATGGGCGGGATCGCGGATTGGCGCGATGCGGTCGAGTTTTTCCTCGCCGGTGCGGCCGCCGTGGCCGTGGGGACCGCGCTTTTTGTGGATCCGCGCGTGCCGGTCGCCATTTGTGATGGGTTGGCGGCTTACTTACGCTCCAAAGGGCTTACCGGCATTGGCGCGATTGTCGGGAAGATGCAGTGCTGATGGCGTTGAAGTTCCGATGCGGTCGCGGCTCTAGAGGATTGGCGGGTGGCCCACCTCCTATTTGGAGGTGGGGGAGCCGATAATGGAGACCGACTGGCGCTCGTGTTCGCCGACGATTCAAGCCTGCGTCCTCTGGCGTTCGTACCGGAGGACGTTCGAACCCTAGTGGCCGCGAGATCATCGTCTCCCCCATGTCCAAAGGACACGGGGCACCCGCACCCGCTATTCGGCGGCGGTTTTGGGGGATCGGTCTACGCGGCGCGCGGCCAGCAAGCCCAGCTCGAACAGCAGGTACATCGGCGCGGCAAGCAGCAGTTGGCTGATCACGTCTGGGGGGGTGAGCACGGCGGCTGCGATCACGATTCCCAGAAGGACGTATCGCCGGGCGCGGCGCATGTCGGCCACGGGGACCACGCCAGACCAGGCCAGGAAGAACACGACCAGCGGCGTTTCAAACGCCAGGCCGAACGCCAGCGAAAGCATCAAGACGAATGAAATGTAGAAGTCGATCGCAAACTGGCTCTGCATGACCGGGGCGTTCGGCGCCGGCTGCCAGGGGACGGACCAGATACCCTGTGGCGTTTTGATCATCAGGCGCCGCGTGTTCATGTTGACCCAGGACTGTCCGTCGGCCGGGTTGGCCGGGTCTTGATCCATCAGCGGCAATACCGGGTTGGTCAGTGCCGGTATGGTGGGTTCGGTGGTCGTTTGGACCGCCGCCGGCAGATTCGACGGGCTCAGGCTGGAACTCCCGAAGCTGTTGTTGAACGAAATGAAGAACTGAAGCACGATGGGGAGCACGACCCAATACATGAAGAGGACACCGATTACAAACAGGCCGACCGATGGGCCGACAAGCCGCATGAAGAAGCGGCGTTCCGATTGGTACAGCCCGGCTGCAACAAATCGCCAGGCTTGAAGGATCACCCACGGGGCCGAGAGGATCAGCCCGGAGAGGATGCCGATCTTCAGGTAGGCCGTGAATCCGGCGGTCGGGGAAAGCGCCTGCAAGCTGGGCTGCATGCCGTTGGCCCACTGGGCGTGGAGCAGCGGTCGGCAGATGATTTTGAGGATGTCCATCCCAAACAGCAGGCAGACGACGCTCGATAGGGCGATGCCGATGAGCCCACGGATAAGGCGGGTTCGCAACTCGTCAAGGTGATCTCCGAATGACATGGTGGCCGACCCGATTTCCTCGGCGTCGAGCGATGAGGACGCGGTTGGCGCGGCGTTCGAAGGCTCGGTCGACATCGGCGAGATTCTAGGATTGCGCCGTGGGGGCGTCAATCGCGGGAGGATCGTCGAAGTCCGTGTCGCGTCGCGCGAGGTTTGATTGGTTGATCCGCCAAGTGTAGCCCAGCCGTCCCCGGCTGGGTGGTTACGCAGAAGCAGCGGAGGGCCGCGGTGCTACGGGTGCACCAGTCGGTTCAGCGTTGACGCCGCACTATCCGACCTCGCGGCGTTGGAAGGCAATGATCGCGATGCTCACTATGGCAATGGTCAGTAGTGTGGCGTAGCCTGTGGCATAACCCACATAGACGAGCGGTACGGCTGTTTGGGCGGACTCCGCATACAAGCCGTCGATGATCCAGAACGGGCCTACATTGGGGATGAGGCCGTACAAAAGGGCGGCAATCTTGGATGACTCGGCATATTGCCCGAGGCAATAATCCGCGATCAATCCGACGAGCAAGAAGACCACGCAGATAATCAGCGTCATCATCTGGCCGAACCGGGTGGAGGCCGCCAGCGCAACGGAAGCCATAATCACGACCACCAGAAACACCAGGAATACAGCCAGAAGCACCTGTCCGCCGACGAAGTTGCTGGCGAAGGGGATCGGCTCCCACTGCTTGTCGAAGAAGCATACCACCAGCACGCCCAGCGTGAGCAGGGGGGTCTGCACGGCGATGGCGGTCGTCGAGAAGTGTTTCCCGTAGAGGTAGTTGCAGAACGCGGCCACGAATGAGGCCAGGGCTACGCTGCCGAAGCCGAGGGTCAAGACGGGGGCGTCCCAGGGGTCGGAGCTGTTCTGCAGGACGCCGTGGCGTTGGGCCAGAATGAACACCAGGGCGGAGAGATAGTAGGCCAGGCCCAGGGCGGCGATGAGCCCGGTGAACTTACCGAAGATGAACAGAGGCCTGGTTACCGGCTTGGAAATGACTGAAAGAACCGTCTTGTTGTCAATCTCGCGGCTGAGGACGCCGGTGGCACTGAAAGCGGCTAAGAACAAACCGCTGAGCAGGAGCGTAGAAAGGCCGAGATCGAGAAGGAGCTTGTTGTCGTCATCCAAGGTGAAGGCCGCCAGGGAGACATTGAGTATGAGCATGGCGGCCGTCAGCATCAAAATGACGCCAAAAATGGGCTGGCGCAGCGTTTCGACAAACGTGTTCATTGCGATGGCGTAAAATCGTTGTCCCATGGCGAATCAATCGTCGGGTGAATCAGTGGATGGCGGCGATGCGTCGGATGTCATACGCATACGCGACCAGCCCGCTGTTTTTCACAGGTACGGATCCTCGATTGTACATGTCCGCTCCTCAACCCGCTCAGCTTTTGGCCCGGCGCAACAGCCTGAACTCGGGCCTTGTCAAGCGGCCCCCGTACGCCGCCTTGGCACCTTGGGACGTATTGGGAGCCATGTTGGCACATCGCGTTGATTATTGTAAGCTCCCGGCCAGCGTCGACAAGCTACGGGTTTGGGTTGTGCGGACCACTGCTGATGGGTACGTTGGCGAACTGGGATCGGTTCGACAGGCTTTAAGCACCTGCACCGGAACAACAGATGATGAGTGAACCGAATACACCTCGTGATCGCCGCGCGCAGCAAGTATCGTTGCTGGGTTTGGTGCTTCAGGTCTTGCTTTGCGGCGGGCTTTGGGTTCTGGCCGTGTTCGCCCGATCGGACGCCATCGCGGTCCTCGCGCGCTTGATGATCATCGGCATTCCAATCTGGCTGGTTTTGTATCTGGTGTTCAAGCAGATGCGCCGGGTGGCGGCGGAAGCGCTCGAGACGGCGGAACTGAAACGGGCTCATGCGGCCGGTGCGGGCGAAGCGCTCTTCGAGTTCGATGATGACGCACTGCTGCTGGAGCAAAACCGACTGCGCTGGATGATCAAGTGGCTCTTGCCCAGCGTGACGATTGTGGCCGCGATCATACTGGTCGGCGGGAGTTTCGTGGGGTGGTCGTGGTCGCCGGACACGGTGTTCGAGCAAGGCGGGCTGCGGCACACACAAAACCCCACGATGATGATGTGGTTTGTAGTCGGCGCCGGCTTCCTTTCGTTTCTTTATGCTCGCTACTCGATTGCCCTGGCCAAAATGGCCCATTGGCGCGTGATTCGGGCGGGGGCGACGATGATGGCGGGCAACGCGGTTGCGTGCCTGGCGGTGGCGATCGCGCTCATGGCCACTTCAACGGTGCCGTGGGCTGAGTCGCTCGTGGCGTATCTGTTGCGCACGCTCCTCTTGCTGATCGGGTTGGAATTCTCGCTGAACTTCGTGTTGGACCTCTATCGGCCGCGCGCCCCGGGCGAGATTCCGAGGCCGTCGTTTGACAGCCGGTTGCTGGGGTTGATCACGGAACCGGGTGGCATCGCCAAGTCGCTCGCGGAGGCCGTGAACTATCAGTTCGGGTTCGAGGTCAGCAAGACCTGGTTTTACGAGCTGCTTCAGCGTTGGCTGCTTCCGATGACGGTTCTCGCGGCGACGGTGGTGTTGCTGCTGACTAGCGTGGTCCTTGTCGACGCAGACGATGAGGCGGTGATCGAGCGTCTGGGGCGCAGCGTTCATGCCGAGGGTGAGTCACTTTCACCGGGCATACACCTGAAGTGGCCGTATCCGATCGACATCGTGCATCGGGCGCCGGTGTTGCGCGTCGGCGAACTGGTTATTGGTGAGGCTTCCGATGATGAGGACGATCTGAACAAACCGATCATCTGGACCGAGCATCACGAGTTCGTTCCGGAGCTGATGCTCCTGGTCGCCGCTGAGCAAGAGGATGCCGCCAACGTCGGGTTGTCGATTGGGGAGGGCGAAGAAAAGGAGAGCGTTCCGGTCAGTTTGTTGATGGTTTCGGTTCCGGTCGCGTATCGAATCAAGAATATCCACGATTACCTCTATCGCTACACGGATCCTGAGAAACTGTTGGAGGCGGTGGCGTATCAATACCTTTCGGAGTACGCGGCCAGCGTGGATATTGCGGATCTGATGGGGCCCGCCCGCGCGGCGTTCAACGTCGAATTCCGGCGTCTTATTCAGGCCCGGATCGACGAGTTGGGGATGGGGATCGAGTTGGTCTTTGCCGGCGTCCGCGGCGCGCATCCGCCCGCGGAGGACAACGTGGCCGTCGCGTTTCAAAGCGTGATTCAGGCGGAAGCCCAAAAAGCGGCGGACATTTTCAAGGCCCAAGGGGCCGCGGCGCGCATTCTTGCGGACGTGGCGGGTACGGTTGGGCGGGCGGAGCAATTGGACGAGGCGATTGCCCGGCGGAACGCGCTCAAGAAGGATCCGGCGGTGGATGCCGCGGTATTAGCCGCCGCGAATCATCGGGTCGACGAGCTGCTGCTCGGTGATCCTGCCAAGGGGATCATGCCGCCCGGGGGACGGGCCGCGGCGATCATCTTCGACGCGCGGGCGCGGGCCAGTCACAACATCAGCGAGGCGCTGAACAAGGTGCGTGCCTTTGCGACGGATGTGGCCGCCTTCCAGGCGGCGCCGGAGCTATACATGCAACGCAAACAGTTGAGCATTTATGAGGACTTGGGATACGTTCGGCGCTTCTTGATCGCCGGGGATCCGTCCAACGTGATCGTCGAGTATACGACGATCAAGGAAGCGGCACTCGATAAGATCCTGGCCGAAGACAATGAAAAATAGTGCCGCACGGCGCGTCGGGCGAGCCCGCGAGGAGTTGACCACACGATGAAGAATATAGGAACCATAGCGGCCGCGGCCATCGTGGTGACCGTGCTCCTGCTCTACATGTGCACGTTTCAGGTGCGATTTACCGAGGCGGCGATCGTCAAGACCTTCGGAGAACCGGCCAAGCAGGCGATCACCGAACCGGGTCTGCAGTTCAAGTGGCCGCCGCCGATTCAGACGCTGGTCAAATACGACAAGCGCATTCGTATCCTGGAAGATCGGACGGAAGAAACGCGGACCGTCGACGGGAAAAACCTGGTATTGACGACGTTTACGCTCTGGCGGCTCGGTACGGTGCCGGGCGACGTTATCAAATTTCACACCAATTTCCCCGGCGGTGTGGCGGATGGGGAGAAGAAGCTGCGTACCACGGTGGTGACGCACAAGCACGCGGTGATCGGGCAGCGAGAGTTCGCGGAGTTCGTCTCGATCGATCCCAAACGGCGCAAGCTCGCTGAAATCGAAGATGAGATTCGCCAATCGGTTGCGGCGGATGCGCGGGAGCAATACGGAATTGAAATCGTAGACTTCGGCATCAAGAAGCTGGGATTGCCGCAGGCGGTGACCAAGACCATCTTCGGGAGCATGAAGGCCAACGAGGAAGTGAAGGCGGGGCGTTACGAGGCGGAGGGGCGGGCGCGGGCTCAGGCGATTCTGGCCGATGCCAACGCGACCGAGCAGCGGATTACGGCGGCTGCGCGGGAAAAGGTGGCGGCCATCGAGAATGAGGCCGACAAGGTGGTCAGCGATTACTACCAGGAATTCGCCAAGCATCCGGAACTTCGCATCTTCCTCGACAGCCTGCGTGCCATAAAGAAGGCACTATCCGTGAGGACCACGTTGATCCTCGATCAGAACGATTGGCCTTGGAGCCTGTTCAGCGAAGAGGCCCGGTCCGCCGTGCACCCCGACGCGGAAGCGGCGGTGACGCCGGAAACAACGCCGGGTTCGCACTAGGGAGCGAGGACGACCATGCACCACCATCACGGACACGACCATGGCGACGACGTCGGACCGCCCGCCGACGAGGCGCCGTTGGATGCCGCCAGCCAATCCCTGGCCGACGCCTTGCGGTCGAGCTTCGGCATTCTCAAGGGCATCATGGTGATCCTCGTGGTCTTGTACCTGGTCTCCAACATCCGCGGCATCGGGGGGCACGAGGAAGCGCTGGTGTTGCGGCTCGGCAAGCTGCTGCCTGATGTCCGCGAGGCGGGGTTGGTGCTCGCGTTTCCCTTTCCCATTGATGAGATCGTGCGGCTGCCTACCAAGAAGAGCAACGCGCTGGATATCACCAGCCACACTTTTTTCCGGAAACCCAATGAGATCGGCAAGCGGTTGTCGTTTATCTCGCGTGGTGAAGGCGGGCTCCATCCGACGTTGGATGGGGCGCTGCTGACCGCTGATACCGGGCTCGTCCATGTGCAGTGGAAGGTGACGTACAAAATTGATGACGTTCAAGCGTACGTGACGCGCATGGCCGGTCGAAAGATCGAGGCGGCTGAGTCGTTGATTCGAACGATGGTCGAGACGACCGGCATCGCGGTGGCCAGCGAAATGACCGCTGAGGAAATCATCCGCACGCGCGTTGATTATGCGCAGTCGGAGATGAAGCGGCGGATCAACCGGCGTCTGGCGCAGTTGGAAACAGGGATCAGCGTCGAGTCGGTCGAAATGTACGAGCCGACGCCTCCGCTGGCCGTGCGCAAAGCGTTCGAACGGACCCAGCAGGCGGAGAACGCCAAGGAACAGCGTATCCGGCAGGCACGGCGGGATCGCACGCGCAGACTCAACGAGACGGCCGGTTCGATCTACCCCAACCTGGTGGCGGCGCTGGACCGGTTAGCCGCGGAAGATACGCCCGAGCACCGTGCCGAGGCGGATCGTTGGCTGGAGCGGGCTGAAGGGGAAGCCGGGCAACTAATCAAGGATGCTCAGGCATACTTCTCCATCGTTGTCGGACGTATGAAGAGTGATGTGCAGCAGTACCGGACGCTGGTGCCCGAGTATGAGCGGAATGCGGGCATGCTCGTAGAGCGATTGTGGGAAGCGACGCGCGTGGCGCTGTTCGAAAACCCCGAGGTGGTCAAGCTCTATCGCCCACCGGGGTTGGCCGAGTTCCGGCTTCAGATTCCCCTTGATCCGGAACAATCGCGGGCGGAGGAAGCGGCAAAGCTCAAGAAAAAGACGTTCAACATGGAAGAGTTGCGGCCGAAGAAGTACCACGTGATCGGGCCGGAATACGACTAGGGCGGGTGTTTCGAACCTGCATGGGTTGAAGCACCCACCCGGGCTTGGGCGCTGCGGGTCGGGAAGACTTGCGGGCCGGCTCGGTGTTGTCCCGGTGGGAAGGTGGCGTGTAATGTATCTCAGGCGACAAGGAAACAGGTAGGGTCTATGGCGCAGCGAAAGCCGCCGGTGGTGCATACGGCCGGTCTTTGCAAGACCTTTAAGGATTTCTGGCGTCGTCCGCGCGCCGAAGCCGTCAAGGATCTCAATCTCGAGATCCAGCCGGGCGAAGTATTCGGGTTGCTCGGGCCCAACGGGTCGGGGAAGACCACGACGATCAAGATGTTGCTGGGGCTGCTCTATCCGACCAGCGGGCGTATTTCCGTGTTCGGCAGTGCGCCGACCGATGTGGCGGTCAAGGCCAGAATCGGATTTCTGCCGGAAGAATCCTACTTGTACCGATTTCTGGTGGCGGGGGAAACGCTGGACTACTTTGGGCGGTTGTTTCGATTGCCCGGGCGCATACGCACGGAACGTACGGAGCGCCTCTTGGACATGGTGGGGTTGCGCCAGGAGGCCAAACGCCCCGTTGGTGAATACAGCAAGGGTATGGCGCGGCGGATCGGATTGGCGCAGGCGCTGATCAACGATCCCGAGTTGCTGATTCTCGATGAGCCTACTTCGGGGCTCGACCCGATCGGGGCGCGGCAGATCAAGGATGTGATTCGTGAGTTGGGGCGCAAGGGGAAGACGATCCTTCTTTCCAGCCACATGCTCGCGGACGTGGAGGACGTCTGTGATCGGGTGGTGATTCTCTACGGAGGGCAGCAAATGGCGTCGGGCGATACCGATGATTTGCTGGCCGAG
>JBHHUB010000043.1:0-23524 GCA_046753625.1 Phycisphaerae bacterium | reverse complement strand
CGGTGGACACGTCGTATCTGCTGATGCGCACGGTGAGCATCGCACCCGACAAATATGCGGCTGATGGCCGGAATTTCTACCTTATCGAAGATGTGGCGGTGGGCGACCACGATATCGTCAGTGGCCCGCGGCAGCAGTTCGTGTTCCCCTGGTGTGCGCCGCTCAAGCTGGCCGAAAGTCCGCCCGCCGAGATCCAACTGACGCCGCTCATCGAGCATCCCAAGAGCGACACGCTTTGGGGTGTCAAGGATTTGACCACGTACGAGAATCAGCTTCAGGAAAAACAGTACATGAATCGGGTCGAGACCGACCTGACCGGGCCGTTCACGCTTGCGGTCGCGGGCACGAAAGGGGATGCCAAGATCGTGGTGGTCAGCGCCCGCTCGTTCGCGGAGGATTCGGTGGCATTCGCCCGCGAACTGACCATGGGGGCTCGCGGTTTGTCCGTTCGGACGCGCAACCCTGGAAACGTGACGTTATTTGTCAATTCGCTGCATTGGCTCAACGACAATACGGAGTTTTTGAATATCGGCCGACCGATCGAGGTGTCCGTGCTTCAGGTCAGCAACCCCTCCACCGTCAAGGTCATCCAGGCTCTGACGGTGGTCGTGTGGCCCGCGCTGGCACTGCTCGGCGGAGCGGCGGTTTGGTGGGTAAGACGCAGGTGACACAGCGATGAACTTTAAGACAACACTACTCTTGGCGGTCGTGCTCGCCGTCTTGGGCGGGTTCTATCTGGTTTCAAAAAAGGCCCAACCTTCTCAGTCCGCAGTGGCCCAGGTCAAGCCGCCCCTGCAGCCGGGAACCAGCGCTATTTCCCTTCCCGTGCTTGACGCGAAGCTGGCCGACGTGGTCAAAATCGTATGCACACCCAAAGGCGAACCGGAAGCATGGGTCTTCGAAAAAAACGGCGAAAAGACCGCGGCCGGCCAGGATAGCTGGAGCATGGTTTCGCCGCTGGCCATGACGGTGATGAGTTGGGAGGTCCAGCGCATCGCTACGCAACTGACCAACATCAAGTACGACATCAGCTACGATTCCGGGGAGGCGCTTTCTGCGACGGATGCCGGATTGGATCCGCCCGAGGCCGTCATCACGCTTACCGACGAAGATGGGAAATCGGCCACGCTGGAAATCGGTCGACCGGTCTCGCCGATGGAAACCTACATCCGCGTTGCCGGAACCGATCGGATTTGTGTGGGCAAAGGCGAACTCGCCAGCCTCATCAAACCCAAACCCCTCGATTATCGCGATCAGCAGGTGTGGCGATTCACGCCCGGCGATACCACCCGCATCGAAATCGACGCCCCCAACGCCAAGCCGGCCCATATCGTGTTCGCCATGCATGAGGGACAGTGGATGTTGGAATCGCCCGTATCGGCCAAGGCCGACCAGGCAAAAGTCGATGAAATGGCCAGGACATTGAGCATGTTGCGCGTTGCCAAGTGGGTCGATCACGATCCAGCGCATTTGAGCATGTATGGTGTTGAGCCCGGTTTCATCACCGTGCGTGCTACCGTCGAAACCGAGGTCAAGAACGAAGAAGACACCGACGGCGATGAGGCCGTAGCCGACGATGGTGGTGGTGGTGGTGGTGGTGGTGAACACGAGGAAGCCGAAGACAAACCGGCCGAGCCCAAGATCGAGACGAGCACCTACGTGCTGCACATTTCCGATCAGTCGCCCATCGGCGAAGAAACGAAAGTCTACGTGCGCGCCGGTGACGAATCCATGACGGGCACGATGATGAAGACCCTGGCCGACCGATTCGTGCCGGCGATGTCCGACTGGCGCGATATGAAGCTCAGCCCGGTCAACGCCACCACCGCGTCCCGCGTCGAGATCAAGACACCTACAGGCGTTGCGAAGTTGCGCAAAACGGGCAGAACCTGGATATTCGATGACGGCGCCAAGGCGGATGATGCCTCCGTCCGCGAGCTGCTCGTAGCGATCAACGCCCTGACGGCCGTCAAGTACGTCGAGAGCGACGACACCGATGTCGCGCGATTCGGTCTTGACACGCCGCAAGTGGAAATCCGGCTGACGCTTCGCGGCGTGCCGGATGTCGAACGGATAGCGGTGGGCCGCTACACGGATCCCAACTCGAAGCGCATGGTGTTCGTCCGGCGCAACGAGGTCGCTTCGATTGCGAAAATCCGCGTCGGCGACGCGGAAGAACTCATGCGCCATCCGCGCAGCTACCGCGATCGCAGCATCGTGAATCTGGACAATGCGCGGATTGAGAAGCTTGTGATCACCGCGCCCAATCCTTGCGCGCAAGACCAATCGAGCATCTCGATCACCAAGACGGCCGGTCGATGGACCATGAGCGCCCCGGTCCAGGCGAGTTTGAACGATCAGGACTTCAAGACCCTGCTCGATCAAATCACCAACCTGACGGCGGAAGCCATCGTGGCCGACGCGGGCGAGCTTTCCGCATACGGATTGCACGATCCCGAGCTGGTGATCGCGATCACGCACAATCCGCCCAAGACGGTGCGGCTCCAAGAACCGAAAAACGATGGCGACAAGAACGACGACGGCGAGCCGAACGAAATGGATTCAGTCGAAGTGCAGCCGCCCCCGGAAACGATTCAGCTCTTGATGACCGAGCACGATGGGCAGGTCTACGCCAAGCGATCCGATCGCCCAAGCATCTTCCAAGTTTCCCCGGAAGTGTTCAGGCGCGCGGCGGAAGAACTGCGCAGCACGGTGCTTCTATCACCCGACAAGGACACCGCCAACGGGTTCGCCATCCGGTTCGGCCAAACGGAATACCGCTTCAAGAAGCAGGACAAACATTGGATCTACGAAGCGGATCCCGACCTCCCGCTCGACGATAAGAAAGTCGACAATCTCCTACTTCAAATCGGCGATCTGCGCACCATCCGATACGTAAGCCACACCGACGTGGCAGATCTGTCCGCCTACGGCCTGTCGAATCCGCAGATCGTCGTAACGATCACCGGTAGCGGCACAGCGCCGCAGACCCTAATGATCTCCGCCCAAACCTGCCCGGGCGACCCAATGGGTGGCTTCTATGCCACCGTACCGGGTCGGCCGGGCGTGTTCCTGCTGACACCCGACGACAAAGCACGACTCCAGGTGGATCTGGCCTCGCTGGAGCAATAGCGGACGGGCGGCGCGGGGAGAAGCAGGCCAGGATTGCGGACGCGCCTCCCCTACCGCTCCATCCCAACCATCTCCCACCACGCTTTCCGGCCGATCCCCGTCGATTTTCACTTGAATCTCGTCAAGTCGCACGTTAGTATGCCGCACAAGACAGGCTGGCTGTATGTTTCAAAGCTGGATTTCGCGGCCCCGGTCGATGGCGTCCCGTCCACGCGGACGACAGGACCGCGGCAAAACGTGGCCAAGGCCGATGCGATCTGATCAAGCGGCTTCCTGGAGGATGAACCTATGGCGGTTCGACACCATATCAAGGTTCTCGTGATCGACGATGACGCGGCGATCTGCGAGACGGTCGGTTTGCTTCTGGAAGAACACGGATTCCAACCGAGGACCTACAACGATGGGAATGCTGCGATCGCTGCGGCCATGGAAGAATCCTTTCAAGTCGCCCTGGTTGACCTGAGGATGCCGTCGATGGAAGGCGTCGAGGTCGTGGAAAAGCTCAAGAGCATCGATCCGCAGATGAGCTGCATCATCATGACCGCATTCCCCGATTTGGACAGCGCCACGGAAACCATGCGCCGGGGGACGTGCGACTACCTCGCCAAGCCGTTCAAGAAGGAGGAGCTGGTGGCCGCGGTTGACCGCGCGTGCCGGCGCATGGGCATCATCTATACGGACGAGCACGAACTGAACCGCCTGATCGGACAAAGAATACGCAGTCGCCGCCTGGATCAGAGCCTCACGCTGCGGCAGCTCTCCGACCGTACCGACCTGACCACTTCCCAACTCTCACAGGTGGAACTGGGCAAGAACGCAGCCTCGATCTGGGCTCTGGCACGGATCAGCAACGCCCTGGGCTTGCAAGTGTCGGCGCTGCTGGCTGGCTTGTAAGACTCCGACGCCTTCCGAATCAACACGGCCATGCCGGCGCCGCGCCGGATGGTCCAGACTGACCGAGCGGGGCTTCGGACCCGTGCGACCGCGGACGGGTTGCACCCAACGTCACGGCTTGATGCGCGACCGGATGAAGGCGGCGCGGGCCCGACCGCGGGTTTCGCCATCCATCAGTTCGCCGGACATTTTTTGAAGGTGGGCCGGCTGAGTGAACAAGAAGATTTCGTTCAAGGTCTTCAGGTCGATCCGGTCGTAACGGCCCATCTCTATGCCCATTCTAATCGGCGATAGGAGCTTGAGCGTTTCTTCGCTGCTGATGCACCGCACATTGCTCAAGACGCCGTGGGCACGCCAGATTTTGTCCTCAAGCTGATAGGGACACTGTTGGATCAGCGATTCCCGCGCGGCGTTTTCGTAATCCACGATCTTGGGGATGATGCCCTGGCCGAACGTGCTGAGGATTTCTTCTTCGGTCTTGCCGAGCGTGATCTGATTGGAGACCTGATACAAATCACCAATGGCGTCGGTGCCCTCGCCATAGAGCCCCCGGACGGCCAGCCGCATATCGCGCGCCGCCCGTACGACCCGGTCGATCTCCTTCGTCAGCTTCAGCGCCGGAAGGTGCAACATGACGGACACACGGATACCGGTCCCCACGTTGGTCGGACAGGCGGTGAGAAATCCGAATTGGTCGTCGAACGCCAAAGGAAGCGACTCGCCGAACACATCGTCCACGCCGCTGACCTCCTGCCAGAGCGGCTGCAGATGAAAGCCGCTGCGTAATCCCTGAATCCTCAGGTGATCCTCTTCGTTGATCATCACCGAAGTCGTCTCGAATTCAGACACGCTGACCCCCCGGCTTCCCTTCGCGCCGGCGTGCTGCCGACTGATCAAATGCCGCTCGACCAGCAGACGCCGGTCCAACTTGGAGGCCTCTTGAAGGTCTACGAACATCCCCCCCGAAAGCGTGGGCACGTGCTGCGCCGCCTCGGCCACGGCCCGGTAGATTTCCGTCTTTTCCGTATCGTTGGCCGAAGCCAGAAAGGAATGGTCCGCCAGATTGCGCGCCAGGCGAATCCGCGATGAGATCACCACGGGCGATGGAGGATCCTCGCTGCGAAGCCATTCGCCCGTGGACTTGCTCAGGTCGTCAATGGTCATGCGGCCCCCGCATCTCCACCGGCTTCAAGGATTCGGATTTCATCGCGAAGCCGCGCCGCCCGCTCATAGTCTTCCGCTTCGACGGCCAATCGAAGATCCTTCCGCAATCGAGCCAATCCGGTCTTCTGGCGCAGCGCTTCACCAACCCTCGCGGGCATCTTGCCGATATGCTGCGTCGCGCCGTTGTGGGCCCGCTCGATCAACGTCGCCAGCAGCGGGCGAAACACTTCGTAATCGTGGGGGCAGCCCAACTGGCCGGTTGATTGGAATTCTCGAAAGCTCATACCGCACCGGTCGCACGAAATCGATTCGCCGCCGCCGAGCACCGTTTTGGCCTTCAGGAATTCCTGCAAAATGGCATGGGTCGTGGCATGCTGTTTGACGATGATCCCTTCTTTTTCGGCACACCGCTCACACAGATGCCGCTCCGACTTCTTGGGCATGGTGTCGGTGATGTGCACCGTGGCACGGGCCTGCTGGCAATTCTGGCAAACATGGTTCATCATGCGCGCATCTCGGGTAGGCGTTCCCTCCCCTGTCGCCTAGCACACCAGTATAGGTTTCAAGCAATCCATCGTCAATTCGACCGCACGTTCTCTACCCAGTCCCGTCGACCCACTCCGTGTTTCGCCAATCACCCGACTATCGCCTGCTCCTGAGCCGCGGGCTTCAGCCCGCGGCTCGGTCGAGCGTGAGTACCCGCGGATTCTAGCATGACCATACACTAGGCTTCGTATTCGGCGATGCAACCGGGGCGCTCGGTAATCCGGACGCGCACCAGGTCTTGCAGGCCGCTCGCCCGCAGCTTTTCGAATACCACTTTGGCCACAGTTTCCGCCGTCGGGCTCATGGTCGCAAAATCAGCGTGCTCATTCAGATCGCGATGCTGCCATTGGGAAAGCACTGATTGAAGAGCGCGCAGCACGGCTTCAAAATCCGCGACCATGTTGGATTCATTGAGCGTCTCGCCGGCTAGGTAAACGCGAACGTGCCAGTCGTGGCCGTGCATCGGCTCCAAACTTCCATCAGGCAAGGCTACACGATGCGTCGCCGAAAAAGTCCCCTCAACGGATACCGTATACATAAGACACCCACCAGGCCGCAGGCATTCTTCAAACATCTGCCCAGAGCACCGTGGCGTTGGCCCGGTGACACCTTACCGCGGATAGTACGCAGGCTAGCGCCCACGGTTCCGACAGATCGTCCGCTGGCCGGCGCCTGCGGCTCTGAGTCGGCATACCCATCCCGCCGGGCGTCTCCACCGCCCGGAACCCGGCCGAATGTACCCGATGCGTTGACCTTTGCCCACCGCCGATCTAGCATCGATGGATGATCAGCTTCTCACCAACCAAGGAACAGTTCGCCCAGACGGCCTCGGGCTATTCCGTGGTGCCGATCTACTGCAGCTTGCTCAGCGACCGGCACACGCCCGTATCGGCCTTCGAACGCTTGGCCGGTGCATCCCGGCAGGCGTTTCTGCTCGAAAGCGTCATCGGCGGTGAGAAGATCGCCCGCTATTCGTTTCTCGGCATCAAACCCTTCGCCACGGTAGTCGCTCAGGACCAGCGCACGACCGTCACCACGCCCCAAGGGGATCGGCGGGTGGACGGCGCGGACCCGTTGGCCGAGCTCGAAGCGCTGCTCGCGCAATACCGTGCGCCGCATCTGGCGGGCCTGCCCCGCTTTCTCGGCGGGGCGGTCGGCTATGCGGCCTACGATCTGGTGCGCCGGTATGAGAATCTGGATCAGCCGCCGAAGGATGATCGCGGCATTCCGGACCTGCACTTCGGGATTTACGATGAGATGGTGATCTTCGATCACGTGCGCAAGCTGATTCACGTCGTCGTCCACGCCTCGATCCAAAGTGACACCGACGCGTCGTCGGCCTACGACCGGGCATGCGCACGCATCGAGGAATTGGTCGGGGAATTGGCCGCCATCCAGTCCGACCCGGTCAGGCCGTACCTCGCCCCATCGCCCCAATCCCAAGACTGCGTGAGCACGTTTACCGAAGAAGCGTTCGAGCACGCCGTGGATCGATGCAAGGAATACATCCGAGCCGGTGACCTCTTCCAGGTTGTCCTGGGCCAGCGTTTTACCGCGGAGACCGAAGTCCCCCCCTTTGAAATCTACCGCGCGCTGCGCGTCATCAACCCCTCTCCGTTCATGTTTTATCTTCAAACACCGCAGACCACTCTGGTCGGTGCCTCGCCGGAAATCCTCTGCCGAATCGAGGGCCGTACCGTGACCGCACGCCCTCTCGCGGGAACAAGACCGCGTGGCAACACGGAATCGGAAGACCTGGGGCTCGAGGCGGAATTGCTGGCCGATCCGAAAGAACGCGCCGAGCACGTCATGCTCGTCGATCTGGGTCGCAATGATCTGGGTCGAGTTTGTCAGCCCGGCTCGGTCACGGTCGACGACCTGATGTCGGTCGAACGCTACAGCCACGTAATGCACATTTGCAGCAACGTCTCCGGCCGACTGGATTCCGGCAAGACCGCATTCGACGCGGTCCGATGCGTGCTCCCCGTGGGCACCGTCAGCGGCGCCCCCAAGATCAGGGCCATGCAAATCATCGACGAACTCGAGCCGGTCCGGCGCGGCCCCTACGCGGGCACGGTCGGCTACATCGATTTTGCCGGCAACATGGACACGTGTATCGCCCTGCGAACGCTCGTAATCACGCCGCTGGATAACGGCCGGCAACGCGTCGACGTACAGGTCGGCGCGGGCATCGTGGCGGATTCCGAACCGCGCGCGGAATATCAGGAGACCATCAACAAAGCGGCCGCCATGTTCAGCGCGTTGACGCTGGCCAGCGCGTGGCGGTCTGATGGCGATCCATCGTAGCGTACGGCGCTGCCCCTGGTTGTGCACCTACCCCCGGCGAACTCGTTTTCAGTCTCGCCGCTTGGCACCGTAAACACCGGCGGCGGCGAGCCGCGAGGCTTTCGGGATCACCTTGAACAGCAACGAAGGTTCCCCGAGCACAAACCCCGGTGGCTCTTGCCCATCGCTCATGCGCAGCACGGGCAGATCGGCGGGCCACGATGCCACTTGCGCCGCCGTGGCATAGATGTAGTCGATGCCGTGTTCATCGAGAATAGCCGCGGTGAGCGGCTCACCGCCACTCAGCATACGCCAGCGTAGCGGCGCAATCGCAAGGCGCTGCAGGCGGCTTCCTATGAGCGGATAGGTCGCGTAGGGACTGGCCAGACTCAAAATACGCGAACCGGCCTCCAGTTCATCCACGGCCTTGGGAAGGCCGTAGAAACGCGTACGGTCCCAGATTCCGCCGCGCACGCGTGCGGCGAGCGCATGTGCCGGCGGCAACACGGCGATGGAAACCGAAACCGCCAGTGAGACGCAAATCAGCGCCAGGGCCGCTCGCGGAACGCCCCGCCCGATCCGATCCAGCAACACGCCCGCCAACGGAATCGCCACGAGCACCAGCGGCAGCACAAACCGGAGCATCTCACGAAAAACGGAGAAATGCAGCACAATGCCGGCCAAGCTCAACACCAGATAAACCACAGTCCAGGGCTCCGGATGATCCGCTGCCCACCGCACCGCACGGCCTCGGAACCGTCTGGCCAGCAGGCCCATCCCGCCGAAGAGGGTGAGCATCATCCCGGCCGGCACAAACGCCGCATACGCCGCACCGAAGCCGCTCCCGCGCCCATAAGGGTATCCCGATCCCGAATGCTTGGCTTCCTTCCAGGGGTAATTCCACCAGCGGCTGACCTTTTCACCCATGGACCTATTCTTGTAGTGCGGGTTGTCGGCGGGCACAAAGCCGGGCAGCAACTCACGCTCCCCCAGGTACACGCCCACGGGATAGATCGGATTCCCGGCTTGCACGGCCCCGCGGACCAGCCAGAAAAACGAACAAGGCAGACACGCGCCGGCGAAAATCATTCCGGCGACCGCGGCCTGGCGGCATCGCGCCTGCCGAGTCCGAACCCAAACCGCCCCCACAACCACGACGCCCAACATCGCCACGAGCACCAGATAGGTCGATTTGCTCCCCAGAGCGAGCCCTGCCGCCAGCCCCGCCAGCACCAACAAACACGGCCTCGAACCCGCTTGACCGGGACGTGTCGCGAAGGTGATCGCAAGGAGGCTGGCCAGCCAGAACGATGCTCCGTAAACGTCGATGTAGCCCGATACGCTTTGGAACACGACCATCGGCACGGCCGCCGCAATACAAGCGGCTGCGATCGAGGCGCGGTGGCCCACCCGGGCGGCGCGGCTGAGCCCGTAGATCGACAGCACCACAATCACGGCATTCGGAACATGGGCGATATTGAAAAGCCATTCCATTCCCGAGAAAGCCATCAGGAAGGGGACGATCATCCCGTTCTCGGGAAGCGTTTCGTGCATCAACCCGACGATCAGATCGAGGCGTCTTCGCTGCATCCATTCGATCGCCACGGGCAGGTGGTAGTGCAAGGCGTCCGCTCCGATGGGAAACCGTGTGACGGCATCTACCAGGAATACGCCGTACATGGCGGCGACCAAACCGACCGGCAGCCACCAGAACCCTGTCCGTTCCGCCGCGTAGTCGCCCGGATTCGCATCAGGATCGCCCGCCGCCGGCGCTGCTTGCCATCCAAGCACCTTTGTCGTGACGTACACGACAAGTGCAAAGACCAGCCCCACCGACAGCGGCGAGACGAAAGCGACATCCAGCAGCATCGACGCCAGAGCCACGGTGTGCAGAGAAAAGACCAAGGCGGAACTAGGAACGATCAAGGCCAGCGCCAGCCGGCTCGCCCGTTCATGGACGCCGACCCGCGCACACCAACGGTAGGCCGTCAGTAGCAAGACCAGCCAGAGCGCGCCAATGGCCGGCAAGAAACCGATGTCCAGGAAATGCATCACGGGCAAAACTTCGCATACAACCGCGCGATTTCATGCACGCACGCCCGCACCGAAGTGCTGCACAAGAGGTAGGTCAAGAAGCTGACCAGGCAAACACCGAGCCACCAACCCTCGTGGGTGCACCCCGCTCGCTCCGTTGCGCGTAGGTCTGACATGGCATCCTCAGACACGATTCACAGCAGCGTGCACCCCCATTCGAGCGTGCCCGGGCGTCTGAACGGGTTTAGCTGCCCGTGGAAAAAGGGCCGCACCGGGATCATGCCGGTGATTCCGCCAACGCCGGCCCTCTTGGACAGACGATGCCGCCCCGTTCTCACCGGCTGGAAGCCGGCGCCACAACAGAATACGAGTTTTTCTTCAGCCCGCCGGAGGCGCGCCCTGCATCCGACCGGACCGCCTGCCGCGTTTATTATCGGTCGCCGGGCGATGCAATCTGAGCAGCGGACTCATAATGACGGGCATCCTACGCAGAACATCCGGCACTGGCCCGCCGACCTCCTGCCGCGGTCGGTCCCCGGGCCGGTGCCCGCGGCTTTAAGGCACTATGCCATCCAGGCCGGCAGCTCAGCGGGACACCGAAACAGCACACCGTCACTTGGGCTACCGGATTGGACGGCATGGGCGGCGGTTGTATCATGCGCCGGTCGGGCGAACGAAGCCGCGAACGGCGCGGCATGGCGCCTTGCAACCAGGATCACCCCCTATCAGGCGGAGGCGAATCAACTCATGGCAGAGGACAAGCACGTTGAGAAGGTCATCATCATCGGGTCCGGCCCGGCAGGCTGGACCGCCGCCATTTACGCCGCACGAGCCAACCTCAAGCCGTTGGTCTTCGCCGGACGCCCCAAGACGGTGCCCTCGACCATCCTTCCGGGCGGGCAACTCATGATGACCACCGAGGTCGAGAACTACCCCGGATTTCCGGAAGGCGTGACCGGCCCCGAACTAATGTCCTTTTTCGAGCGCCAGGCTGCCCGATTCGAGACGCGCATCGTCACCGACAAGGGGCTCAATCCGGATGTGTCCAACGCCGACGATGGTCATTCGTACAGCTATCACGATTGCAAGCACATCGACCTCTCGCAGCAGCCGTTCACCGTCACCAGCGAAGACGACACCGAGTACCAAGCGCACGCCGTGATCATCGCCACGGGAGCCACCGCGAACTGGCTCGGCCAGGAAAACGAACAACGCCTAGCCACCACCGGCGGCGGGGTCAGCGCGTGCGCCGTGTGCGACGGCGCCTTGCCCGTGTTCCGGGACAAGGAACTCGCCGTTGTCGGCGGCGGGGATTCCGCCGTGGAAGAGGCCTCCTACCTGAGCAAATTCGCCTCCAAGGTGTACATGATTCACCGCCGAGACCAACTCCGCGCGTCCAAGATCATGGCCCAGCGGGCGATGGACAATGAGAAAATTGAGATTCTCTGGAACAAAACGGTTTCCGACGTGCTCGGCGACAAAATGATTTCCGGCCTGCTACTGAAAGACACGCAGACCGGCACGGAAGACACCCTCGAAGTCGGCGGACTCTTCCTGGCGATCGGGCACACGCCCGCGACCAAGTTTCTCAATGGGCAGCTCGAGCTCGACCAGAAAGGATACATCAAGCTCAAGGAGCCGTATCGATCGACGACCAGCGTGGACGGCGTGTTTGGAGCCGGAGACTGCGTGGACAGCGTCTACCGGCAGGCGATCACCGCAGCGGCCATGGGCTGCAAGGCGGCGATCGATGCCGAGCGGTGGCTCGCAGATCGGGGCATCGATTAGCGCGCGGCTTTTCCGAGCACCGGGCGCAGGCCCCGGTGCCTCCTATGGACGCTATTGGCCGCAGGCTGGCGCCGGCGGCTTTGAAACGGCGCATGTAGCTCGCCGCAACCGGCACGGTCCTTCCATCCCCCTTATGCTCGTAGATATGCATTCACGCCCGTTTTCGTACGGTACGCGGGAATATTTGACGCAAATTCCGCATTAGGTAGGGTCGAATGACCATGACGAATTGCGACAGAACAGATCAGGCGGACCCGAGGCCGCAGGTCTCACATCCCGTCGAGCTCCTCAGCCCCAACGCGCCGACCGTGGCCACCGCGGCGCTGGACATCGTGTGGTTTCAAGTGGGTGGAACGATCTGCAACCTCCGCTGTCATCATTGCTTTATCCATTGCTCGCCGGAAAACGACGCATTCGCCTTCATGCCGTTGGATCAGTGCCTGCCCTTCCTGACCGAAGCCGCGGAGCTTGGCGTCAAAGAGTATTACTTCACGGGTGGAGAGCCCTTCGCCAACCCGGAGCTTTGTGACATTCTCGAACTAACGCTGCGTGAATATGGGCCGGCCACCGTCTTGACCAACGCCACCCTTCTGCGCCCCAACACCCTGGATCGCCTCCGCAGAATGCACGACTCGCTGAGCCGCCCCCTCGAGCTGCGGGTCAGCTTGGACGGCTATTGTGCGAAGATGAACGACCCGATCCGAGGCGAAGGCACGTTTGAGCAGGCCATGAATGGGGTTATCAAGCTGGTTGATTGCGGGTTCTCGCCGATTATCACCATCGCCCGCACGTGGGAGGGCAAGGATGAACGGGTGTTGAGCGACTTCGTCGCAACACTCACCGCCCGCGGATACCCCAACCCCCGGCTCAAAATCCTGCCCCTACTTAAGCTCGGGGCGGAAACTGAGCGAACCGGTAGTTATTGCGATCAGGCCTGGGTTACCCACGACATGATGGCCGGTTTTGATCAGCAGAATCTGGTCTGTCACAACGCGCGACTGGTTACCGACCAGGGCGTGTGGGTCTGCCCGATCCTGCCGGATTCCCCGGCCGCCCGGATGGGCGCCACCCTGCGTGAGACCATCCGCGAATACCCATTACGGCATCAGGCCTGCCATACCTGCTGGTCCAACGGCGCAATCTGCTCGAATACCTCCGTGCTGACGACCCCGGCGTAACAGCCTGTTGAGAACGTACGCCACCGGCATCTTTCCGGTGATTCTGCCAGCGCCGGACCACGTCGACAGGCGATGTCGCCCGTTCTCACCGGCTGGACGCCGGCACCACACGCGAGAACCGGTTCTTCAGCACGCCGCTAAGGTCCACGGCCGGGCCGCGTTCCACCGCTTCCCCCATGCCGCCCCCCACCTCGACCGGGCATTTGCATACCCCGTTCCGACATGCGACTTCGCATCGCTTGGAAGTAGGCCATGGTCCGCGCCATGTCGTCTGGGTTGCGCGATTCAGTAGCCTCTTTACGTTCTTGCTTGCTGCGCTGCCCAAACATACCGCGGAAGCCGCCGCGATCATCATTGCCATCCTTATCCGCCTGCTTTTCCCGTTCTTCGCGTCGCTTTCGCCATGCGTTCATCCGGGCTTGGAATTCGTCGATTTGCGCGTCCAGGATGGCTTGCTGTTCATCCTCGTCGGCATTGAAATACTCATCGACCCGCTTCTTCATTTCATCTCGCCACACGGTTCGCATGTTCTTGGCAGCACGTCGCCGCTGATCTTCAGTAAGCGTCTCGTCGCGCATCAAAGCACGAAACGACTCCCGGCTTCGCCCGGGATCATCCATTCCGGCCCTGATCCCACTGACGGTCAATGCCTCGGGAAGATCGCTGTCCGCTTCGGCAGAGTGCGTGTAGAACCCCCACGCGCAAAGCCCGAGGCCCAACAGCACGCCGCCTCCAATCAGCCAAGACTTGCGAAGATGCCGGTTTTCCATCGTCACTTGCTCCTAATTCTCGAAATCCGTGACATGACCATCCATATACAGATACCGTCGGGCACCCGGCTTGCCCGCCTTGCCGTGAAAATTGTCGTAGTCGCTCATGACATAGATGGAATTCTCCGCCACGGCCGAACCGAGTCGATTCCGAAATCGATTGAGCACTTCCGCAATGGTTCGCCCCCCCAGTTGCCAGCGGTAGCCGTAGCTGGATTTTTCCGATTCGAAGTAGCTCAGCCCCGCGTTGGGGGCCGGCCGCCCCGCACCCGAATGGTCGTTGGGGCATTGAAATACCTTGGTTTCGCCTCGGATGTACTTGCGCAGCACATCCGCGATGTAAATCGGCTCATCCGAATCAATCGGAAAAGGCGAAAACGAAGGCAACTGCGATGCACGCGGAAGTTTGTCCCGGCTCGCCATCAAATAGGATGTGAAGGCCACGCCGATTTGCCGCAGGTTCGTCGCACACGCAACACGGATCGCGCTGCGACGAGCGCTGGACAGGGCCGGCATGAGGATGCTCGCCAGCAGCCCGATCACGGTGATGACCACCAGCAGTTCAATGAGCGTAAACCCGCATCTGGCATGCGGCCTGTCAGTTGCCATCTTCATAACTATCGGCTCTAACCAGCAACCTCCGAATGCCAAGCTCGACAGAATCCCGAAGCCCGTGCGAACGCAACCCGGCGCGCAACCCAAGCGGGGCGTTCGGCCTACAGTCTAAACGCGAATGTTGAACGGGGCATGCATTGACGGTGTAAGGAGTTGTCGCATACCCGGCGGGATTGCGCCGCGGCGGCGGCCACGCTACGTCCGTCGGGCTCGCACGGCCCGAACCAGCACAGACCCCAGATACACAGCGCCGGCGGCGAGCACGATGGCCGATTCCGGGCTGATCCGCGTTCCATAGACGGCCACGCGCGGCACGGTCGTCAAGACGGCGCAAAGCAAGACCGACACCACCATGATGGGGGCCATGCGGTTCAGATGGTGCCCGGCCGTGGCCGCGGGCAATGTGAGCAACGCGATGACCAGAATCAGACCGACAATTTGAATCAGGCAGATTACGGTCAGCGCCACCAGGCTCAAAAGCAGGATGTTGGTCCCGACAAGGTGAACGCCCTGCAACTCGGCCTGCTGCTGATCGAGGCAGATCGCGAGCAGCCGTTTGTAGTACAACACCATGCAGCCAAGCACCAGAAAGTTGAGCACGAGTACCATCGACACCTCGTTCCGGCTGACCGATGTGATGTTGCCGAAAAGATAACTCATCAGTTCGCCTTGATAACCCGGCGTAAACTTGATCAACAGGATGCCCAGCGCCATGCCGACGGCCCAGAGCGCTCCGATCAACGTATCGGTCCGCTCGGCGGCGCGCCCGTGGATCAGACCGATCACCACGGCTCCGGAAAGCGCTGCGACGACCGCCCCATGCAGTGGATGAAGCCATGAAAACGACTCGGGATAGGCGCTGGCGAGAAAGACGGCGGCGCCGATTCCGCCCAGCGCTATGTGCGCGATCGCACCGCTCAAGAAGACGATCCGACGCGCCACAACGTACGGACCGATGACGCCGCACGAAACGCTCGCCAGCAATCCCGCCAACAACCCCGTGATCAAGAACGGGTTGTCCGACATGTCTCGAAAAAATGCCATCATCATGACGATCCGTCAAACGCTCCGGTCCGGGTATATGCTGTAGCCCGGCCGCCCTCGGCTGGGTGGATGCCGGACACGGCGGAGGGCCGCTGTGCTACAGCAAACACGGCAGACACAGCGGTGGGCCGCTCTGCTACATCGGGCATCCCGTCAATTCAGCCCGGCCCAAGCCTTAGGAGTCCGGCACTTCGGCTTCGTGCGCGTGGGCGCAGTGGTCTCCATGCTCGACGGCATGTACGTGACCATGGTACATCGACGCCACCATCTCGTCGGTCACTTCGTGCGCGGCGTGGCACGCCAGCGTACGGTTCAGACACGCCACCCGCTTCAGCTTGCTCGACACGAACGACACGTCATGGCTGATCATCACGATCGGCAGCGTCTCGTTCAGCTTTCGCAGCAAATCGAAGAGCCCGCGTTCCATATGCACGTCGACGCCGGCCGTCGGCTCATCCAACAGCAACAACTCCGCGTCTGAGGCGAGGGCTCGCGCGATCAACACCCGCTGACGCTGCCCACCCGACAGCATTCCGATCGGCCGGCGGGCCAAGGTTTCGGTGCCGGTTTGCGCCAGCGCGTCCCGGGCTATCCGAACATCGCGCGCCGAATACCTCGGCCCCCACGGTGATCGTCCCAGCCGCCCCATCAGCACCACATCCAGCACGTCGGCGGGCACCGTTGGATCGACCTGCGCATGCTGCGGCACATACCCGATCCGCTCGCGCACGCTCCGTGGCGCCGCCCCCAATACGCGAACCCGCCCCTTGTGTGGAAGCAACAAACCCAACATGAGCTTCAGAAGGGTCGTCTTGCCGCCACCATTGGGACCGACAATTCCGAGAAAATCGTCCTGGAGAATCTCCAGATCGATGTCCTGCAACACGGGATTGCGCCCCGGGTCGGGCGGGTATCCGAACGTGACATCCGAGATTTCTACAACGGCAGCAGACATCGACTCCCTCGGCTTGGACGCAATATCATGACCGGTCGCTTGTCCACACGATCCGAACCGCGCCCGTCAGGAAGCGGCTCCTGCCCAGATAGCGTCCGGCAATCGGACTCCCGTACGCTCGCGGTCCTGTTGACGCAATCGAGCACTAATCATTCCCATACGACGCCGCAATGGCATCAGCCAGTTCCAGCAACGACGCCGCCACATCCTCCGCCAGCGGATCCAACGTGTGCACCCGACCGCCGATCGACGCGGCAATCGCTCGCGCCGCTCGACTCTTAATCTGCGGCTGTACGAATACGACACCGATCCCCTCGGCTATGGCGAGGCGTCTCAGCTCCGTGATCCGATGATCGCTTGGCTCCTTGCCCTCCCGCTCGATCGCCACTTGCCGCAATCCATACTCACGGGCGAAATAGCCCCAGGTCGGGTGAAACACCAGAAACGTCCTTCCCTTGTGGGCTTTCAGCTTCGTCCGGAGGCTGCGGTCCAGCACGTCGAGCGATTCCAGCAAAGACGCCAACCCCCGGCGGTAGACGGCCACACCCTCCGAGTCGGCTTTCTGCAAGGCGTCGGCGATCGTTGCGGCTTGGCGCTTCAACAACGGAGGCGAGAGCCAGATGTGCGGATCCAATCCGAAAGCATGCTCATGCTCATGCTCATACTCGTGCTCATGCCCGGCGGAATCGGGCTTGGCCGCGTCACCGCGCGTGGGCCGAAGCGGAATCCCCTCGCGCAGGTCAACCACCTGCGTTCGCCCCGATCGCGCAATCGAACGAAACCAGCGTCCCTCCTCAAACGGCACGCCGATCCGAAAATAGATCGCGCTGCGCATCGCCCGGCTCACCTGGACATCGGCCGGTTGATAGGCGTGCGGATCGTTGCCCGCGGGCAACATCGTGGTCACACCCACCCGCGTTCCGGCGATTCGCCGAACCAACCATGCCTGAGGGGGAATGCTGACTGCCACGGATAGCGCCGGATCCTCGCCGGCAAGGCTCGCGGGCGTACCGCGCAGCCCGGCGATCGCCGCGGCCCCCACCGCAAGGAAGCCCACCGCCAGGCCTCCCATCGCGATCGAGCCCAAGGAAACACTACCCATCAAGGCACCGGCAATCCTTTTCCTCATCGATGCCAACATTCCGTCACCGCCTTAACCACACGATTTGCAGCGCCCGTACAGCACTATTTCATGTCGATCCACCGTGAACTCCGGCGGCGCAAGCTTGGCCAAGCCCGGCAGGCAGCCCTGCACATCAAACACACGATCGCATGCGAGGCATTGAAAATGATGGTGGTGCTGTTTCGCCGCGCCGTGCAGCTCATACCGCGGCGACTCGCCAGGCAGGTTGATCGGCGCCGCCACACCCTCATCGCAAAGCTGCTTGATCCGCCGGTAGATGGTCGCCAGGCTGATCGACCGGACGCGCCGGCGGGCCGCTGCGTGAATCTCCGCCGGACTCAGCGGTCGCGCCGCCCGTTCGAGGGCGCCCTCGATCGCATCGCGTTGTTTGGTCATCCGCCCCATGGCACAGCCCTTTTTCCTGCCCGACCCGCTCACATCACGGCCCACCACCCCTTAATGATAATGCATTTGCAGTAGCATATCAAGCGGGATGGGTACGCCCTCTCACGGCCGCGGGCGCAAGCCCACGGACCTCGGGATCGCCAATTTCCCGATTGGCACGTTCCACTTCCAGACCGTTCCTGGCGATCGGGAGATCGGCGCTCCACGGCAGGAGGTCGCCGGGCTTACCCCCTGGGCTCTCAAGGCGACCCGCGATCCATACCGCCGGCCTCACCGGGACGCCGCCGCCGTGACCGATGCGCTACGTTGCCCGCCCCAGAAAGTTCATCCAGAATTAACCCACCGCTTATCCTCGCTTAACACGGACGCGCTACCATTCCCCCACGTCGTTAGTAGGTCGACGGCAAATCGACCGGCGACGGGCATCGGCGAACACGCTGTATTCAAAAGGAGTGCATGGAATGGACGAACGTAGTCGGCGAACCCGACATGGGTTCACTCTCGTGGAATTGATGGTCGTTGTTGCGATCATCGCATTACTCATCTCCATTTTGCTGCCATCGCTGTCTCGGGCGCGAGACGCAGCCAAGGGATCAGTTTGTGCGTCGCACCTGAGGGTTTTCTCCTCGGGGTTCGAAATCTACGCCGCCGAGGACACGAGGAACGCCCGCTCCAGCGGGGCATTCGACCACCGGCGGGATGGCGACGTTCGCACGGTCGGGTGGGTCGCGGACATGATCGGAATGAAGGTCGGCTCGCCCGGCCAGATGCTCTGTCCGACGAATCGCTGGCGCATCAGTGAAAAAGTCGCCGACTACACCGGCGCTGCCCAGACGGGGACCGACAACCCGTTGCGATGGACCCAAAACGGCGGCGCCGCGGTGGTACCGATCATTGACCCGGTCGCCAACCCCGAAGACGCGAAGGAATTCTGGGACCAGGGGTACAACTCCAACTATGCCACCACGTGGCAATTCTCGCGCGGCGATCCCACCGCGGTCGACGGCTACGGCTCCAACGGCGACGCCTCAGACCCGAGCAAGTGTCCGCGGGACGGCGATGGACCGCTCAGCGACAGCCACATTTCCCGCTCCCCCATTTCCGCGGATCGCCTCCCGGTTATGGGCGACGCCCGCGCCGGAGATTCCGGGGACAGCGAAGTCACCGCCGCGTACGCCAACGCCATCAACGCTTTCGCGGGGAAGGAGGTCATCGGCGTTGGCGACTTTACGGTCGAATCGTTCTGTGACGGTATGAGCGTGGACTACAGCGGCGTCACGGGGGACGTAGGGCGACAAGGTCATGAATTCAACGACATTGCTCCGCTGCATAGCACCAAGGCCGGGGATTACGTCGGCGGATATGCTAATGTTCTTTTCGCCGATGGCCACGCCGCCAAGGTATATGACACGGGCGGGGAACTTAACTTCTATGGGGATCCAACCGCGCCCTTGGCGGACCGCCCGGACGGATTTATTGGCCCCTATAAGACGACCGCGGGCTTCGTGATCAACAGCAGCGCGTTCGCTGAAATCCGGTCGACGATGTGGTACGGTCGCATGCGGCCCAAGCCGCAGCCCGGTGGCGGAAGCATCGAGTAAGCAGGGTTTCGACCCGTGACTCCGTTGTTGCCGCAAGAATCGTCATGATCTCCTGACGGGTACAAGATGCCGATCCGCCTTTTCCCGGACTCGGAGGGAACGGGAACGAAATGCGGGTCGGCATCATAGGTTGTTTGAAGCGGCCCTCCGTTCCGGTCGGGGAAACGGGGGCCGCTTTCCTCGTTGCTGCGTGGCGCATGCACGAAACAAACCCCGATCCGATTACCGCACGGCCGCGACTCTTGATGCCGATGGTCTCCGGTGCCGGCCTTCCCGGCCAGCCCGATCACAGAAGCCCGAGCTTTTCCATGCGGTATCGAAAGGCGTCCCGGGTCAACCCCAAAAGCCTGGCGGCGTGGGTCTGATTGTTGTCTGCGCGGGCCAGCGCTTGGCGCACGAGATCGTCTTCCAGCTTGTGAAGATCGATGCCGTCGGCCGGCAGCACAAGTTGTCCGGGGTCGCCCGGCGCGTTCTCGTGGCCCAAGACCAGGTCGTCAGGCCCGAGCACTTCGTTCTTGCACAGCAGCACGGCGCGTTCGATAACGTTGCGCAGCTCGCGCACGTTGCCGGGCCAGGCATAGCTCATAAGCCGCTCGTACGCCCGCTCGTCGATGTCGTTGATCGGCCTGCGAAAATCCTTGGCGAAGCCGCCGGCAAAATGTTTGGCGAGCAGCTTGATGTCGTCGCCGCGCTGGCGCAGCGGCGGCAGCACGATGGAAATCACGTTGAGGCGGAAGAGCAGGTCGCTGCGGAATTGGCGATCCTCGATGGCCTGCTCGATGTCGCGGTTGGTTGCGGCGATCACGCGAATGTCCACGGAAATCTCCTCCGTCCCCCCAACGCGACGGAAGGTCCGCTCCTCCAGGAAACGAAGCAGCTTGGCTTGCAACCCCGGAGGCATGTCGCCCACCTCATCGAGGAAGATCGTGCCTCCGTCGGCCAGCTCAAACAACCCTTTCTTCATCACGCGTGCGTCGGTAAACGCGCCGCGTTCATGGCCGAACAGCTCGCTCTCCAGGAGCGTCTCCGACAAAGCCGTGCACGTGATGTTCATAAACGGTTTGGCGGCCCGATCGGAAAAGTAGTGAATCACGCGGGCCACCAGATCCTTGCCCGTGCCTGATTCGCCGCGAAGGAAAACCGTGGACGCGCCTCGGCGAGCGATCTGCTCGATCATATCGTACAAATCGAGCATTGACTGATCCTGCCCGACGATGCGCTCGACGCCGTAGTCCCGGCCCATATCCGCCCGAAGCTGGCGCACTTCGCGGCGCAACTTCGTGGTTTCCAACGCCTTATTGACCGTCCTGAGAAGCTGCTCGAAGTCGAAGGGCTTGGTGATGTAGTCGTACGCACCGAGTTTCATGGCGTCCACGGCACTCTCGATCGTCGAAAATGCCGTCATCATGATGACCACCACCTCGCTGTCGGTGGCCCGGATTTTCCGGAGCAGATCGATCCCCGTAGTGTCCGGAAGCCGGTAGTCGAGCATGATCAGATCGAACAGGGAATCCTCCATCGCCGCGATGGCTTCGCGCCCGGTTTCGACATCGTCTACGGCAAACCCCAGATTCTCGAACCGCTTGCGCAGCGACCACCGAATGAGTTTCTCGTCTTCAATAACCAGGATTCGGACGGCCATAGTCGGTCCCCCTATTGCGCGGTCGAAAAAACCCTTGGTAGCGCGATGGTTACCGTGGTACCCGCGCCGGCTTCACTTTGCAAATCGATCGATCCGCCGTGCGTTTCCGCGATACGCCGGCAGATCGCGAGCCCCAATCCTGTTCCTTTGGCTTTGGTTGTAAAGAACGGATCGAGCGCACGCTGTTGCACCTCCTGCGACATACCGGTACCGCGATCGATCACGCGGAGGGTGACATGGTCGTCGTTCGCGCCCAACTCGACGGTGATGGTTGCGCCGTCGCTGGTCGCGTGGGCACTGTTGAGCAGCAGGTTCAACAGGAGTTGCTCGAGCTTATCCTCATCCGCCTCGATCGGCGGCAGCTCCGGGGCGCTTTTGATCTCAATCTCGATATCCTTCAAGGCCGGCTCGGCCTGCAGCAGCGTCCGCGTTCGCTTTACCAACCGGTATAGATGCACACTGCGAATCGTGGGCGGTGTCGGCCGGGCATAAAGCAGCAGATCCTTGACGGTAGCATCGAGACGCCCGATCTGCGTCAGGATCTCTCCGATAATCGGGCGATGAGGGTCGTCCTTGTCGAGCGAATCCTCAATCACCTGAATGGCGCCGCTGATCCCGGCGAGCGGGTTCTTGATCTCGTGGGCCAAGGAGGCGGCGAGTTGGCCGATTCGCGCCAAATGTTGCGCCTGCGTTAGCTGCTCTTCCATGTGCGCGCGGACGGTGCGGCGGATTCGGTCCGCGCTGATGGACTGATAGCTTTGCGCCATCACGGCCAAATCCAGCGCGAGAATCTTGCACACCGCCTGATCGAGACGTTCATTCCAACCCGCTACGCTACGTTTCAGAGCCGCCGTCAGCTCTCGGCGAACCAACTCCATCCCCAAAACCATAAGATCCTGTGGAAGACCGACCTGAACGTGGGCGGCGCCGATTTCGGACCGCTTTTCAAAATATGCCTCGCCGTACTTGCCAACGAAGAGCTCGGCCAGCCAGACGCGCAGCGTCCCGTGCAGTGCGGCCATTTGCTTGCGGTCGCCGCGGAAAATCGCCTTGGCACGCGGGTGCTGCAGCAATTCCTTGTAGAACCGCTCGACCACGTCATCCCGCACGTTTAGGGCCTCCGAGCCGAGTCCGCGCAGCATCGTGGCGTCTTCCTCGGTGAAGCCAACGTACGCCTTCATGTCATCGAAAAGGGATGAATCCATGCGCACCATTATAAGCCCAAGCACTTCGTTCCGGGAGTCACAAACTGCCGATGTGGTGCGAAGCCACACGCCGCCGGCTGCCGCCGAAAAGTCTGGTACGCAATCTGCAGCGAACGCTGGAAACGGGAGACCGGTCATGCCATACGAACAGCCTCAGCATTCTGACCGGGGGTCCGAGGAAACGAGCCGAGTAACGGATGCAACAAAGGAACAGTTGCTGGTGATCGAACCGGACGTACTGACCAGGTGGTCGCTAACGACCTATCTCGGTCGGTGGTTCAACGTGTTTGCGGTCGCGTCGGTCGACGAAGGCATGACGTTCTTGGCGACCTGCAGCCCGGATTCGGCGGTTCTTTCCGACGCGCTCGACCTGACTCAGTTGGCCAAGTTCGAATCCGTTTTGCGAGAAAAAAACCCTTCCGCGACCATCATTCGGCTTGTCACCAACCCCGAAAGCGGTGGAATCGGCTTTCGATCTGAGTCGATTGAAAAGCCCTTCCGGCTCTCGGACGTGGCGCGAATGCTGCATGCTGCCGGCCCCTAGTAAGACGAAACCAGACAGCCCCGATAAGCCCCATCGGGATGCGTCACGAATCGCCCAGAAACACCAAGCCCGCGTGTCGGCACTACGCCCCCACGTGCCCTGGTGAGGATGAAGGGCTGGTTTCCCAGAGTTCCCTGGCCGGCCCAACTCCGTAGGATTCCGGCCAGCGACACGTCACCAACTGTGCATGTTCGCGCAGGCACTGGGTGATTCTTCGCACATGCGCGGCGATTGCCCCCCTTTCTGGAGTGGAGGCCCGCACACCTATCGGCCCTTAGGGCCGATAGGCACGGTTTCACATGGCCGAGAAGAATCCGCAGCAGCCCGGTGCGTGTGGCATGTAGATTGCACATAGTCCATCGAAGTTGACTGTTCCCGAACGCTGCGAACCTCTCGCGGCGAGACCGTCAGAGTGTGGGGATTCGGCTTCTTGACTCCGGTCTCGCGCGTTCTTGACACGCGGGCCAGCGGTATTGCGCTCCGGCCTCATTGTAATCCGGCCCGCAAAGGTCGAAGCACCGTTGGCCCGCTATTTTTCATCCCCTGCCCAGACAATCCGCGTACTGATGTTCTTGGCCTGCGAGTCAGTGCGCTGCGG
>JBHHUB010000042.1:0-23867 GCA_046753625.1 Phycisphaerae bacterium | reverse complement strand
GATGATGACCGTGGCCACGGGGGTGTTTGGGAGGGGGGTTGGAAGATTGAAGATTGAAGGTTGAAGGTCGAAGGTCGAAGGTCGAAAGTCCAAGGTCGAAAGTCGGGCGATCAAAGGCGCAAGCCCAAAGTCGATAGCCGATAGCCGATAGCCGGAGTCTGACGGCTGCAGATGGCGTTCAAACCGGTACACAACGAATGGCGGCCGATCTGCCCGCTCCATGTACACTCTGACCCCACCACTTGAGGATGCGGCGGAGGGCCGCCGCACCGTAGCGCGCGGATTGAGGGCGCCTGGGATACCCGATTGGACAAGGATTTCCGATCGGGTATGACAGGAGCGGACCGGGCCAGGCGTCTATTAACCATGATGACTTCAGTGGCGCAGACGAGCGGGTTTGATGAGGACTTGCCCCTGATTCAAGCGATTCAGAGGGGCGATGCCTATGCGTTTGGCGAGCTGGTGCGTCGCCACGACCGGTGGGTGCGCGGTGTGCTGTTCGGCGTCCTGGGCAACTCAGACCGTCTGGACGACGTGGCCCAACAAACGTGGACGGCCATGTGGACGCGGATCGGTGAACTGCGCGAGGTGGCGAAGTGGCGTCCCTGGCTCTACCGCTTGGCGCGAAATGCCGCGATTGATGCCGGGCGTGAGCAGACGCGGCGGCGGAAGCACAAGCGGGAATCGGCCATGCGGGCTCATTCGGGCCAGACTCGAGCGGGCGGAAGCGGCGAGGCGGACTCGCCCGATAACGACCTGACGCGGATGGAAACGAGCCGCGAGGTGCTCTTGGCGATTGAGGCGTTGCCGCTGCTCTACCGCGAACCCTTTGTCCTGCGTCATCTGAGCGGTTGGAGTTACCGCGAGATCGCGGAGGTGATGAACATGCCGGTGGATTCCGTTGAGACGCGCCTGGTTCGGGCGCGGCGGTTCCTTCGCGAATCCCTGGCGGGCAGATTGGAAGCCTTGCGATGAAAGCGAAACACGGACACCTGGAGTATTTGATTTCCAAGCGGCTCGACGACCTGCTGGATGAGGACGAGCAGTTGATGCTGGATCGCCGGCTCATTCGCGATCCGGAGGCGCGTCGGATGATGGATGCGTACCGGGAAGCAGACGATCTGGCGGCGGCGGCGCTGGGGGAGGCCGTTGTGGATCGAAGCGACGGGCTCGATCCGCAAGCGTGGATCGAGGGGGTGTCGCAACCTGGCACCGTCCAGCGGGCGCCTCGCTGGTGGTGGCTGGTTCCCGGTTCGATTGCGGCCGGGATGCTGGCGATCCTGGTCAACAGCCTGACGTTTGCGCCGCCCCGGCCTGTGGGAACTCAGATGGCGGAAGGAACGAAGCTGCAACCTTCGGTGGGCCGGGTGGCGCCGGTTTCGGCGCCATCGACGCACAACGTGGCGCGTAACGTCTCGATGCCGCCGCGGCAGAAGATTCGACGCGACGTGATCCACAACACCTATGGCATAATGGGACGGGAAGGCGTGCTCTACTGGATCGAGGTGGATCGAATGCGCACGATCAAACGCCCGAATCCAAAAGCCAACGTCCATCCCGTGTTGCATGAAATGTAAGTGCCAAGCCCCGCCCCATCCGGCGGACGCTTTGGGCAATCAACCAACGAATTGTTTTTGTCAGGGAGTGTACCAATGATGATTACCAAACTGGCTCTATCGCTGATGTTGACGGCGGCGCCGTACTGGTTCACGTCGGCATCGTACTCGGAGGGGCCGCCGGAGTTCAACGCCGGCACCAACGCCCGACATGTACGGCTGTGCTGCGCCCAAGCTACGGGAAGAGATCAAACTGCGACCGTCGGCCGGAACACCGATAGGCGCGTGACGATCGACCCGGCCGGCCACGCCGCCGTGGGCGCCGGCAAGGCGGTTTTTGTCGGATCGTCGGGTGCCGGGGCAGGTGTTATCCGATTGCGCGGCGGCCCCCATGCAGTCCACAACACACTTGTCTGGTCGTCCGATGATCAGAACGGCCGGGAGCATGAGGTGCAACTCAAGGTGGTCACGCGAGAACAGGAAGATGACACCGATGCGCCGAAACAGGGTTGGCTGGGCGTTTCGATCAAAAGCGTATCCGACGAGACGGCCGAGCAACTGGACATCGTGGGCCGCGGCGTGATCGTGCTCAACGTGCTCAACGACAGCCCGGCGGCCAACGGCGGCATCGAGGCGAATGACATCATCATGGCCATCAACGGCGATCCGGTCACCGGTGAGGCCGGCAGCGTGGTCGAGCTGGTCAGCGGCCATGCACCGGGCGAGACGGTGGACGTGACGGTGCTGCGTGGAGGTAAGGAGCGGACGTTGAAGGTGACGCTGGGTTCGCGTTCGGACATCAAGACGCGTTCCTGGAAATTCGACGTGGCGCCCTTTGCGGAGATCGAAGAAAACGTCACGGCACACGGGAAGATGTTGCGCCGCAATGAGGACGGCGAATGGGTCTTTGAAGACCTCGGAGACCTGACGAACATCAAGGAATTGCGGGATCATCTGCGGCTTCCCATCCCCGGAGGCACGAGCCAAACGACGCAGGTTTTCGTCGACGGCAACAGCAAGTCAGTCAAGCTGGAGATCAGAACCGACAAGGGGGAACTGAGTATCGAACAGGAGGACGGCGGCGAAATCACGGTGACGCGAACGGACGAGGCCGGTACGGAGACTACGACGGTCTACGAAGATGAAGACGCGCTGGCTGAGGGTGATCCGGATGCCTTTGAGTATTACCAGTCCAGCGGCAAACCGATCATCTTCAACCTGTCCGTGGACGGTATCGAAGGGCTTCGTGACTTCGATTTCGACCTGGATTTGGACGACCTCAAGGACGGCTTGTTCGATTGGCGCAAGGATTTGCATGACCAGCTTTCGGAAGCGCACACGGCGTATCTTGAAGCCATGGAGCAGGCGCGAAAGGCATACGAGGAAGCGATCACCGCATGGAAAAGCGATGGCGAGGATGAGGACGGCGACGCTGCTTTTTCCATGCCGTTCTTTCCGTTTCGCGGTGGCCATGCCCTGTTCATGGGGCAGGGTAGACACGATCGCGCGAGGCCCAAGCATACGTTCTCGGTCGATGCCGACGGAGTGATTGAGGTCCGAATCCGCCGGGGTGATGCCGAATTGGTTCGCCACTTTGAAAGCGAGGCCGACCTTGCCACACGCAATCCGGAACTCTATGCGAAGTTTCAAGAGCTCACGGAAGCGGATTCCGAATAGTGCTTCTGTTCGGGCGTTGGCCGGCCACCTCGTTCGGATCCGGTAGCGCCGGCCGCTCCCCTACGCCCCCAGCGGAGCTGCCCATCCTTTCCGTTGAAGGAGGGATGGGCAGCCGGCGCGCACTTGTGAGCACACGGTGGTGTGCGATACAATTTCCCGGTATTGATGCGTTGAGCCCAAAAACCGCTCCGTCGAATCGGGAAAGGCGATCACTTGACTCCCAAGGACAGGCAGAACACACCAGATGACGCTGAAGCGCGCCGATCCGCGCCGGATGGGGATACCGCCGCCCATGAGCCTACCGGCGAGGAAGGCAAGACCAACAAAAAGTCACCTCCGCGCAAGCGTAAGCGAGTCAAGAAGAAGCGTCGTCCGCCTCCGTCGAAGAAGCCCATTTTCAAGTTTGTTGTGGGCCTGGGCCTGCTGCTGATCGCGGCCAACGTCGTGCTGCACACGGAAAAGGTGGACAAGGGATTGATCCCTTCCTACCTTCGCGGGTGGGCTGAGGTTTCGGCGTCGGTACTCAATGTCTTCGGAGAGAACGCGCGCGTATACGACAGCTCCATCTCCTCCAATCGCTTCAGCGTCAACATCAAGAAGGGATGCGACGCGATTCAACCCACGATCCTCTTCATCTGCGCGGTCCTGGCATCGCCGGTCGCGTTTAAACCGAAAATCCCCGGCCTGATCCTGGGGCTGGCGTTTCTGATGCTTATGAATCTGGTGCGTGTCTTGAGCCTGTTCTATGTAGGCATTTACTGGAATGCCGCCTTCGAGATCATGCACCACGATGTGTGGCAGGCGGTCTTTATCATTCTCTCGATTTTGGCATGGGGCGCCTGGGCGTTGTGGGCGGTCCGCAAGACAATCGAACCGAAACATGCCCCCGCTTAAACCTGTTCTACGCTTCTTTTTCACGGCGGTGGCCGTCTACGTCGTGCTGATCTTGCCGTGGCCCGGGCTGCGTGAGGCCTACCGCGAATGCTACCGGATCGCGGCCAACCTGTGCCTATCGACCTTCGGGTCGGAAGGCGAAATCGAATTCCGCCTGCCTACCGCCGATGAAACCGCGAAACGACCGGGCGCCGCGGATGCCGGCGACCTGGCCGCCGCTATAGCACGCCGGACTGTCACGTACCAGGAGTTGACTCAAAAAGACGGCACGGTGGTCAAGGTGCCGCTGAAGGGAAAACCCGTCGGCGTGGTCTCGATCATTCCCACCGGCCGCGTCGGCTATGTACCCACGGCCGAGCTGATCGCCCTGATCCTCGCGACGCCGATTTCGTGGTCCCGGCGTCTGCGGGCCATGGTCGCAGGCCTGGTGCTGGTCTACCTCTTCATTGGGGCGCGATTGGCGGTGATGCTGCTGTTCTGCTATTCACAGGATTCGGCGATGAGACAATTCGACTGGGGACCGACCGCAACGAACTTAATCGCCGGGCTGTATGAATTCTTTTATGTCTCCCCTACCGGTTCGTTCCTGATCCCGCCTCTTATTTGGGCTCTGGTGACGATTCGATCCGATGACGTACGGGCCATGCTGCCTGGCGACGATGAGCGGTTTACCGCTGATGAGTGATCGCACCACGCCGAAGCAACGCCCGACCATTGCGCTGCTCGCATCGAGCGGCGCCGCGCCCATGGCCGATCGGGAACGTGCGTTGGCGGCTCGCCTGGGGATTCCCCCGATTTCCGATCTCGCCCAGGCCGCGGGGCGATTCGATCTGCTGCTGGCCTTTCACCGAAACCGGCTCGAGCTGCGATCGGTCGCATCACGAACCCTCAGCCCGATTTGCGTCGACTTCCTGTTGGGGGCAACGGCCCAAAGGGCGTTGCGGCAACACGTCGGCAAGCAACCGCTCGCGGTCGCGGTCGGTTTGCGCAAGGGGTGCCGCGGCGTTGTCGATGCGACCGCAGGCCTCGGAAGCGATGCCTTCATGCTGGCGGCGCTGGGGTGTGACGTGACCGCCGTCGAGCGGTGCGGTGTTCTGGTTGCGCTGCTTGAGAACGGGCTGGCGCGTGCCCGCGCGGATGGCGGACTTCAATCGCAGCCCATTGCTGAGCGAATCGACCTCGTCGAGGCCGATGCCCGAGTGTTTCTGGCCGGCCTGTCCCCAGCGGAGGCCCCCGATACGATCTATCTTGATCCCATGTTCACTCCGCGGCGTAAGAAAGTCGCCGTCAACAAGGTAATGCAGCTCACGCGCGAACTCGCCGGCGACGATACCGACGCACCGGAGCTTCTGGAAATCGCCCGTCGCGTTGCGAAAAGACGCGTCGTGGTCAAGCGTCACCATCTGGCACCGCCGTTATCTCCGAACCCGGTCGGCGAACATATCGGGAAGATGGTTCGATATGACGTGTATCTGCCGATCGGCAAGTAATCGGGCGTCGGTGCGCCCGGCAGCGCCGCGAACCCGGCGGTCGCCAAGAGTAAATGCTTGGCGGTTGGTGGGATCAGGTTCTCCGGGAAGAAAAACTGGTTGCCCGTGGCATCGCTCAGCACCCACTTGCCGGAAAGATTCACCTCTGCATTGGACCCGCAGCATTCGTGCAGCTCAATAAACTGAATCGTTCCGTCGGTATTGCTGAAAATCTCATTGAACCGCCACAAGTGCGATCCCGCTTGCGCATCGGCGGCCATCCAAGCCACTGCGCAAGCCGCAACCGCAGCCATCCACCCATGTCTGGTCCTATTCATCGTGCATTCTCCTCCCGTATCGTTGCGAAGTGCTCTTCCCGTACTATCAGAACCACTCGGATGGCCCCGTCGCCGCGCAAAGGCGACCCATCGCAGGCGTGACCTCCCAAGTCGCTCCACCGGCCCTCTGGACAGTTGCACCCATCGACACCCCTACCAGGAAGGTAGCTTTATCATAGCAAACGGCCATCAGAATTCAATGACGCTCGTTTTCTTTTCCGCCACGCGCCGGCGCCAATGGGTGTGGCCATCTTCCGTGGCCATCTCGTTCCACCCCGTGCCGATCTCGACGCGCTGTTTCGCTTCCGTCCATGCGCACTATCATGCCGACAGATAAGGCATGGCAACCACATGTTGTGGCTAAGACGAACCACGGCGGACATCACGGGCACGATTCCGATATGAGCACGATTCTGGCATGAGCACGATTCTCGGTATAGAAACATCCTGCGACGAAACGGCGGCCGCGGTCGTGGCGGATGCGACCTACGTTCGCGGCCAAGCCGTCGCAACCCAGTTTGATCTGCATCAACGGTTCGGCGGCGTCGTCCCCGAGGTCGCATCGCGTGCCCATGTGCAACAGCTCGATCTGGTTGTGGATGAGGCCATGAAGCGAGCGAATTGCACGCCCAACGACCTTGACGCCATCGCGGTCACCAACCGCCCCGGGCTGCTGGGCGCCTTGCTGATCGGCCTGACCGGTGCCAAGGCACTGAGTTGGGCCTGGGGCAAGCCGTTGGTCACCGTCGATCACATCCGCGCCCACGCCTTCAGCCCGGCGATTGGTGCGACACCGCCGCCCTGGCCGGCCGTGGCGCTGGTCGTATCCGGAGGGCACACCAGCCTCTTCCGTGTGGATGACCCGCTCAACATCCATGAACTCGGGGCGACCATCGACGACGCGGCCGGCGAGGCTTTCGACAAGGTGAGCACGATGCTCGGACTGGGGTTCCCCGGCGGACCGCGGGTTGAACAGGCCGCCCGAGCCGGCGACCCGTGCGCCGTGGCTTTCCCGAGATCCATGCTCGGACCCGATTCTCTGGATTTTTCTTTTTCCGGCATCAAGACGGCCGTGCTTTACTGCATCCACGGACCGGGCCGGACCTCCGGCGGTCTGGAGGCGATGTCCAGCCAGCGCGTCGCCGACATCGCGGCCGGCTTTCAACAGGCCGTCGTCGAAGTACTGGTCAAGAAAACGCTTCGAGCCGTTGAATGCACCGGCCTGCGGACGGTCGTCCTCGGCGGCGGGGTCGCCGCCAATGCGCAGCTACGCGATTCATTGGCACAGGCGTGTAGCCGGCGATCGTTGCGCTTTGTCGCTGCCGCCCGACAATACTGCACGGACAACGGTGCCATGATCGCTGCGCTTGGCGATCATCTTCTGCGAGCCGGGGAAGTCGCCGACCTTTCCGTAGACGCCCTGGCCACGGGCAGAAGCCGTTGACGCTCAGCGAACGCTGATTTGACGGGAGGTTCGGTGTAGCACAGCGGTCCTCCGCTGGGTGTGGGCAACCGCGGGTGCCCCGCCTCCTTTTGGAGGTGGGGGAGCCGATGAGGGTCACCGACTGACGCCCGCTTTCGCCGACGATCCAAGCTTCCGTGGTCCGACGTCCGTGCCGGATAGCCTTCAAATCCTGGTGTCCGCGAGATCATCGTCTCCCCCATGTCCAATAGGACATGGGCCACCCGCCGCTCCACCGATTTGCCCGCTGCGATCAATGCGCCTAAACTCCTCCCGTATGGACGAGCACGCCATCCGCCAACTGCTGCAAACCGTCAAGGACGGCACGCACTCCGTCGACGAGGCGGTCGCCCGGCTCCGCTCGCTCCCCTTTGAGGATATTGGATTCGCCAAAATCGATCACCACCGCGGCCTGCGATGCGGCTTTCCCGAAATCGTCTATGCCGAAGGCAAGTCGACCGAGCAAATCCTGGCAATTCTGGGTCGATCCGACCGCGAGGCCAACATCCTGATCACGCGAGCCGACCCCGCGGTCTTCGACGCCGTGGCTTCGGAGTTTCACGATGCTCGCTACAACGAACCCGCCCGGGCGATCACTCTACGCCGCAAGCCGCCGGCGCCGGCCGCGGGAACGGTCGGGCTGATTACCGCCGGAACCAGTGACATCTCCGTGGCAGAGGAAGCCCGCGCTACGCTTGACATCACCGATCAAAATGTCGAGGCGTTGTACGACGTCGGCGTCGCGGGACTCCATCGACTCCTCGCCCATACGGCCGTGCTGCAGCGCATGGACGTGCTCATCGTCGTCGCCGGCATGGAAGGCGCGTTGCCCAGTGTCGTCGGCGGCCTGGTCGATGTCCCCGTCATCGCCGTCCCGACCAGCGTCGGCTACGGCGCGAGTTTCGGCGGCATCGCGGCGTTGCTCGGCATGCTCAACAGTTGCGCCTCCGGCGTAACAGTGGTCAACATCGACAACGGATTCGGAGCCGGGTTCGCCGCGGCGCTGATGCTGCGCCGCATGCACCGGCTCGGTAAGGATTAGACTGTCATGGCGCGCGATTTGATCATCACCCGAGAGATCCCCCCTGTCCCGCCGCGTTCCGCGGACGCCCACAAGGGCGAGGTCGGCCGGATACTGGTGGTCGGCGGTTGCGACGGGCCCACGACCATGATCGGCGCTGTGGCGCTCGCCGCCAACGCCGCCTACCGCGGTGGCGCCGGCCTGGTTCGCATGATGGTGCCCGATCCGCTTCGCGCGGCGTCCGCCGTGCTCGCACCCTGTGCCACGGCTACGGCGCTCCCGGCGACGGTCGCGGACGCCCTTCAGCTTACGACCGAATTCCGTGCGGACGTACTGGCCGTCGGCCCGGGTCTTGGCGAATCGATCACTCCGAAAGATCTGATCGCCCTCATCAACGGCTTTGCCGGCGCCGTCGTGCTCGACGCCGACGGGTTGAACCTGCTCGCCGCGGCCGAAAACGGCGTGATCGACCGCCCGCAGCGCGTGGTGCTCACACCGCACCACGGAGAGCTCAAGCGCCTGCTCGCCGCCCACGGGCGTTCCGTCGCACCCGATCCGACGCTCGCCACGCGCCGTGACGCCGCGGCCACCCTCTTCGATCTGTACGCATGCACCGTTGTCCTCAAAGGACACCGCACCATGGTCACCAACGGCGAGCGCCTCTACGTCAACGAAACCGGCAACTCCGGCATGGCAACGGGCGGCACCGGCGACGTCCTGACCGGCTTGATCGCCGCCCTGATCGGACAAAACATGCCCCCGTTTGAAGCCGCCGTGCTGGCCACCTACCTGCACGGGTTGGCCGGCGATTTCGCCTCCGAGGAGCTGGGCCGATTCTCCATGACCGCCATCGACCTGCTCGAGTACATCCCCGAAGCCTTCGGCGATCACGAAGCCGCCGCGTCCGATATGCCGTAGCGCGAACCTTCGCCGCACCTGGGCCCGCCAATCTCCAGATTGGCCTGCGTAAACGGTGCGTTCCTCACACACCTTCTTCCCCATTAGCCAAAGTCAGACCGCAGCCCCCCATCCTTCGCCGACATCGAGCGTACGGGAAGGCCGTCCAGGTGGATCACCCTTTGGGCGAGGACCGCTGGCCAGCACTTCGAACGCACGGTGATTTGCGCCAGGCGGGCCCAGCGTCTATGATGGAAAGCACCTTCCAAATGCGACCAACAGCTTCGGCGATCCCTTGATGCGAATCCTCCGGGTGAGCAAGGCCCACACGAGGCTCTTCTCCTTCGCTAGAAATCCGAGCCATGTTTGCGCGTCGGCGGTCACGTGCATATCAGGCCGGCCGACGTGACCGTCTTGGACTGAGATCTTCTTTTCTCGAATCACGACTGTTGCCTCGGCTCGCTCGGAACCAACGAAGGAGAAGTGATACGTGGCGTCCAGCCCTGCGGACTGCCCGCGCTGGAACACGTGCGGCAGGCTCGCGAGGAACACATCTATCCTACGCGGTCGTAGCCCGTTGCCGACCCGCTTCACCTTCTTGTGCGGAAATCGCTTGGCGACGTAACCTTCGGCATCCGACCCCGGAACGACGTAGATGGCTTCCTCCTTGGTAGTCAACGGTTTCATGATCTCATTCTTGAAGGCCTTCTTGTTCTTTTGGAACGGGCCGATCACATCCTCACCGGCCGGGCACACCGACAGGCAATAGGCGGCCTTGTAATTCGACTGGAAGGACAGGCTCTGCCACATCGAAACCGTCTCGGAATCGCTGACTTTCTTTCGATAATCGAGCGCACTTTTGCTGTCGGCGACTTGTTCCACCCAGTCTCCGAATCCGCCCATGAACTCGCGGTAGTTGTGGGTGTAGCAGGCGGAGAAGTCGAAATCACCGTCCGGCTTGATGGCGCCCGTTGGGCAAGCCGCGACACACAGCTTGCAGTTCAAGCACGGGTCAAAGTCGATCCGCTCGCCGCATTCCGCCACGCGGCGATCAATCAGGACCGTCCCCAGGAAAATGAAGCTGCCGAACTTCGGGTGGATGACGTTGCGGTGGATGCCGATCTTGCCCAGGCCGGCGGCTTGCGCAACCAGCTTGTGCGATACCACCCACATTTTCCCCAGCCAGCGGTCCGCCTCCATCGGAAATCCGAAGGCGGTATGCATGGCCCGTACCCCGTGCCCCTCCAGCGCGCGGACGATCTTCCGAGAGGTTTCGGTGACCTGATCGTCCGAGGCGTGAAACTCCACATTCGCCAGGGAACGCATCGGGCTACGGATGTTCTCACGGTTCATTCTGATGACGCAACTGATGAGCGTCCTGGTCCACGGGGCTGCCTCGAGAACGTCATCGCGATCGGTGTCCAGCTCGGGTCGATCGATTTGCACAAAGCCCACGTCATCGGCTCCCGCCTGGATGCAAAGATCGCGCAGCCATGCGGTGTCGAGCGTTTCCGGTTGCGCCAACACCGAAAGCGTCGCCCCCGCCGTGTTGCTCTTGTCCATCACGCCCCGATTCGTCATCGCCAAGTTCATGGCACGCTCCTTTGGTTGTATATACAACCTCAAGTTCCCCCAAAAAAAACAACTCATTCCCGTCCAAGCTGGGCCCAGACGGTGTTGGCTACGCGATGCATCGATCGGGCGCCGCGCTGACCCAACACGGCCTCGGTTTGCGCCTGCGCCTTCTTCCAAAGCGGCAACGACTTTTGGATCAGCTTGCGCCCGGGCGCGGCGAGTTCCAGCACCCTCTTGCGGCCAGAATCACCCTCAGCCACATTGAACCAACCGTGGATACCCATGCGGTCGAGGTTTCGGCTCAGGGTGGATTTTTCCATATTCAGCCGCCGGGCGACCTCGCCCGGCGCAATCGGCCCATACTTGGCCACGACCATCAGCACATTGAGCTGGCTCACCTTCACGCCGAGCGGCCTCAACGCCTCGTCGAAGATGTTGGTCACCGTCCGGTTCAACAGGCGGATTCTCACGGCCAGACACTCGCTGGCGATCGTGTCAACCGTCTTGGTTAGCGTGTCGCGCTTCATCAGGTTCGCTCCGATATTGTATATACAACAATTCCCGGCCCGTGTCAACAGGATTTTTCTCTTTTTTCGCTGACGCACCTCCCGGCTGACGCGCCCAGCGATCCCGGATGGATCGAGACCGAAAGAAAAGGCATGTCCGCGATCTGGAGAATCGCGAACATGCCTTGCTAATGCCAACGCCTCAAACCGATCCGGAATGGGCTAGGACTTCTTCTTCTTGGCGCAACAGGGCTTTTTGCCTTGGGCGCCGGCGGTCTTGGCCGCCCCCTTCTTCTTGCAGCACGGCTTGTTGCATTTCGCGGCACTCTTAGCCGCGGCCTTCTTGCAGCACGGCTTCTGGCAGTCCGGGCCGCACTTGGCGGACGCCTTCTTGCAACCGGCCTTTTTGCAGCAGGTTTTCTTGCATTCCGGTCCGCATTTGCCGGACGCCTTCTTCGCACACTTGCCGCAGCATTTGCTGTTCGCTTTGGCGGTCTGGCATTTCGCGCGGCCGTTGCCGGTCGCGCAGCCGCTCGTCATCGCGGCCAAACCGACCATCGCCAAGCAGACCGCACCGGTCCGCAACATTGTCCTGAACATTTTACGAGTCATCTAGTGCTCTCCTTCATGTTTCCCGGCCAAAACGCGGCGCGCTTTGACCGAAATAACGGCCCAAGTCGAAAAGGGGATGCGCCGGACACATGACCGTGACGCAATCGGTATCGCCCTCCGAGAGACCATTATCACTATTTTTCGGATTTCGGCAAATCGGGACCCGTCTTCGGGCGTCACCGGCTCCCGATGCTTGCCGGGCGGTACACTCAGGAACGAACGGAATCGCCGGGCGCCAGGCAGACAGACAACGCCGCTTCCAACGCCACGTGATTACCGGCCCCCGAATACCAGCCGGTCGGCGCATGCGAACCTCCAGCGTGCCTGGGGTCCGAAAATACAGCTTTGGCGTTGGGCGCGTAGGCGCCGCGGCGAAGCGCATCCACCGGGCGATTCCCGACGCCCCCCCGCCGACAGCGGCCTCAAACCGGCCGAGCAGACCACTTTCGACATGAGGGCTTTGACCCCGGAGCCCTCCCACGGGTACCCTTGAGATCGAAGGACCGTCCAAAACGACGCGACGTCGATCGGACCGTCGACCGCCAGTGCGCGGCACCTTCAGCAACCGGTGTTGCGATACGAACGTCCATGCTTTGGCGGCAGACAATCAGGAAAGGCTCATGAACACCCCTCTCGCGCGTACAGCTCGAAGGCTTGCGACCGGCGCGGTTGCCGGCGCGGTTATACTGGCGCCAATCCTTGGGTTTGCAGGGCAGGAGGAGGCGAAACGGCGCGCCACGCCGTTGGATTGGGGATTGATGCGGCTGCGCTGGCGGCCGGGTCAGGACCAACGGCTCGACCGAACGCTCTCGCAGTTTGCGAGCAAACCGCAGTACATGACGTTCTACCTGAATCTAATGAGCCGCTTCCCAAAGTACTGGATCGAGGCGATCGCCCGGCGCGGTGCGACGAGCATCATGTCGCTGGAGCTGTGGGTCTGGCACAGTTGGCGGAAGGATTCCTGGCTGCCCGATATCAACGCGGGAAAGTTTGACGAGTCGCTGTTCCGGCCCTGGGCGAAGGAGGCCAAGGCGTACGGGAAGCGGATTCTGATGCGGTTCGGGTTCGAGTTCAACGGATACTGGTTCACCTGGTCCCATGATCCCAAAGCGTTTGTGGCCGCCTGGCGGCGTGCTCATGCCATGTTCAAGGAAGAAGGAGCCGACAACGTCGAATGGGTCTGGGTGCCGAATATCGTCAGTTGTCCGGACACGCCGGAAAACGATATGCACCTGTACTACCCCGGCGACGAATATGTCGATTGGGTCGGCACAGACGGCTACAACTTCGGCGATCACCACGACAAATGGCACCACTGGGAATCCTTCGAGGTGATCTACCGCGAGCGGCTCGCGGATTTCAAGAAGCGCTATCCCAACAAGCCGGTCATCATTCCGGAGTTCGGCTGTGCGCCGGGCAAGCCCGGCCAGCGCGCCCAATGGATTCGCGACGCCTACGAATACCTGCAAACCCAGCCGCAGGTCAAAGCGGTGTCCTGGTTCAATCTGGACAAGAGCGATGAAGGCGAGCCGAACTGGAAGCTGACTGAGGAAGACGGCTCGTTGCAAGCCTTCAACGAAACGTTTGCCCGCCCCCGGCAATAACGGCACAAATGCCCTGCAACGGGCGTGCTTGGGTATTCGCCACCGACCAATCAGCCGCATCTTTTCAGACCACCGCGGCGCAAGCCCGGTGACATCGCTTCAGAACACCGCACCGCCAGCTCGATGACCTCTGCGGACGGTCCGCAGGCTTGCGCCAGCGGCTCTGACGCGCCTACCTACCGCGATTCGTCGTGCGGCAAATCGGCCAACGGGCAGTCCGTGCACAGCGCCTGGGCCCTGCAATGCCGCTTGCCCAGATGGACAAGCAACGCGTGGTACTCATTGAACAGCGGCACGTCAGCGGGCAACGCCTCGTGAAACAGTGATTGAATTTCGGCGTAGCGCGCAGCGTCCTCGATAAGCCCGTGGCGCCGCAGGATCCGCCTCGTATAGGCGTCCACGACGAAAACCGGCCGATGCCCTGCGTAGAGCAGAATCGCATCCGCCGTTTCCGGACCGATCCCGTTGATTTCCAGGAGCCCGGCGCGGGCGATGGTCAGATCGCCGGACAACATCGCCGCCAAGGATCCGTCGAACCGCTCCACGAGCACCGAGACGAACGCCTTGATCCGCCTGGCCTTCACGCGAAACGTGCCGGAAGGTCGGATCAATTCGGCCAACGCCGGCTCCGGCATTTCGTCGAGCTTCTGCCAGGAAAGGGCATTGACTCGCTGCAGGTTACTGATGGCCCGCTCGACGTTGGTCCATGCCGTGTTTTGGGTCAAGATGGCGCCGATGACGACCTCCGTGGCGGTCTTGGCCGGCCACCAATGTTGCGGCCCATAAGTCCGCAGCAGCCGCGCGCCAATGGTCTCCAGGATCGAGGCTTGCTTCATCGAGTGATCGCACGCTGGTGAAACTTTCGCCGATGCCGCCCTCTTGTGCAATCGGCCCACCGTCCGCACGATAGAGGGACGATGCCCAAGCCACAAGTACAACAAAGGCGCCCGCATCGTCGCGGCATCCTCGCCAGGCCGTTGGAAGCGCTGGTCTTTCTGCTGCCGCTCATGACGTTCTACGAGATCACCTCGGTGCGCTATCCGGATCGGGTGATCGCATTCGATCTTCTGCGCTGGTTCATCGAGCTGTTTGGCCACGCGGGCTCACTCGCGCCGGGGATGGCCGTCGTGGTGATCCTCGTGGCGACGCACGTAGCGTCCGGCGACCAGTGGCGCGTGCGTTGGCGACGCGTGGGAAGCATGTACGTCGAAGCGACCCTCCTGTCGCTGCCCCTCTTGCTGTTGAACTACTTGATTCCCCTCTCCGCCGGCCGGGCGGACTCACTGATCGGTCGGCTCGCGCTGTGTGTGGGGGCCGGGATTTATGAGGAACTCATCTTCCGCCTTGTGTTCCTTTCCGTCGTGGTGATCATCGGCGTAGACATCCTCCGGCTGGATCGCAAGAACGTGGCGCTGGCGGCCATACTGCTTTCGGCGTTGGCGTTCGCCGCGCACCACCACCGACCGATCGGCGTCGAACCATTTGAGCTGGCCAGATTTGCGTTTCGCACCTTAGCCGGCGTTTACCTGGCGGTCGTTTTCTGGTTTCGCGGGTACGGCCCGGCCGCCGGCTGCCACGCGGCCTACAACGTACTGCTGGTTCTGGTCCGGGGGTAGCATCGAGCAATGTGATCGCGGCCCGCGCGAGAAGCCTGCGACTCCGGCTCCGAACGACGCACGTGCTTGGAGATCACTCCGGAACACATCGGACTTGCGACCATTGAGGGTGCTGGGACTCGAACCCAGGACCCACGGCTTAAAAGGCCGTTGCTCTACCGACTGAGCTACACCCTCTGATCGTTGGCTCGCTGCACCATCGCCTCCCGGTACGTCCGTCGTTGCCGCAACGATAGCACCTGTCGGCGTCCCCCAAGCAGGCGGACCCCGCCCCACGTGGCGAGGGCGAAAGATCGCAACCGATCATCTGCGGGTTCGGCACCGAATCGATCGAAATCAAGCGAACAACGCCACTATCACGACCGATCGCCACGCCGTCAATAGCCGGATCGATACGCCCGGCGTCTGAGCGGGCGTGACACTGCCGGCTCGTTCGTTATCGCGATTCAGAGCCGCTGGCGCCAGCCTGCGGACCATCCGGAGGCTGATCTCACCAAGCTTGCGCCGGGCGCCCTGAGCCGAGTTCACCGGGCTTGCGCCCGGTGCACCGATCAGCGTGCCACCGGAAGCGAAACATTCCCGACCTACGAGGCCGGCACTTCGACCAGCGGCATGGGTGTGGGCTCGGATGTTCTTCCCCTCAGGCCGTCAAGCAAGAAACGCTGCCCCTCTTGGGTCGATATGCGTGGCGCGAACCCGAAATCCCGCCGGGCGGCCTCGATCGAGAAGTAATGCGACTTGGCCATTTGCGCGGCCAAGAAACGCGTCATCGGAGGTTCGCGCTGGATTCGCCCCGTGCGGTACACGAATTCCAGCACGGCCCCGATGCGATCGGCCACGGGAAAAGAAACCGACCGCTTCACCGGCGGCGCGCCGGCGGCCTCCAGGATGTCTCCCAGCCACGACCAGAGTCGAACCGGCTCGCCCTGACTGATGAAATAGGCCTTGCCCGCGCACGGCGACCCGGGTTCCAGCGCGTCGGCCGCCATCAGGTGCGCCTCGGCGGCGTTGTCGATGTAGGTGATGTCCACCAGATTGCGGCCATCGCCCACGCGAACCAGTCGGCCCCGGCGTGCGCGATCCATCACGCGAGGGATCAGATGCGGATCACCCGGCCCCCAGATCAGATGCGGGCGAAGGGCGACCGTGGCCAGCGTCGCCCGGTTGGCTTTGAGCACCATGCGCTCGGCGACGGCCTTGCTCTTGGGGTAATCGGCAAGATGTCTTCGCGGGTAGGGATGGGCCTCGTCCACGCCGCAAAGATCGTCGCCGCCGAACACGACGCTCGGGGAACTCGTGTACACCAGTTTATTGATGCCATTAGCGCGGCACGAACCGAGGATGTTGGCCGTGCCGCCTGCGTTGATATCCCAAAACAGATCGGGCGGCCCCCAGATACCGGCCACGGCCGCAACGTGAAACACCACATCAAACCCGGCCACGACGCGCCGGACGGCGTCCGCATCGCGCAGGTCCACGGCGACGGTGGCGATGCCCAAGCGATCCAGGTGCGGGTACCGATTCCGCCCCAAGGCCGTCACGTCGTCCCCGCGCGCGTGCAGCATCTCCACGATGCGCGTACCGAGAAACCCTCCGCCTCCGGTGACCAGTGCTCTCAACGCAACCGCTCCTTGGCCCAGACCCCTAACGCCTCCCGGTTGATCTTGGCGTTGTGACGCACATCCACCGGAAACCCCCGGTGGAACATTACCCGCGAAATCGTCCTGGTCAAATCATGCGCTCGCGCCAGCTCCCGCAATTCGCGTGCCACGACTCTCCTGCGCGACCCCAAGGGGTCGCATGGCCGTTTAAGTTGCACGATGATGACGGGTTCCCGTCGCCCGAGCGGCCCCACGCCGACCAGAGCCGAGCACAGCACCTCGGGATGCTCGTTGAAGATCGCCTCGCACGGCACGGAGAAGAGCGTGCCCTCCGGCGTGACCACGCGATGATTCTTCCGGCCGCAAAACCAGATGCGGCCGCGATCGTCGCGGTAGCCGACGTCGCCCATGCGATGCCAGATGTGCTCGCCGTCCCAGATTTTGGCCATCGCCGTCGCGCGGGGCTGATGCGCATAAGATTTGGTTACGACGGGCCCTTGGACCACGATCTCGCCGATTTGCCCATCCGGCAGCAATAGCTCGTCCGACCAGGCTTCGATGGGCTCGTCGCTGATGCGGATGATCCGCAACGTGATTTGCGGCAAGACGCATCCGACGCAGATGCCCGCGCCGCGGCGCGCGTTCGAGGCCGTTTCCGCGACAACGGTTCGTCCTGCAATCGCCGCGATCGGAAGTGCTTCGGTCGCGCCGTAGGGCGTATACACGTCCGCGTCTTCGCCAATAACCTGATGGAGCTTTTGGATTACGTGATAGGATACCGGGGCGCCGGCAATCAAAATGCGCTTGAGCGAAGGCAGCTTGATCCGGTCTTGGGCACAGTAATCCGCGACGCGCGTCCACACGGCCGGGGAGCCGAACGTATTGGTTACGCCTTGATCGCGAATCGCCTCGACAATGTGAGCAGGGTTCACGCGCGCGGGCTTGGCCGCGTCCATATCCGGTATGACGCTCGTCATGCCCAACGCCGGGTTGAACAGCGCAAACAGCGGAAATGCGGGCAGATCGATCTCGCCGGGTTGTATCTTGAAGAAATCTCGCAAGAGACGCACCTGCGCGTCGAACATCGCGTGCTCATACACGACGCCTTTGGCCGGCCCCGTTGCGCCGCTGGTGAAGAGAATCGCCGCGGTCTCGTCGCCGCGGGTCCGGGCCGGCTCGAATTCGTCGCACGCGTTGCGTGCAAGCCAATCCAACGACGGCCCGCCGCAAAGCCACCGCTTGCCTACCGTGACCGAACAGGTCACCGACGCAAACGGCTTCGGCCGAATCGCACGCAATACGTGCGCCCGCCCCACCGCGACGAGCGCTTCCGGGGTGACACCGCGAATACATTCAAGCATCCGCCCAAGGCCCATGCCCGGATCGATCAGGACGACAACCGCACCGATCTTGAACAGGGCAAAGGTCAGCCCGATGAATTCAACGCCGGGCCGCACCATCATGAGGGTGCGCATACCGCGACGAACACCAATCTTAACCAGCGCGTGGGCGTAGCGATTGGTCAGCCGTTCGAATTCAAGAAACGATCGGGTTTCATAGATCGCCCGGCCACGCGACATTCTTGCTTTCGTAACGATCAGGGCGTTGTGATCGGGCACGCGCCGGGCCATCTGCGGCAGATGCGCCGCGACATTGCAAAATGCCGCATCGCCCGGGACGGCCGCCTCCCCCAAAGCATCGGCGATCAGGTGCGCTGGTTGCGGGACGGGCATGAGCGATCAACCATCACAACAGGGCGGGTACGCAAAACAGGGCGCGGTATCCTCAGAATTTTCGGGGGAATCCTCCCCAATCGACACCCGGACACCATACCCGCAACGCCCCGGCAGGGAAAGTCCACCATGACCGTTTCAAGCGGCTTACCTCGCCATCGCCGCACACCCGCGAAATCCGCCGCCGACAAGACGCAACTTGATCGACCTCGATCGGCTCCTATCATGGGCACTGACCATGAGTATTCCAACGCCGAAAAACAATCCCCACGCCCGCATCGCCCACAACGCGTGGCTCTGCGCGGCGGCCATGCTGCTGGCGGTAGATTGCCCCGCCCTCGCCCGACCGGGGCGCCCACTCGGTGAGTCGCTGACCGCGATCACCAGGTCGCTACCCCACCGCAACACCAAGGCCGGTGTTTTTGTCGTAGATCTGGCGACGAAGCGAACGGTGTTTTCCCGCAACCCGGACAGCGCCTTGATTCCGGCCTCGACCATGAAGGTTTTCACTATGGTCACGGCGGTTCTGGAGTTGGGCGAATCCTTTGTATTCCGGACCGTGCTCGCGCTGGACGGCGCCGATCTGATCGTGGTGGCCGACGGCGATCCGGCGTTTGGCGACGTCAAGACCTCCCGCGCACTGCGCCGCGATATCGAGCACCCCTTCGCGCCGTGGATCACCGCCATCAAGTCCGCAGGCATCGAGCGCATTGACGGTGATATCATCCTGGACGAATCGGTGTACGATGACGCCGCTATTCACCCGTCATGGGAGGCGGCCGACCTGGGCAAGTGGTACGCGGCGCCGGTTCGTGCGTTGAACATCAACGGAAACTGTCTTGACATCACGCTGACACCTACCGCCACGGGCGACGCACCGCGAGTCTCGATTCGGCCCGACACCCGATTGGCCAGCATCACCAACAAATGCAAGACCGGTTCCGGCCGCACGCCGCTGCTGCACCATCCCCCGAACACGATGGAGTACATTGTCAGCGGGCGATGCGCCAAAACCTGGGCGTTCGGCGCCGTCGCTTTTCCCGACCCCGGATTGCTGTTCGGCGACGCCTTCAAGACCGCGCTGTCCGCGGCCGGCATCGCGACGCAGGGGCGCGTCGTCTTTGGTCGCGTCCGGCTGCCCGGCGGCGGCCTCCCGCCCTCCGCTCAGACGCTCGCAGTCCACGAGACGCCCCTGTCGGCCGTACTGGCACGGGTGGGGAAAAACAGCCAGAACCTCTTCGCCGAGGCGTTGTTCAAGCGAGCCGGATACGCCTGGGCGCTTCGCCATGGCCGCGAAAATCCGGTTGGCTCCTGGGCGAACGGCGCCCGCGCCGTGGAAGCCTTTGCCGCCCGCGCCGGGCTGGACACAACGGGGCTCGTCGTTTCGGACGGCTCGGGGCTCAGCCGGGCCAACCGTTGCACGGCCCGGCAACTGGCAAGCGTCTTTTCCTGGATCGATGAACAACCCCAAGCCGGGGCACTCCAGGACAACCTCGCGATCGCGGGCATCGATGGGTCGCTGCGCAAGCGGCTCAAGGACCTGCCGGGCAGCGTGATCGGCAAGACGGGCACGATGCGCGGCGTGTGCTCGCTGGCCGGTTGGGTGCTGGATCGCGGAGGTCGGCGCCGTTTCGCGTTCGCCATCATCTTCAACGGCTACCACGGCCCCAGTGCCCCCTACCGAGAGCTGCAAGATCGCATCTGCCGGGTGCTCGTGCGCGCCACCACCGATCTTTCCGATTAGATCGGCGGTTCCGCGGGGGGTTGCCATCCCGGCACGATAGCGAGGCGCCGCCCGTCGGCGCGCCGTGCGCCGGCAGCCAAGCCCCTTGGCCATCTCATCGCACACGCGACGCTCGATGCTCGCTACGCCGGCCTCGTTGCCGTCACACCGCCGATCGGACGCGTCCCTACAGCCGATTGTAACTCTTCGGCGTGTGCTTCTTGCCATGGCACTTGATCGTACAATTGCCCCGGTTTGTGCCGGCGTCGATCCAGAAGCTGCTGCTGCCGTCTGCTCCGTTGATGAAGGAGAGGTCGTACCCGCCGTTTCGAATCGGGTAGTCGAAGTCGATCAAGCCCGATTCTCCCGGATCAAAACCTCGATGCACGTCATGGCAGATGATGCAAGGCGATTTCTTGTCCTTGACGTGTTTCTTATGAAGCGTCTTGAATTGGTTGGTCCCGAAGATGATCGCGTTGTCGTCATGACACATCCAGCAGGCATCATAGTCGGTGGCCGCGTAGTTGTTCTGATCCGCCACGACGTACTCCGCCCGAAGCATGGCCGTTTGCGAGCTGCCGTGCTGATCGTGACACTGGCGGCAACTATCCGCTCCGGTCGCATTGTCATGCGTCGTTGCGGTGAACGCCGATTTGTCGAACCCCGTGCCCGGCGCCACCGACGGGAAGGCGATGCCCGCAGGAGGGACCGCGCCGTGGCACGATTGGCAGAACGCCTCGCCCGTACCGGTCCAGGGTCCGCCACCGTTGGGATTACGCAGCTTGGCCGCCGGCGAGGCTTCGTGTGGGTTGTGGCAACTGACGCACTCGACCCGCGAGCCGTCGGCTTGGTCGACTGCGCTGACGTTGTGGTGCGTGGCCAGGGCGAAAACCGACTCGATATCCGTGGATGCCGGGCCGTCGGCATCGTGGCAACTGTAACACATTCCCTCTTCCTCGCGCAGCGCGTCGCCGACCACGGGTGATTGGGCCGCATCCCAGGGAGCCAGCAGATTCGCCTTAAACGAACCGTGGCCCGTGCTGTGACAGCCGAAGGTTTCCCCATCGCCGATGCAGGTCGTTTGCACGTTCTTGTGCGTCGCCTGATCCCAGAGTGTGGCGTTGATGGCCGGGGGCATGATGCCGTCCGCAAACGGTGCGGCGCCGGCCGCACCGTCGCCGTCGTGGCACGCCAGGCAGAACGCCTCCAGCTTGCTCGCCTCGGCCAGGCTGGACATCGGGTCGCCGGTCAGGCTCACAACCACGCCCGGATCGTCGGCGTTGTAGAGGCGCACCGTACCCTGCATGTGTTGCGACTGGTCGTGGCAGGCCTCGCAGTCCGCATCGGTGACGGAACCCGAAACATGATGCGATGCGTAGGTGAACTCATCGGCGATCGGCCGATGCGAGCCCTGGCTTACGTTGTGGCATTCCGTGCAGGACAGGTCGCCGACACCCAAGGGCGCAAACCCGGACCCGTGCGAATGGCAGGCCGTGCAGTCCGTTCCATCGTTATGCGGCTGAGACGATCCATCGTAGAGGTGGTGGCTGGTGTTGGTGTGGCATACCTGGCAAATACCGTTGTTTTGCGTCGGATCGCCGTCATCAAAACTGCCCGCCCCTGTGCGGGCGGTGTACACCACCGACTGATCCATGCCGAGCGCCTGATTCCGTACGACCGGTGCGATCAGATTCAGATTCGAGTCGCTGGGGTCGTGCATCTCGTGACATGCCATGCACGTCGGCTGCCATGCGCCGCTCACCGCATGGACGCCATGATCGACTTCCGTATGACAAGACCAACAGAACGGGGTCAGCTTTTCCGCTTCCGCCACATCCGTGGCGGGGTCTTGGGCGAGGCTAATCACCGACGAGGGCGAGTTCGGGTTCGCCCACAGCCGCACCGCGCCCGCTTGATGCTGCGTCATCTCGTGGCACGTTTCGCAATCGGCCGACGTCATCTGCGCGGATTGCAAGTGGTGGCCCCCCGCGCCCAGCGCGTCAACAACTGCCGGTCGCGAGCCTTGGGGTTCGCTGTGACAATCCAGGCAGCTCAGATCCGCCACGCCCAACGGAGCGAACCCCGACGCATGGCTGTGGCATTGCGTGCAATCGGTTGCGTCGTTATGTGGGGCGGCGCTTCCATCGTACAGGTGGTGGGCGGTGGCCGTGTGACAAACCTGGCAGAGCCCGTTGTTGGCGGCGGGATCGCCGTCTTCCAAACTCCCCAAACCGGTGCGCGAGGTAAAGGATACCGACTTGTCTACGCCAAGCGTCCGGCTGTACACGAAGGACTGGATCAGCGACAGATTCACGTCGCTGGGGTTGTGCATGTCGTGGCATTGCGTGCACGCCGGCTGCCAGACGCCGTTGCCGATGTGCACCGCATACTGATCGGCGCTGTGGCAACCGGCACAAAACGGCGTGAGCTTGTCGGCCTCCGTCTGGTCACGCGCGGGATCGCCGGCCAGCGCGATCACGGCCGACGGCGCCTGCGGATTCTGCCAGAGGCGGACTTGCCCTTGCTGATGCTGTGTCATCTCGTGGCATGTTTCGCAATCCGACGAGGTCATGGGCGTCGCCTGGAAGTGATGACCGCCGCCGCCCTGCGCATCGACCACCGCCCCGCGCGTACCTTGCGTCACACTGTGACAGTCGATGCAGGAAAGCTCCGCCACGCCCAGCGGGGCGAAACCGGAATCGTGGGAATGGCACTCCGTACAATCCGTTGCGTCGTTGTGCGGTGCGGCGCTGCCGTCAAACCGGTGGTGTGTGGTCGCCGTGTGGCAAACCTGACAAATCCCATCGTACGCTGCGGGATCGCCGTCGTCGAAGCTCCCCATTCCGGTTCGCGCCGTGAAGCGAACGGGAACCTCTTGTCCCAGCGCCGCGTTGTACACCGCCTGAGCGATGAGGGACTGATTCACGGAAGTCGGATCGTGCAGGTCATGGCACACGATGCAGCCGTGCTCCATCCCCCCTCCAGGATGGGGCATCTGGCCGCCGCCGATATGGCAGCTTTGGCAAAACGGAGTCAGCTTGTCGGCTTCTGCGAAGTTCGTAGACGGTTCCGCGGTCAATTCGAACGCCGTCGTGCGCAGGGTCGGGTCGTCCCAGAGGCGCACGACGCCCGCCATGTGTTGGCTGGTGTCGTGGCACAAGACGCAATCAGCATTGGTCAGCGCGATCCCGCGCACGTGGTGCCCCCCACCGCCATCGGTGTCGACCACGACCCGGCGCTTACCCATCGCTTGACTGTGGCATCCGTTGCAGTCGAGTTCCGGATCCGGCGCGACGGGCGCCAGCGGTGGCGCTGAGGGATCCTGGAGCACATCGCCCCCGGATGCGTTGTCGTTCGCTCCGTCCACGGCACCGCCGTCGACGCCACTGACATCCCCCGACCCGTCGAGCACGGAAACCGCACCGCCGGGCTGCTGCTCACAGCCGCAGCCGGCGGATCCGAGCAGGGCGAGCACGGTTGTCGAAGCACTAAGCCAGCCGACCAGGCGACCACCATCCGCAATCCGTCGTCCGTTCATGGGTTTCCTTCCGATTCTCCATTGAGGGCCGGTCCTGCTTGCCCA
>JBHHUB010000041.1:0-24601 GCA_046753625.1 Phycisphaerae bacterium | reverse complement strand
GTCCAGGTCCACCGCATCCACGACCTGTCCGACCGCCTCTCGCCCATGACCAGCAACTCGCGGGATTTCCACTAGTGCTTTGACACACCTAAACTTGCGGGTTCGTTACGCACCAGAGCCGCGGGCGCCAGCCCTCGGACTGGTCCCACCGCTGTGTGTGGCCCACCACACGAGGGTCATCACCCAGCCGAGGGCCGCTGGCCCACACATTCCCTTTGCACTCTGCCTCATTCGCGGTACCCTGCCCCTCCAAACGAGTTAGCCGCTTCAACCAAGGAGATCGCTCGATGTCGAAGCCCCGCGTTGCCATCGTGTTCGGAAGCGAATCCGATTGGCCGGTGATGCAAAAATGCGTTGCGCAACTCCGCGAATTCGGCGAGGAGCCCTTCGTGGAAGTCATGAGCGCCCACCGCAATCCGGACCGCGTGCATGAATTCGCTACCTGTGCAGCCGAAACCGGCGTTCAGGTCATCATCGCTGCCGCCGGTCTTTCCAACGCCCTGGCCGGCGCCATCGCCGCCAACACGTGCCTACCGGTGCTCGGCGTGCCCCTGTCCGGCGGTCCGCTGAGCGGGTTCGATGCCCTGCTGTCCACTGTGCAGATGCCGCCCGGCGTGCCCGTGGCCACGTTTTCCGTGGACGGCGCCAAGAATGCCGCGCTGTTCGCCGTGCAAATCCTTGCGCAAAACGACGAGGCCCTCGCCAAACGCTATCAAGAATTCAAATCCGCGCAGGCCGAGGTCGTCGCCCGGCGCAACAAAGACATCCAAGGCAAGCTGAAGGCATGACGGACCCCTCGCTTCCTCCCAAGAGCATCGAATGGATCGGCGGGCTTAACGGCTGCGCGCGGATGATCGATCAAACCCGCCTGCCGGAAGAACTCGAATTCATCGACTGCTGCGACGTTAAGACGATGTGGGACGCCATCAAGCGGCTCTGCATCCGCGGCGCCCCGGCCATCGGCATCGCCGCGGCCATGGGCGTCGTCCTGGGCGTTCGGAGTGCCACCGGCGAATCGCGCGAAGCGTTCGACAAGAAGCTCGACGAGGTTTGCAGTTACCTGGCTACATCACGCCCCACGGCCGTCAACCTCTTTTGGGCCTTGGCCCGCATGAAGCGTTGCGCCGACACCCACAAGGATGCGACACCCGACGCACTCGCGCGGACGCTTCTTCAAGAGGCCGTGCTGATTCGCGACGAAGACGCCGCGATGAGTCGCGAAATCGGCACCCATGGAAAACGCCTGATCGGCGAAGGTGCCGGCGTGCTGACGCATTGCAACGCCGGGGCGCTCGCCACCGCCGAACTCGGCACGGCTCTGGCACCGATGTACCTCGCCCATGCCGACGGCGTGCGATTCCAGGTCTTTGCTGACGAGACGCGTCCCCTGTTGCAAGGCTCCCGCCTGACGAGTTGGGAACTGAAGCAGGCGGGCATCGACGTGACCATTCTGTGCGACAACATGGCCGCCGTGCTGATGAAGCAGGGACGAGTCGATCTGGTCATCACCGGGGCGGACCGCATCGCGGCCAACGGCGACGCCGCCAACAAGATCGGCACCTACGGCCTGGCCGTGCTGGCCCACGCACACGACATTCCCTTCTACATCGCCGCGCCCAGCACCACCTTCGATTTCGAAACCAAGGCCGGCGATGCCATTCCCATCGAACAGCGCGATCCCGAAGAGGTGCGCCGAGGATTCGGCAAGCTCACGGCGCCCCCGGACGCGGCCTGCTACAGCCCGGCATTCGACGTGACCGAGGCCCGCTACATCAAGGGCATCATCACCGAACGAGGCACCATTGAGCCGGTGAACAAGGATACGATTGCCAAGCTGCTGACGCCGTGCAGTTCACCACTGTAGCACACTCGGCTGTAGCACACTCGCCCTCGAGTGTGTACGCCTGGGCGGGGTCGCTGCCCCGTAGCTGAGCAGCCCCGGCCAAGGGCGGCCAGGCCACACGAGCGCGGGTGCCCTACCTCCTTTTGGAGGTGGGGGCGCCGATGATCGTGACCGATTAACGTCCGTGCTTGCCGACGATCCAAGCCTCGGTGCAAAGCGTTCGTGCCGCAGGGCCGTCAAAGGCTAACTCGCGCGAGATCATCCGCTCCCCCATGTCCAATAGGACATGGGCCACCCGGCCTACTCCTTAAACGGCGCGCTACCCCATTACGGGCAAGGCAGCGCACAACCGGTGTCCACGTACGTCTCGCTCTGAAAGGCCAATACCACCAACTGAATATCCGCAAGGTTGACCACGCCGTCCGGAGTGCATGGCCCGATATCGGCGGCTTCAAAGGTCACCAGAGAGAAATCACCTTGAAACGCCAGGACACCCAGCAGTGCATCGTTCAGGTTGCTGAAGCCGTCGTTGTCCAGATCGCCCCAATTCCAGGTTTGTGCGGTAGCCCCTGCTGAAAGCGCGCCGCTGGGCAATTCCGCTTGCACCACATACGACGATTCGGGAATAACGGCCGCGTCGACCAGCACGACCGCCCCCCATGTCGTCGGCGGCTGAAACACCGGAGCGGGCGTCAAGCCGCCACTCGGATCCACATACAGCAACATACAAGGGAAATCCAGCGAGGTAATGCGCAGCGCCACGTCGTCCGCGCATGTCTGATCAAATGCCATAGAAATGGCACGTCCACCCGACCCTGCCGCCACCGGTGCAAGCAAGGTATGGCTCACCACGCCGCTCTGCGCATCGCAAAGATCATCCGTACAACTGTTGCCGTCGTCAATCGGCTGCAACACCCCGTCAACCGGGTCGCAGCAGTCCACACCGGCATCGAAGTTATCGACGTGGCTGACGCTTCCATCGGCCTGGCACGTATCCGTCGTACATGCGTTCGCGTCGTCGATCAGCACGACCTGACCGCTGCTTGAATCGCAACATTGCGTCAGCGGATCAAAGCTCGGAAAATGGTCGACCGAGCCATCGGCCTGGCACACATCCTGCGTGCAGGCATCCCCGTCGTCGATGGCGGTCAAACCGCCGCCGACCGGATCGCAACACATGCCCACCGGCGTAACGTCCGTATTCGTGCACGTCGCCGCAGCGCAGGAATCCAACGTGCAGGCGTTCCCATCGTCGCAGCTTGCCGCCGTGATCACCGTCAGCGTCCCCGGCGCGCTCAGGTCGCTGCCGAACGCATTCGTAACCAAACAGGTGTAATCGCCTTGATCACCGGGCGAAGCCGAAAGGATTTCCAAGACCGGCGCGTTGGTGTTCGGAAGGTCCACACCGTCCAGCCGCCACTGATAGCTAAGCGGTCCCGTACCGCTGGCCACCACCTGAAAAGCCACGCCGTCGCCTTCGCAAACGGACTGGCTCAGCGGCGACTGCTGAATCACCGGTGGTGTATTCGCCGCGGTGCATTGCAACTCCACAATCTTGAAGGCATCCAACGCCGCCTCCACCACCGAACCGTTCCCCGTATCCGATGCGTTGAAGCGAAACCGCACGGTCGGCGTCAGCGCAGCGAAATCGGCCACACGCAGCAGCGGCACGAACCAGCCGCCGCCCACTTCCGGACCACCGGGCCCCACCACCTCCAAGAGCTGCCACGTCGCGCCGTCGTCGTCGGAGACCTCAACCTCAAAGAGATCCTCGTTCGGGCTGGCGCCCGTGTTGTTGGAAAACCAGCGTGCGTAGCTTACGTGAGGATCGACCATCCCCGTCAGATCGAACGCCGGCGAAGTGAGCGTGGTCGTGCCGCCGTCGACATCGCTATTGCAAAAGCCCGCGGCGCTGTTGTCGGTCAGGAAGCAGGCGCCCGAGCCGTCGAAATCAAACTGCGGATTGCCCCGATCGCAATCCAGGATGGGCACCGCTCGCTCCCAGGGGCCGTCCGTTGCGTTGCCGCTGACCGTCCAGCCCGGCGCACTCTCAAATTCCAACGAAATCACATCCACCAGCCCCACGATCGCCAGGGCCGAATGCACATCGTTGGGCGCGCCGGGCGGGTCGGTGACCGTATCGCCCGCCGTCGTCTGAACGCTGATGTAATACTCGACCGTGCTGCCGCAAGGTGCCGGCGGGAAACTGCCGACGAACACACCGGCTTGATCCACCATCGGCGTCGACGTGAACAAGCCGCCGTCGGAGCGGCTGAAAAGTTGAACCGTCTGCGGATCCGGCGTGGCCGACGCGGGCATGATCTCGACGCGCAGTTGCGTTCCCCCGTTGGGATCGATCGGGTCCGGCAAACCGTCGGGGAACGCGAACGTGACCAACGGTCCCTGAACATTGATCACAAAAAAACCTTCCTCGATATCGGAAACCAACACCTTGTCGGCCCCGAGAAAAGGATAGACGCCCCAAGCCCCGTTGAATCCGCCCGTATTGCCGAATGTGGACGTATCGTAGCTCGCGACGAATTCAAACAGCCCCGTCACCGGATTGACGTCGTACACCTGCAAGCCCGCCTGATACCATGCCACATACAACCGATTGCCGACGAACATCATGTTGTGCACGCTGAACGCATCATTGGACAACACCAGGCTATCGGTCTCCGTCAGCGTAATGGAACCGACGCCTTCCGTAATCCGAAACGCCGTCAAACCGCCGTTGCCTCGCTCTTCTCCCGTAACCACGAACGTCCCGTCATCGGTGGGCCACATCGAGTGCGTGTTGTTGCCGGCGACCGACCCCAAGAACACCGGCGGCGTGTTGGCGACGTCCGAGACGTCGTAGACCCACAAACCGCTGTCCCAAGCCGCGGCGTAGAGCCGGCCGTTGCTCACGTTGATGTCGTGAACAAAGACCGTGCCGACATCGTTGATCACCCACTTCGCGGTCGCGATCGGACCAGGGGGTGGGCTATCGGGATTCAGCGTCCGCAGGTCGTAAATGATGACGCGCGGCGTAGCGCTGTCCACGACATAAAGAAAGCCCTGATCGTAAAACACGTCATGGCAACTGTTGAACCCCGCAAGCTGCAAGGTCGTAACGTGAACCGGGGCGCTCGGGTTTCGCACGTCGACGATCTCAACCAGATCCGCTCCGCCGCTTTCCAGTCCGATAAAGAGGAATCCATCCCCTACCTTGACATCCTGTGGCGAGCGAAATTCATTCGGGCTGGGCAGAAAATAGGTTGACGCCAGGGTGGGATTGGCGGGGTCGCTGATATTGAGAATGTGAACGCGGGCCTGCATTCCGTCCCCCAGCGTGAAACTACCGACATACGCGAAATTGCCGTCGCCCCAAACATCGGCGTATTCGCCCGTATAACCGCTCCATTGCCCCACAAGCGAAGCATTGACCGGCGGGCTTTGCCCCTGAACCACCGGCCCACTGGCCGCCAACGCCACCAACGCACCCATCACCAGGATGCCCCCACGGTCTCGATACGTCATGCCGATGCCTCCGCGCACTGGATCCGCCCGATAAAGCCCGATTTCACCCCATGAAGCAATGCATTATAGCGGACCGGTTATTCCCCGCCAAACGAAATCGGCGGCCGCGATGTCGCGATGGGGGTGCGGTGTTGCGGGGATCCGTGACACTGCCGGCGGGATGGGTGGCGGGTGGCCCATGTCCTTTTGGACATGGGGGAGGCGATGATCTCGCTGGCTACCAGGATTTGAAGGCTATCCGGCAGGGACGCCAGAGCACGAAGGCTTGGATTGGCGGCAAGCGCAGCCGTCAGTCGAACGTCATCATCGGTTCCCCCACCTCCAAATAGGAGGCGTGGCACCCGCGATCCGCGGACCACCTGCGGCAGGATGCCATCGGGCTTGCGCCCCGATGCGCTGATGCATGCGAGAATGGCCCTGGTGGCGGAAATCGCTACTTGGCGGACGTCTTGGCCTTCTTGCGCGCAGCCTCGATCACTTCTTCCTGAATCGTGGTCGGCGTCTTGCGGTAACAGAGGAATTCCATGGAAAAGGAGGCTTGGCCCTGGGTCAGCGAGCGCAGATCGGTCGAATACCCGAACATTTTGGCCAACGGCACCTCCGCAATCAACACGGCCGCGTTCGGCTTCATCTCACTCGAGACGATCAACCCACGCCGGGATGCGATGTCCCCATTGACGGCGCCCTGGAACTGGGTGGGCACCTCGATTTCAACTTTCATGATCGGCTCAAGCAGTACGGGCTTGGCATCGCGCACGGCCTGGCGGAACGCGGTTCGCGCGCACACCTGAAACGCCAGATCGGAGGAGTCGACGGCATGGGAGGAGCCGTCTTCCAGGATCATCTTGACCCCCACGACTTCGTACCCCGCCAGCGGTCCACGCGGGCGAGCCATTTGGAACCCCTTGTCAACCGAGGGAATGTACTCGGTAGGAATCCGCCCGCCGGTCACTTTGTTCTCGAATTCGTAGTCTTGCTCGTTGCCCTCGGGTAGCGGGATGAGCTTGCCGACGACGTGGGCGTACTGCCCCGAGCCACCGGTCTGTTTCTTGTGCTTGTAGTTATAGGACGCTTCGATGGTCGGCGACTCGCGGTATTGAATCTTGGGCTGCCCGACGTTGACCTCCGCCTTGTACTCGCGCCGGATGCGCTCGATGTAGACTTCCAAGTGCAATTCGCCCATCCCGGACAGGATGGTCTGATGGCTTTCCTCGTCGAAGTGCGAATGAAACGTCGGATCTTCCTTAACGAAACGGCCCAAGGCCTTGGAAACCGGCTCGCGATCGGAAGCGGTCTTTGGCTCGATGGCGATGGAAATCACCGGCTCGGGACAGTGAATGCTCTCGAGCGACAAAGTGACTTCCTTGCCGCAAATGGTATCGCCGGAGATGCAGTCGATCCCCATGACTCCGACGATGTCTCCGGCACGGGCCGCCTCAAGATCCTCGCGCTTGTCCGCGTGGAGGCGGTAGATACGACCGATGCGCTGGCTCTTTCCGGTGCGTCCGATCTTGTACATCTGCCCCCGGCCCAACTGGCCTTGGTAGACGCGTACGTAGGTCACCTGCCCGAACGGCTCGTCACAAATCTTGAAGGCCATGCCTACGAGCGGACCTTCGGGATCGGCCGTAATCGTAACCTCCGCCCCATCGTTGGCATTGTCACAGGCATAAGCCATCCGATCCAGCGGCGACGGCAAATACCGCGTAACGGCATCCAGCAAACACTGAACGCCCTTGTTGCGGTAGGCCGTGCCGATCAAAACCGGGGTGATTTCGCGCGCGATGGTCGCTCGACGCAACGCGGCGTGAATCAACCCCACCGGAGGCTCATCCCCCTCGAGCATGACTTCCATGAGTTCGTCGTCGTAGAGGCTCAGCGTATCAAGCATGCCGTGGCGGGCCCGATCCGCATCATCCTGATGGGACGCCGGGATGGTTTCCAGCATCACATCCTCGCCGGACTCGCCATCGAATCGGACGCTCTTCATCTCAATCAAATCGATGATGCCTTTGAAATCATCGCCGGCGCCGATAGGCAGTTGCAGCGGAACCGCAACATGGCCGAGCTTCTGCTCAAGTTCGCCGATAACCCGCTGGGGATCAGCCCCGACGCGATCCATCTTGTTGATGAACGCCACGCGCGGAACCCGGTAGCGTCGCATCTGCCGGTCCACCGTAATCGACTGGGATTGGACGCCGCCCACCGCGCAGAGCACCAAGACGGCCCCATCAAGCACCCGAAGTGAACGCTCAACTTCGACCGTAAAGTCGACGTGGCCGGGCGTATCGATGATGTTGATCTCCTTACCCTCCCATTCCACGGTCGTGGCGGCGGAGGTGATGGTGATGCCGCGCTCTTTCTCGAGCTCCATGAAATCCATGGTGGCGCCGCCGTCTTTACCCTTGACCTCCTGAATTCGGTGGATTCTGCCGGCGTAGAAGAGTATCCGCTCCGTCAGCGTCGTTTTGCCGGAGTCGATGTGGGCGGAAATACCAATGTTTCGGATGTTGCTTAACCGTTCCATCTTTGCTTGTCACCTGTAGACCCGGTCTCACGCGGGTTCAACTAACCTCCTTCGAATCCAATAGCACCCTATCGGTCGCTCTCTGCAATCGCCGTACCTGAATCTCGCAAGCCGCCCTCACCAAGTGCCCAGACCCCGCAGAGCCAATGCAACCACATCGCCCAAACCACGGCAAAGCACTTTATGGCAAGGAATACTGACCCCAATGACACGACGCCGATCAGCGGGTTCGCGGGATCGTATCAGGTTTGTAAATGCAAATCAACAGGAAACTCACATCGTCTCCAATGATTCTGTCAGAGCGAGGATTCCGCATCGCCGCCCTTGGAGCGCCGCGATTATCTGACGACCGACGTCCCGCGACGGACGGCGGCAGACGGCCGCTGCTTGCCGGCTTGTATCGATCCGCGAGGGACGATGATTGGCCGCCGCGTACTCCCGGGACTCGGCTACTGTGCGACCACCAACGCGAACCCGGCGGACGAATCGTAGTGTCCTCACGCCCGGATGGTTGCGGTCGCGCGCTTGGCTGATTTCTAGCGCCGAAAGGGCTGGGCCGGCTTTGGAGCGGCTCCTCCGGGGTCGGCGTTGCCATGGCTCCCAACTACAAGGGAGCAGGCCTTCAGTCTGCAAACGCAGACGCCGATTCCCTCACGGCCCCGGGGATCGCCTCACACAACTTCAGACGTTGACACGATGTTCTATTTTTGTTAGGTTTCTGTCCGTTACGTTCGGAAGCTGTGTATTCCGATTCTTTTCTCGGCTGAAACTTTGGGAGGTATGAGCGATGGCACAGGCCAAGAGTCCGATTCCGGAAGGGTTTACGAGTCTTACCCCGCATCTGGTCGTCAAAGGAGCGGCCGACGCCGTTGAGTTCTACAAGAATGCCTTTGGCGCCGAGGAGATTTGTCGCATGGCGGGTCCCGACGGCAAAGGTGTCATGCACGCCGAGATGAAGATCGGCAACGCCATGTTCATGATGTGCGACGAAATGCCCATGATGGAGCGATGGGTTTCGCCGAGCAAGCTCAACGGCACCACGGTCAGCATGTGTCTCTACGTGACGGACTGCGACGCGGCCTTCAATCGTGCGATTCAGGCCGGCGCCACCGAGTCCATGAAACCTGTGGATCAGTTCTGGGGAGACCGCTACAGCAAGATTACCGACCCCTTCGGCCATGAGTGGGAAATCTGCACCCACAAGGAGGACCTCACGCCGGAGGAAATCGGCAAGCGGGCGGAGGAGTGGATGGCCAACATGGGCGACTGCAGCCTATAGAGGAGTATGCGGCGTATGCAGCGCCAGGGTTACCCGTGTATCGAAGGCGACGAGGCCGCCGCCGCAGGGCAGCGGGCGGGTGCCCCATGTCCTTGGGACGTGGGGAAGACGATGATCTCGCGGTCACGAAGCGGGCGTTCCGAGGGATGGCGCCCGCGGCTCTGGATCGGCAGCAGGAGCGGTCGTCAGTCGGTCACCGTCATCGGCTCCCCCACCTCCAAAAGGAAGTGGGGCACCCGCGGACCCTGCACCTGAGCATTCACCTGTCAAGCACCCGTACGACAACCATTCGCCTGCGGTGCCTCTGACCCCCTCTTTCAGCGCCATCTTCGTGTCTTGGTGGCTTGGTGGTGAATCTTGCCCTTAGAGTGCGAGTTTTTCCCGTAGGTATTCCAAGCAGCGCGATTTGTCGATGCGTATCTGGCTGGCGTCGTCGCGGTTGCGGACCGTCACCGTGCCGTCTTCCTTGGTTTGCCCGTCGACGGTGAAGCAAAACGGCGTACCCGCCTCGTCCATGCGCGCGTAGCGCTTGCCGATCGACTGTTTGACGTCGAACTGCGCCGGATAGTGCTTTTGCAGCTCGCGGAAGATCGGCTCCGCGATCTCCGGCATGCCATCCTTGGCAACCAAGGGGAATACCGCCGCCTTAAGCGGCGCCAAACGCGGGTGGAATTTCATGAATTCCTTGCTCGCTCGGCTGTCATCGAAGTGGTAAGCCTCGCACAGCAGCACGAGCAGGCCGCGCGTCAACCCCGCCGCCGGCTCGATCACATGCGGCAGATACCGCTCGTTGCGTTCGTGGTCGAAGTATTCCAACTTGGTCTTGGCGCATTGCTGATGTTGCGTCAGATCGTAACAGCCGCGGTGGGCGATCCCCTCCAGCTCGCCGAATCCGGGCTCGGTAAAGGGATAGCGGTATTCCACATCGGCACAGGCGGTTGAGTAGTGGGCCAGCTCATCGGGTTCATGCTCGCGCCGCTGCAGGTGCTCCGGGTTGATCCCCAAGGATTTCCACCAATCCAACCGGGCTTGCACCCAGAATTCGTACCATTGCCTCGCCTCATCCGGGTGGCAAAACCACTCCATCTCCATCTGCTCGAACTCGCGCGAGCGAAAGACATAATTACGTGGCGTCACCTCGTTGCGGAAGGACTTTCCGACCTGCGCGATGCCGAACGGAACCTTGACGCGCATCGTGTCGAGCACGTTCTTGTAGTTGGTAAAAATGCCCTGGGCCGTTTCAGGCCGCAAGTACGCAACGTTGTCCTCGCCCGATGCCGCCCCGACGTAGGTCTTGAACATCAGGTTGAACTGGCGCGGCTCGGTGAGCGTGCCACGCTCCTTGGCGCCGGGTCCAATCGTTTCCGATCGAATCGCCCCGTCGTTGATACCGTCCACAACACGCTGAATCGTGTAGCCGGTTGCTTCGAGGTTGCCCTTTCGGATGATTTGCTTGATGGTCTTCTTGTGTCCGTCGATGAGCTCTTCGTCCGAAGCCGTCGCCAGATCAGCCACGGCCGCAAAGTAGGGCCCCACGCGCTGCCCCGTTTCATTGCCCACGATCGCGAAAATCGCCAGATGATCGGCCCGATACCGGCTCTTCGTCTCCTTATCGTCGACCATAGGGTCGTTGAACCCGGCCACATGCCCCGAGGCCTCCCAGACCTTCGGGTTTTGAATGATGGCGCTGTCCACACCGACGATCGTGAGATGATCGCCGTTGGGCCCCGCGGGTGTATGGTGGACCATGTCGTTCCACCACGCGTCCCGGAGATTGTTCTTCAATTCAACCCCGAGCGGCCCGTAGTCCCAGAAGCCGTTGAGCCCCCCATAAATCTCGCTCGCGGGGAAAATGAACCCGCGTCGCTTGCACAGGGAAACGATCTTCTCCATATTCGCCATGCCGGTGGGCATTGAATCTACCTCAAGTCAAACCTTCGGTTCGTGCATACAACGACGCGACATCCTCGGACCGCCGATTCTTTCACGGAAAACGGCCACCGCCTGCTAAAGCAAGCCCATTCCGAACGGGGCGCTGTCTTCGTTGGAATCGTCCGCGGAAACCGGCTCAACCGCCGCCTCTTTGATCGAAACACGATCGGCCGGCGCATGCTCTTGGCGCGGTGGTTCCAGATCAAGCCCGGCGGAAAACGGTTCGTCGGAATCGCTTGCGCTGGCCGTGGCGACCTTTTCCTCCGCCTTCTTCTTCTCAACCTTTTCCTCCGGACGCCGATCCGGCTTTTCCTCCGGCCGGCGATCCTTCGCCGCCTGATCCCGACCGCGTCCGCGTCGTCCGCGAGGACGATCCGTTCGCCCGCCCTGACCGCCACGTTCCGATCTTCTCGCGCCGCCGCCGCCGCTGCCTTTTCCGCCCTTGAGCCCCGCGATCATGTCGTTGTACTCGTCGGGCGCTCCGCCGGTGACCGGCGTCGATTGCGTTTGGGGCTCCGAGCCCACCGCAACATCGTCGTCTACGGCCTCCTCGAATTCCTCAACCTCGGGCTCCTCATACGCCTCCACCGCAGCCTGATAGGCTTCGATGATCTTACCCTGGACGATCGCGCGAAACTCCGAAGTGATCGGATGGGCGATGTCCCGATGCAGCTTGCCGCGGCCGTCCAGATCACCCGGCGGCACTTGGTTTTCCGGCAACCGGGATCCGCATTCGTTGCAATACTTCGCGCGAACGACATTCTTGTGTCGGCACGAATTGCATGAGATCGTAACCTTGCGAGACGGCATCGCCACGAACAACCCGTTCGCACCATCGACGACTTTCACGTCGCGCACCACAAAGGAACCGTCAAACGTCACAGTGCAAACCGCCTTGAGGCGATCCGCCGTATCACTAAGAGATCGTACTCGAACGTCGGTGATTTCCATGAATTACTCCTTGCCCGGCGAAGATTCTATGGCGACCGGCGCCGCGACAATCCAACTGCGCAAGTGGGGATCGCCGGCTTCGATCCGTCGCTGCGCTTCGTCGGCGGCCTGCCCGTCGTCGTATAAGTGAAAAAAAGTCGACCCCGCTCCGGAGAGGCCGAAACGCGAGCGCGTCAGCTCCTCCACGTTCCCTTTAGCTCGCGCCACCGCCGGCGCCACCCTGAATACGGCCGGCTCCAATGCATTGAAACACAGCGACATCAGTTCGGCACTGCTTCCGGCATTGGTGACGGCATCCGGACCGGAGCCTTGCTCCGCCCCGTCCTCCGGTCGCCACGCTCGGTAGACCTCCTCCGTCGACACCGCCTCCGGCGTTTGAACCAGCAGCACCCGCCCCGACCACTTCAGCGACTCGGCCCGCACCACTTCCCCGCGCCCTTCAATCAGCGCACTGGGAAGCGAGAAAAACAACGGCACATCCGACCCCAACGCCGCGCCCAAGTGCGCCAGTTCGGACTCATCCCATCCGGTCTGCAGCAAGGCATTGCACGCCATCAGCACCGCCGCCGCGTCGCTGCTCCCCCCACCGAGCCCCGCGGCTACCGGAATGCGCTTTTCGAGGTGGATCGAAAGGCTCGGCGCGTGTCCGGTCTCACGCATGAAGCATGCGGCCGCACGCCATGCCAGATTACGATCGTTTTCAAGCTCCGGGTCGCTGCAGCGAAACTCGTGGGCACAGGCATGGGAAAGCGTGCAGGTGATTCGGTCGGTCAAGGCGACGCCCATGACGATCGAGCGAATGTCATGAAAGCCGTCGCTCCGCCGGCCCAGCACCTCAAGCGTGAGATTCACCTTGGCGGGAGGGTGCAGGGTATGCGTCACGGTTGCCCGTTTTCTGGCCAATTCAGTCGCGATCATACAGTTGCGGTCTAACCGCTCGCCCATCAGACCGGTTCGACCCGGTCGAAGCAAACGCAAAGTAGTAAAACCCTGACAGGCCAACGTCGGTCGCTTGAGCCCCGGCGAATCACACGCCACGCGGCGACGATGGACACGAATTAGCCGTCCGATATTGTCCCATTCTCGGAACACTCGAGGCTCCAACATGATAAATGGCGTGGTTTCCATGTCAACCAAAACCCCGTTTGCACGCGTTCAGAGCGGCGACGCTATTGTGGCGCGGACGCCCACGGATCACGCTCGCCCGTCCGACTGCGAAGCCCTTGCCGAACTCCGCAGCTACACGCCGCCTCCACGTTCCCTTCCAACACGCTGCCGGCCACCGACTTTGTGTCGCAAATGCACCACTACGATGCCGAAAGGCAACGTCACAGGCACAACCGGCCCTGGCCGCCTGGGCCCAGAACATCGGTAAGCCCCGTCGTTCAAACAGGTTAGCGCAGGTGTGCCCGTTTTCGCCGCACAGGACCGGACCTTGCAGCTCTGTTGGTCAGGAGGCTAATGGGAAAGACACTACGCGATCAGTTTTGAGGGGAGTGTGAGTTATGGGGCCTATTTCATCGATTGGTCAAAGTTCGACGCCACGGCCGTTTCCGACCCGCGCGCCGGAGGCAGGCGCAGCAACGGGAACGCAGTCGGCCGGCCACGGCACAACCAACCGAACGAGCGACGCCTTGGCTCAGGTATCCGACTTGCTCAGCGGGCTCGGCGGCAATACCGAGAACAACAAGATGCTTGAGATGCTCCTGGTGCTGATTGTCCTGATGGCCATGCTGAGCGACCAGACCAGCGGCAATGGGTCGCAAGGATCGAATGCCAGCCAGGCCGACCCCCGTATGAATGGCGGCGTAGGCGGCGGACTCAATAGCAGCGGCGGATACATTCAGAGCAGCATCTCGATGACATCCATATCGATCCAGCAGACGTCCATCACCAGCACGACGTACCTACCCGACGCCTCCGCCGGCGGAACCGGATCAGGTCTCGACGTTTCGGCGTAGCCGGCAACGACCGGCCTGGCGAGATTCAGACGTTTCGCCCGAAGAACCGGTGGATCGTGGCGACCACGTGCGTACGGTCCTCACCGCTGAGATGCTGGTGGCAACCGATGTAGAACGCGCGATCCCAAAGGCGATCGGCCACGGGGAACCGCTCGGCCGCGTCCGACCCGAGCCAATCCCGGTACACCGGCTGATGGATCAGCGGCAACATGTCCCGAGTCTCGATGCCCCGCGCCTCCAGATAGTGCACCAACGGTTTCATGCTTTCGCTTCGCACGACCAGTGGATAAACCATGTACGCATGATCGCGATCGGCGGGCGTGGTCTGGAATTCCAGTACGTCCGCGAGGGAAGCCAGACGGCGATTGAACTCGTCGGCGTTGCGCTTGCGGGCCGCGATGATCGGGTCACAATGCTCCATCTGTGCCAGACCTATGGCAGCCTCCATCTCGGTGCACCGGGCTGAATACCCCACTCGCTCAAAGCGGAACCGCCGGTCCACGATGTCGCTGAAATTCGAGGCGTCGGGCTCATCGTCGTCGTCGATGTTCAAGTAGATGCCGTCACGCCCGTGGTTCATCAGGCTGCGCAGCAGCGCGTCCGTTTCAGCGTCGTTCGTCGTTGCCAGCCCGCCGACGCCGGTCACCAGAAAATGAGCCGCATAGGTTGAAAAGCAGGCCACGTCGCCGAACGAGCCCACCGGTCGCCCCGCGACCTTGGCGAACATCGTTTCACACGAATCCTCGATGACAGCCAGCTTGTGCGCGTGGGCCAGGTCCATGATCGCGGCCATGTCCGCCGGCAAGCCCAGCAAATGAACCGGGATGATGCAGCGCGTGCGCGGCGTGACGGCTTCGGCAACCCGTTGGGGATCCAACGTGTAGGTATCCGGCCGAACGTCCACCAGAACCGGCTTGAGCCCCGCATGAATGACTACGTTGACCGTAGCCACAAAGGTCACCGACGGAACGATCACTTCGTCGCCGGGCTGCCAGCGATGCCGCTCTTGCAGGGCGGCCAGAGCCAACTGGAGCGCCGCGGTACCGCTGCTGCAAAAGCAGGCGTGCGCGATGCCGTGACGTGCCGCAAAAAGAGCCTCGAAACGGCGGGTAAAAGGTCCGTAAGAGAGCCGGCCGCTGTGGATGACTTGTTCGAGGTATGCACGCTCGATCTTGCCGAGCACAAGCTCACCGACGCTGACCCGTCGGTGCGTTGTGCGGTTGACCTTGCCAATGGCGGTCGGTGTGGTGGTTCCGGCCATGATCGGGTACTGCGCTCACCGGTCGGGTTGATCCGAAGGCCCGGCCGGCGATCCGCCGCCGTCCGCAGCCCATGCCCCTGAAAGTCGTCTTATCGGTCGGGTTACGCGAGCTTCTTTATGGAATCGAACTTCAGCTTCCGATAATACCGTTGCGAGGCGTTGTGGATGCAGTACGCGCATTGGGCGTGCCTTCCCCATCACTTTGCGGCCGCATTGGATCGCTTGCATCTTTCGTGTACCGGTTGATAGGGCGAGGGCCGTGAGGCCGCGCGGGCTGAAGCCCGCGGCTCAAGATACTTGCGGAACCGAAGGGCTTGCGAAACGCGGCGCTGCGACGCGAGAAATCAAACGGCCGTGGAAAGGTGTAGACGGGTGCTGCAAATTCAACCCTGGATCAACGACGACGATGCCGAGGCGGTACGGCAGGCGGTGGGCACAACCTTCGTCACCGAGCACGACCAGACGCGCCTTTTTGAGCAGGCACTGCGCGAGCTCACCGAGGCCCGGCACGCCATCGCCTACGCCAACGGCACCTGCGCCCTGTTTGCGGTACTCCGGGCGCTGGGCGTCGGAGCAGGCGATGAAGTCATTGTGCCCGATCTCACCTTCGTGGCGAGCGCCAATGCGGTCATCCTGGCGGGCGCCGTGCCGGTGTTTTGCGACGTGAATTGCGACACGATGATGCTCGATCCGGAGCAGGTGGCCGAGACCATCGGACCCCGCACCCGAGCGATCATGCCGGTCCACCTTTACGGCATGGCCGCCGATGTTGCAAACCTGAAGACGTTGGCCGAGCGGCACGGGCTGTTGCTCGTGGAAGACGCGGCTCAAGGCGTCGGCGTTCGGCGACACGGTCGCCACGCGGGAACGACGGGGCATGCGGGCGTGTTGAGCTTTTACGGCAACAAAACGCTGACGACGGGCGAGGGCGGCATCATTTTGACCGACGACGATTCGCTGGCTGAGGCGTGTTACCGGCTGAAGAACCATGGCCGTCTGGGAAAAGGCGTCTTCCTCCACGACGAGATCGGATTCAATTTCTCGTTTACCGATATGCAGGCAGCCCTGGGAATCAGTCAACTCGCGCGGCTCGACCGGATCATTGCAGACAAGGCGCGTATCCGAGCACGCTACGAACAACGGCTTGGCGATTTGGATGGGCTGCGCCTCCAGCGCGTTCCCCCGGGCGTTGAGCCCGTGCACTGGTTCACGAATGTTTTCTGCGAAGATGCCGCATCACTGGCACAATCTCTTTCGGAGCAGGCCATTGAGACGCGGCGTTTCTTCTATCCGCTTCATCTTCAGCCCTGTTATCGCGATTTGAATCCGCCCGCCTGTCCGACGAGCGTCCGACTCTACGAAACCGGCCTGTCGCTCCCGAGCTGGTGTGGACTTGCCGACGCAGCCATCGATTCGGTCTGCGATGCCATCGCCGCCTGTGGAGCCGTCGCATGAACCCCCACCATCAAATCCCCGACCTCCCACGCGTGGTACTCATCGGCGGCGGGCTGCACGCGACCGTCGTAGCCGACTGCATCACCGCTTCGAGGCAAGCGCAGGTTGCGGGGTATGTCGACATCCATGCCGACGCAACCGCCCCCGTGCGGCGATTGGGCGTTCCCTACCTCGGGCGCGACGAAGGGCTCAAAGACTTGATTCGATCGCAAGCCATCGCAGCGGGCATTTTGGGATTGGCCGGTTTGGTACATGCCCGCCACCGGATTTCCCTGGCTCAGCGGCTTGATCCGCTGATGCCGGCGTGGTGGTCGAGCGTCCATCCTTCGGCCGTGGTGGCCCCATCGGTGGAGCTCGAACCGGGCATGATCATCCTGGCCGGCGCCATAATCAACCCGCTCGCTCGCATTGGATGCCACGCAGTTGTCAACACCGGCGCAGTCGTCGAACACGATACCATCGTCGATGATTTCGCTGTGATTTCCCCACGAGCCGTGCTTTGCGGCCACGTTCATGTCGGACGCGGCGCGTTTGTCGGCGCCGGCGCGGTGGTCATCACGGGCATCAGGATCGGCGCCGGCGCCGTCGTCGGCGCCGGCGCGGTGGTGCTGCGCGACGTCCCGGACCGCGCTCGAGTGGTGGGCAATCCTGCGCGGTGCCTGGACGCGCCGCCCTGTACGAGGCAGATCGATGATCCTACTTTAGACGTACCGGTGGCGGTCCCGTGAAGCTATCGTTCTGCATGATCGTATTCAACGAAGCCCTGACGCTGCGGGCCAATCTTGCGCACCTCTACCCATACGCTCACGAAATCATCGTCTGCGAAGGATCGGTCCAGGCGCTCCGGCGGACGGCCGGCGTCGGAGCCCGGTCGGACGATGGAACGATCAAGCTACTCCAGGAATTCCCCGACCCGGATCGCAAACTGCGGATTCTTCAACGCGACTGGATCGACAAAAACGAAATGGCCGCCGCCTACGCCGAGTGCGCCACGGGTGACCTGATCTGGCACGTCGACGCCGACGAGTTCTACGATCCCCATTCGCTGACAGCCGTGCCGCGCGAATTCCTCGATCCGCAATTGACGACGCTGGCGGTGCCCATGTACGTATTCTGGATGTCGCCCGACTTCGTGCTCGCCGATGTAGACGGGGAGCAACGTTGGTTCTGTTACGCACGCGTCCTCCGCCGTGCCGACGGCATGAGCGCGACCCATCTTCCCATCCGCCGGATCATCGCGGGGCACGTCGATGAACAAGGGATGCGCCGGCCGCGCGATGCGAGGATTACCGGCTGGCACTACGCCTGGAACGACGATGCCCGCGTTCGCCTGAAGATGCAGCTCTATCGCCGTCGCGATGCCAACAGCACGCGTGCGGATTGGCTGGACGCCGTGTGGGATCGCTGGACGCCCGACGCGCCCGCCGAAGCGTGGCCGGACGGCGTTCACCCGTCGCGCCTCTGGCGTTTGTGGCCGCGCCGCTATGAGGGGCGTCATCCCGAATGCGTGCATGGTCTGCTGGATGGTCTCCGTGTCCGACTACCTGCGCGAGGATGGGCCTGATGCGCATTGGTGTCTATCTCGGACGGTGGTCCCTCCATCAGCTTGGCGGCATGGGCGTCTACGTGCAGAACCTGCTGCGCGGCGTGGCGTCGTTGGATCAACGCGAGCACGAGCTGTTGATGCTGGTGGATCGGGCCAATCGACCGGCCGCACGCGGGGTACCGCTGTGCGCTGCCATCGTACCGCTTGTGCGCCCGGAATGGGGCGAACTGACCCAAGATCAGCGGGCGAAGGCGATTCGGGTGCGCCGCATGAGTTACCGTTCGCTCGATGCGGCGGATGCGCTACGCGGGATGTGCGGGTCGGCGGCTGTCGATGCGTACCTCTGGGGGTTGGACGACGCCGTAGCACACCATGGAATCGACCTGCTGTATTTCACGCTGCCACCGTACCTCAAACGACCTCGGGTTCCTGTACTGCTTACCATCCACGACCTCAAGCACGTCCACCGCCCCCAAGATCACAGCCCGGGCGATCTCGCCCGGCGGCGGCGCTGGTCGCGCGTCGCGCGCAGCGCCGCCTTGGTTTATGCCAGCTACGAACACGTGCGCCGGGACATCGAGCACCATTGCCGTGTTCCAGCGGAACAAACCGCCGTGTTGCCTTTGGCGTGCCCCTCTGAAATATCCGGCAGCGTGAACGAGCCGGCGCGATCATTCGATTTCGACCTCCCGGATCGTTTCGTCCTGATGCCCGCGCAGCTTTGGCCGCACAAGAATCACGAGCGGGTGGTCCGGGCCGTCGCGCACCTGCACGACTCGAAAAACCTGCGGATAACCATCTTATGTACGGGCCAAACCGGCGGCGAGTGCTCAGCCCACGCCGAGCGAATCGCCCGGCTGGCCGGAGATTTGGGCCTCGGCGACCTGGTCCGACTGATCGGCTTTGTGGATCGCCCAACGCTGCGTGCGCTGTACCTGCGGGCCCGCCTGATTCTGGTGGCCTCCCTGTACGAGCCGGGCAGTTTCCCGGCTATGGAAGCGCTGGCGTTGGGCAAACCTCTGGCCGCTTCCCGCGTTACGTCCATTCCCGAAACCGTCGGCGACGCTGCGCTGCTGTTCGATCCGACCAGCACAAACGAACTGGCCGACGCGTTGGCGCGTCTTTGGACCGACGACGCGCTGTGCCACAGGCTTGAGGAACTCGGGCCTCAAGAGGTTCGCTCGCGGACCTGGCGCGATGTCGGTCGTGAATGGCTGGCGCTGTGTGAACAAGCCCACGTACGAAATCCCGCGGTACTGGAGGGCGTTCGATGATGGAAAGCACGCTACACCGTGGCGCCCCCCCGTCCCGAATGCCAATCAAGCATCCGGGGGATCCAGCCCCATCCCCCATACGCTCCGCCCTGCTTGGATTTCTGGCGCAGGTCCAGCCCGGTCAGCGGTATGCCCTGTACCCGGCCGGTCGCTACACACAGGCCTGTATCGAGGATACGCCCGTCGACTGCTTGGAATCCGACGGTCGGCGTCTGATCGGTTTCGTGGACGACGATCCGGCGACCGCGATGCTTCTGGACCGACCGATCGCCCCGCTCGCTGAGGTCGCCGACTCCTGGTCCGTCGACGCGATCCTGCTCCTGCGAGACTCCCACGACGGCCGGCTGTCGCGGCGAATTGCGGTGATGCAGGGCGATGGTCGGCTGGCCAACGTGCGCATCGTCACTCAGCCCACACCGACGCTTGGTGCCATGACCGCCCACCTGGGAAGCTATCAACCCGATTGCACGTTCTCGCCGGCGTTCTTGCAGGTTTGCAACGCGGCCGATTCGGTCACTCCGTCGGATCGCCCCGCCGGTTCGACGCTTCTGTGTACCATGGATGGCGAGGCCTTCGTTGATGACCGTGGCACCGATCGCGACGCATACGCCGACGTAATGCGGGCGTTTTGCGGCTTGCTGTCGGAGTTTGGGTTTTCCGCCAGCCTGTGTGTTCAACTACACGACTCCCCCGGTGTGTTTCTCCGAACGCCGGACGCGGTGGTTGAAACCGTAATCGATGCCTTTGGTCCCGAGGCGGTTGAGCTGCATGGTTTGGACCATGCCATGCCCGTCGAAGGCTACGCCGTGGAGTGGCTCCAGCGCGGACTGAGCGAGTTGAGGACGCGATACGGCGTGTCAAGCCGCTATTGGGCCCCGCCCGGTTGGACGCTGAACTGGCGTACGCTCGCGGCATTATCCCAAGTGCCGCAGATTCAGGCGGTACGCGGCATGGCGAGCGGGGTCAACTGGCGATGGCCCGCATCACCGGTAACGTTTCGCTTTCCCTACCGAGTCGGGTCGGTGTGGCAGATTCCCTATGCCTACGCCGATTGGATGTTCATGGACCAGCGGTGCCGGCCGGTAGCGCTCGGCGACATGGTGCATTTGCACGAACGATTGGCCCGCCTCGCGGCGCATGCCCCTTGTCTGATGGAGACGGTCGTGCACCCCTATCGCCTGGTGGGCCCGGACCATCGCCACCGACTCAGCCTGGTTCGTGAAACGCTGGCCGTGTACGCCTCTCATGGGGTACGCCTGGCCAAGGTCAAGGATGTCGGCGCCATGTGCAGCGACGGCCTCCACGACCAATCGCGGCGCCTATGAGCGGCATCCGCTAGCGAGCGATTACTGCCCCCAAAACCTCGCGGGGCCGTCATACGGCCGGTCCAGACCCTCATGGATCATCCAATAACAACAGGTGCAGGACAAAATCGGCGGACAAGAATGCAGGCTGAAGGCCTGCTCGACCACGCCCGCCACGCGATCCGGAGGTGGCGCTACGCTTGCCCCCGGCTGCTGCAGAGCAGCCCTCGAGGCTGCCGGAAAGAACGGCGTTCAAGCCGCCGGAAGTGTCATGCACCCAATAACAACGCCGAGAGGATGCGAAAGACCCATAGCGCCCGTCGTACACGGGCGAAACACTCGCCGCGAGCGCACAGCGGCTGGGCCGCTTCGGCGACCCTGCCGAGAGCCCGATTCAACATCTCTTCGAGACCGCATCCAATACGTGTCGCAACCTCTTTTCCGGTTGCGTTTCGGCCAAGCTGACTTATGATGTTCGCACTGGTAGCGATATGCGCAAGCAGCTCGGCATTTGGCCGTACTCGGAGAAGGCGACATGATGGATAGCACCACGCGAAGTGGGCACACGTTTCACATCCCGGTCATGGGTTCGGGATTCACCATCGATACTGCGTTGCGGGTCGCCAAGTACGGCATTGCCTCCGTCATTTCCCTGGTTGACGACGTGCTCATCGAGCAAATGCGCAAGCTGCACTGCTTGCGGGCCGGTGAGCCGTACGAGGAAATCGCAAAGCGTGATGAAGACGCCCGCGCCCGGCGGATTACGGCGTACTTGGATCTGGTAGGTCGCCTGGTGCAGAAACAGATTCAAGCGTTGCGGGCCTCCCCATTTGCGGAGGGCAGTGAGATCACGCGATACTACGAAATGCTTCCGGAAACTCCGCTTAAGCGTGCCTATCGCGAGATGCAGGCGACACAGGATCCGGCTGAGCAAGCCCGAAAACAGGATGAACTCCGCCGCAGCGTGGTTCCCGGGCCGATCGACGTGAACATCATGACCAAGCTCGATCGCGACCTGTACCGAAATGGGGAGAAGCTGGCGCCCGAATTCGCGGACGCCATGGCGGCCCTCCGCGGATACGCCAACAGCTCGCTGGCCTCCTCCATCGTCTTTTCTGCGGGTATGAACCACCGCCTCTACGGCTACGCGACCCAATTCGCTGACTTTTCGCCCGACGTCGGCGGTGTCATCAAGAAAAAGATCATCCTGAAGGTCAGCGATTGGCGATCGGCCATGATTCAGGGCAAGTTCCTGGCCCGGCGCGGCCTGTGGGTCTCCGAGTACCGCATCGAGTCGGGGCTCAACTGCGGCGGCCACGCCTTCGCCACGAAAGGCCTGCTGATGGGCCCCATCCTTGAGGAATTCAAAGAGAATCGCGCCAAGATGCGCGAATCGCTGCACGCCGTCTTCAACGACGCCCGCACAAACTTCGGCAAGCCTGCCATAGATACACCGCTGGACATACGTATCACAGCCCAGGGTGGTATCGGCACCGCGGCCGAGAATGAACTGCTACTGGAATACTACCGCCTTGACGGCACCGGCTGGGCCACGCCGTTCTTGCTGGTGCCGGAAGCCACGACGGTGGATGAGGAACACCTGGAAAAGCTCTTGGGGGCCAAGGAAGGGGACGTGCACCTCAGCGGTGCCTCTCCTCTGGGCGTGCCGTTTTGGACCCTTCGCGACTCCGGGAGCGAGGAGTCTCGCCGTGAGCGAATTCTAAACGGTAGGCCGGGCAGTGCGTGCCCTAAGGGATACCTTGTTTCCAATACCGAGTTTACCGACATCCCGATTTGTCACGCCTCCCGTGCCTATCAGAAGCGCAAGCTGGAGCATCTGGCCGAGGAGGGCTACTCGGCCGCGCAGCTTCCCGTCGTGCGTGAATCCGTACTGGCCAAGGCTTGTATTTGCCATGAGGTCGGCGGTACGGCGTTGCTGAAAAACAACCTGGATCCGGACGCCAAGCCGGCCGTTTGCTGCGGCCCCAACATCGTCAATTTCTCGAAGCTGGCCACGCTGCAGGACATGGTGAGTCACATTTACGGACGGCTCTCCCTGCTGACCAACCCGGATCGGCCACACATGTTCATTCGCGAGCTGTCCATTTACGTGGACAATCTGCGCAAGGAGTTGGAAGAATACTCTCTCGATTTGTCCAACCGCGCACCGAAGTATTTCCGCGAATTTAAAGCCAACCTGCTCGACGGAATCGAGTACTACCGCAGCCGGGCCGAACATTTCATCGACGAAAAACGCAACGGTTTCCTGGACGAGCTGCACGCCCTGCGCGAGACGATCGAGCGTATGACCCTGGCTCAGCCCGCGAACGAGTTGTCCGCGGTGGGCCAAGCGGCTGGAGACAACGAATAACGCCAACCGGCGGACCGCCGTCCGTGAAACGTGGCGCGGCATCGACATTTCGCCCGATGAGCGTTTTCTGTACAGCACAAGCGAAGGTTCCGGCGTGAAGGTCGTCGAAATCACCATGGACGCGGGGCTGCCCGTGACCACAGCCGTACTGGAGATAACCGATTCGGCCAATCCGCAATCCGGCGCATATGGGATTGACCTGAACGACGCGGGCGACTTGGGCGTTGTATCGTTCCGTGGGAGCGACAGCATCCGCGTTTTCGATCCCGTAGAGATGGTGTTTCTTGGGTCGGCAATCCCCATGGAGTTCACGGCCTGCAACGGCAGCGTAGTGTTCGGCGACCAGCCCAAACAACTGGTGATCGAACATACGCCGAATTGGGTTGACCCGGCGGGCCCAGACGACAATATCCGCGGCATTCCGGATAACTGCGAGGGCGGCGTGGCTCAGCCAAACCGCATCCATGGCGTATAAGACCCCGCGGCTCACGGGTCCGTCGAAGACGCGATCCACCGCCTTACGCAATCCCTTGGCGCCGTCGATCACGCACAACAGCCCCGACTCGAACTTCAACCCGCGATCCACCAACCCACGCAAGAAGGCCGAACACGTCCGTTCGTTCTCCGTCGCGGTCTGCACGAAGCCCAGAATCACCTTTTCTCCTTGCAGGGTAACGCCCAGGCCGATCACCATCCTGCTGGAGCAGCTCATTGACCGCCTCCAGCCCGATGGGAATCAGCGATTGGATCAGCTCCGCCCGCGTGTCGATCTTGATCAGATCGCCTTTCGGCATCCCACCTCGCTCGCCTCCTGCCTCCGCGGCATTCCTCCTGCATCCACCCTTGCGATTCGCTCCGATTCGTGCGACACTCTTCATCACACGGCTCCTTGTTTGATGGATTTCTCAAAACCCACCGTCATTCATGGAGCCGTTCGTCCAAAATTTCAACTAAAAATAGCACACACCCACACGCTATGGCCCCAGAGCCGCCTACGCCGATGCCGAAGCCACGGCGCCGGCCGGCATGCTCAGGCGTTGTATCAGCCCCAGCAGGCATCCGCGATCGATAGGCTTGCTCACATAGTCATCGCAGCCGGCATCCAGGCACTTGGACCGATCCTCCGTCATGGCATGGGCGGTCAGCGCGATGATGGGCCCGACGTATCCGGCGGACCTCAGTTGGCGCGTTGCCTCGTACCCGTCCATGACCGGCATCTGCATATCCATCAGGATACAGACGTAGCCCTCGCCTGCATCTCTAGCGGCGATGGCGGCATCCATCGCGAGTCGGCCGTTTTCCACGACGGTCACATGCGCGCCCGCCTTCTGCAACACGTATGAAATGAGCCGTTGGTTGTCGGGTCCATCCTCGG
>JBHHUB010000040.1:0-25159 GCA_046753625.1 Phycisphaerae bacterium | reverse complement strand
CGCTGAGCACCACCAACGCTTTGGCCCTCTTGCTCAAGAAGAACGACAAGCTGGTCGATGCCGAGCGACTGTATCGTGAGACGTTCGAGACCCAACGACGTGTTCTTGGGGCCGATCATCCGGACACGCTCTTGACGGCGAACAACCTCGCGGCTTTGCTCAAGACTGAGGGCAAGTGGTCCGAGGCGGAGGCGCTCTATCGAAAAACGCTGAACACCAGGCGCCGCGTCTTGGGGGACGATCATCCCAAGACGCTAACATCCATGAACAACCTGGCGGCGGTCTTGCAAAAGCAAAAAAAACTGGAAGATGCCGAACGGCTTTATCGGGAAACCATGGGGTTGCTGGAACGCAAGTTAGGGGCCGGCCATCTCAAGACGCTAACGGCGACTAAGAATCTCGCTACCGTCCTGAGGGAGCAAGGTCAACTCGCCGAGGCGGAACGAATCTACCGGAAGACCTTGGAATCACTGCGCAGTAAGGCCGGTGATCATCATCTAAGCACCATCAACGCCATCTACAGCCTGGCCGTCCTGCTCGTAGAAAAGGGTGAATACGTCGAGGCGGAGCCGCTGCTACGGGAGGCACTGGGCCTGTGGCGTGAGGTCTTACCGGAAAACCACCCGATTGTCGCGGTCGGCGCGTTCAAGTTGGGCGAGGTTCTGCTGTTTCAAGGCAACTACAGCGCGGCGGAACCGTTGTTGCGCGAGTGCCTGACTCTACGTCGCAAGCGCCTCAAGCCGGGCGACTGGAAAACCGCGAACGCGGGAAACGCACTCGGCGGCTGTCTCGTCCGGCTCGGGAAGCTCGACGAAGCCAAACCGCTCTTGCTGGAAAGCTACTCGGTTCTCAAAGTCAAATGGGGTCAGCGGGACGAGCACACGGCACGGGCGATCGGCCGCCTCGTGCGCCTGTACGATGCCCTCGGTGAGCCTGCCCGGGCCGCGGAGTATCGCCGGTTGCTGCCCGAGTCCTCGGGTGATCCACCCGCGAAAAGCCCAGGCGATCGCCCGTCAAAAAATCAGGGTTGAACCGCACCGGACCCGGGGCCCACGAGGTCAAACACCGGCGCCACGGCGATCCCGACAAGGCTGTTCGCCAGGTCGACGGCGATCCCGCGCGCGCTCAGGGCCAAGTAATCCTCGGGAAGACAGCCGCCGAGCACGCTCAGATAGGCTCCAACCGCCAGCAAAACGGCCCACCGCGTGTCTCGTCTCAACATGAAACCTCGCTCCCATGCGATAGCCAACTGCGCTCAGCCTTGTTGTGGCTCACCTACCCTCGGCTGCTCGGTCGCCGCTTGCGGCGGTGGACCGCTGTGCCATGATCAATCGGGCAGCACGGCTGAACGGTCCAAACCATTTGCCGAGCCGGTTCAAGGCAATGATGCTGCATCGGCTTAGAGGCTTCTCTTACGCCACTTTAAGCGTATCGCCCCCCGAACGGTTTGTTCGGAGGGCGATGTGATCCATGTCCGCGGGCGTTAGTCGTCGTCTTCAAACTCGTCGTCGTTGTCGGGCTGCAGCCCGAGCGGGGCTGCGGTCGCCTGCGTCGTGTTGCCGCTGGCATCCGTACAGGTCACCACCAGCGTTACGTCGCCCTCGATCTCGATCTTGCTGCCTTCGACCTCGATTTCGCAACCCTCGTCGTCCATCTCGATCTCGACAATGTCGCCCGGAGCCACCGCAATGACGCCGCCACCCCAACACTGCAACTGGGCCGTTACGACAGGCGCGGTGCACCCGGCAACTCCGGCGCAGTTGTCGCTGCAGGAGGCGACAACCTGGAACATGCCCTCATCGTCATCGTTCGGTTTCCCTTCCTCATCGCCGGCGCTGGCAAATGCCAGGGCCGCCGTGGCGACCGGAGGCGTCGTGTCCGTCACGTTAACGGTCTGCGAGACGGCGCTGCTGTTGCCGCAGGCGTCGGTGGCCGTCCACGTGCGCGTGATTACCGTTGCGCCGCAGGTTCCCGCGGTGGTTTCGGCGAAAGTGGTGACGGCGCCGCCGTCGCAGTTGTCGGCCACCGTCGGGTCGACGCGTGCCGGTACGGCGTCACATTCGGCCGTGGCGTCCACGGGGACGCCCGTAAAGGTCGGCGCCTTGGTGTCCTGAACCGTGATGATCTGGGTGGCGCTGGTCGAATTCCCGCAGGCATCCGTCGCGGTCCAGGTGCGGTGCAGCGCGAAGGATTGAGCGCACGCCCCCGCTACGCTGGTTTCGCTGAAGGTCACGACCGGGTTGGCGTCGCAGCTGTCGGTGGCCGTGGGATTCGCTGCGGGCGGAACCGCGTCGCACTCGATCGGGAACCCGCCCGGCACGCCCGCCAGAACCGGAGGCGTATTGTCCACGACTACGATCGTTTGGGTGCAGGTGGCCGGCGTGGCCGAGCCGTCATTGGCGGTCCACGTTCTGGTGATCGTGCCCGCCGCACCGCACGTTGCGGCCAGCGCATCGCTCGAGCTGACCGTGACCGTGCCGCATCCGGTCGCCGTGGCGGCGCCCGTAGCGGTCGGGCTCGTGTCACCGCCGCAATCAACAACCGCGTCCGCCGGGCAGGTGATCCCGGCGGCACCACCTGCCGCGGTCACAACGGCATAGAAGCCGTTGGATGGCAGAATGGTGACCGTGTTCGGAGACCAAACCGTCGGAAAGTGCGTCCAGACGAAGTCGCTGCTCGATCCGATGGATGGCGGTCCGACATAGAAAAGGCTGATGGTGGCGCCGTCGACCCGTTGGAGCGTCCACGTGAACGTGTCGGGAACGGTCACGTTGGGTACGGCGACCGTGAAGATCTGGAGACCGCCGCTCTGGGCCGACGCAGTACCCGTGATGGGCAGGCTCCCGCTGTCCCACAGCAACGTGCCCGGTTCGTTGCCCGCCGCGGCATTCGGTGACACCGGCCCGTCGTTGGCGTAAAGACGGACGATCATATTTATGGTGCCGGGGAAAGCAATGTGCGCCAGCTCCAACTGCGTGATCACGCGGCAGCTTCCCGCGAGCGTGATTTGATCGCCACCTTCGATGCCCGGCGATCCGAAGCCTCTGATTAAGGTCTGCGTGGCAAGATCGTTGTTCTGATACACTACGTCCGCCTGTGCAGCCGGCAGGGTAGGTGCGGCGACCACCCACAAGACCATAATCCACAACGCCACGACCGGGCGCGAAAGAATTCCTCTACCAACAGTAATTGACTGCGACACGATTTCCTCTCCTTCTCTATCTAAGTATCTAAACACAAGGGGCGTACCCGCCGACCGCGGCGGAAGCCTGGCACTCTTATAGGCGAGCGTGGTGGCGGGGGAGCCGGATCGGTGCCCGGCCCGCCGAGGGGGTTGCGTAAATCTGACCCCAGCCCTGGAGCGATCCGTGTCCGATATAATCGCTCCTAATGGGCGCATGTTACCGCATTAAGCGGGCTGTGTCAAGCAATGTCCGTTTGTTGGACATGGGGGCGTCGGGCATGTTGGGCTCTGTGGCACACTGGGCGGTATGGGTAGGCAGGCTCAAGGCCGAGGGCGCGTGTCGTCGGATACCTCCCGCGGGACATTCGCCGGGCACGCCGACGGCACGCGCGTGGCATGATATCATGTTGCCCGGAATGGAAGAAGGGGCGCACGCTCTTCAAAGCCTCGGCCATGCCATTCCGCGTGGAGGTAGGGGGCGAAGTTTGCGGCAGGAAGCGAACGCTCGTTCGAATCACGCTCCATACTTTCGAAGCAGGTGCGCGACCGCTCCCCATGCCCCCACCGGCGTGCCGTCCGCAACGTCAGGCGTAAGGCGGTATCGTACGCTATATGATGGGTGTCATGGCGCCGGTCGGTCCCACCGTGGCAGTAATAAGGGGGTACGTTTCATGCGCACGGTCTGGATAGGGTTGTTATCGGGTCTTTTCTTGCTGGGGGGTTGTGCTGCCGCGCCGATAGAGCCGCCGCGCTCGACCATTTCAGCAGAGCCTGCGACGGTGACCGACGCGCCTGATGCAGCGACGATCGGCGATCCACCGGACGGGACTGGGCCGTCGCCTCCGCCCGACGGCGCATCGCCTGACGATGCCCCGCCCATTTTCAACCATCCATCTGTAGTCGGTGCTTCCGATGCTGCGCTTGAGGCTTCGCCGGATGACACAACGCCGATCGATGCGCCGGCCGCCCCGGCGTCGGAGTTTATCCACGCCTCCGGAAAGGATCTCGTTGTCGCTGAAGGAGCCGCGATCCGAACGATCCAGCTTCGGGGGATCAACGTGCAGAGCTTTTGGCTCCTGGCTCCCGACGACTTGTCCAATCCCTTCATCAACGACGACCAGGATCGAGGCGTTCCCATCGCCTCACTGATTCCCACCCGATACGACGAGACCGTCGTGACGAACATCGCCGCGCTCGGTGCCAACGTCATTCGAAATGCCGTCAACTACCGCCAATTCGAAGACAACGCCGCCCCCTACGCGTACAAGCCTGAGGGATGGGCGCAATTGGACGAACAGATTGCGCTCGCGAAGGCCGCCGGTCTCTATACGATTATCGACCTCCACGTACCGCCCGGTGGATTGCAGGGCGTCGCGGGGGCCTCCGCCCGACTTTGGGAGGATGTTGAGCTGCAAGACCGCACCGCCTCGTTGTGGCAAGCGATCGCCGCGCGTTATCAAGATGAGCCGTGGGTGGCGGGTTACGATCTGATCAACGAGCCGATGCCCACGCAACGCCCGAGTCAGTGGGCGACCTTCGCGCAGCGGCTTGTGGATGCTATCCGTGTCAACGACAAGAACCACTTGATCATTGTGGGAGAAATCGTCGCGGTGGTTGATGCGGCTGGAAACTACCCACCGATCGATCCGAATGCATCGTGGATTCCGAAAGTGGCGGATGAGAACGTGATGTACGATTTCCACTTCTACAAGCCGCTCGACTATGTCGGCCAAGGTCGGCCGGAAAACGGCCTGGGCGACAACGGGCAGATCTACCCGGACGCGACGCACACCTACGTGGACGATGCCGGCAATCCGGTGGGGGTACGCGACAAGGCGTATTTGCAACGGTTGCTGGATGAGAAGCTCGCGTTCGGGAGGATATACAATGTGCCGATGAATGTCGGCGAGTTTTCACCGAGCCGGATTACCTTCTTCAGTGACAGCACGATGGGAGGGCTTGAATACACCGCGGACCTGATGGATCTGATGAACGTGGCCGGTCTCAACTACGAGTTCTACGCCTACCTCAACGTCTTCTTCCTGGATTGGGAGTACGCGGAGATGCCGGAACTCTATGCCGTTACCGATGCGCTTTCGCAAACGATCAAGCAGGGAATGCAGTGAGGATGCGTTGGGACTATGCCTGCGTGATTGTATGGGTTGGGGCCGCTGAGCCGCAGCGGACCGGCAGCACGGGTATCCACGGCGGCACCGGACGAAGCGACCGTCGGCCGCCGCGCCTTCAGGCGTTGGCGGAGGGTTCCTTGAGGGGCTTGGTGATGATGGGCGGGGGCTCCGATTGGGGCCGCGGCGTCGGCGTCGACCCTGCCGGGGCGAGGCGGTCGCCCTGGTACGTCGTGCCGCGCCAAGTCGTGCAGGTAGCCCCGAGCGACTTGAGGAAGGCGCTGGCAAGCATGGTGAGCGTGGCCAGGCTGCCCAGCCAGTAGGCCAAGGACCAAGCGATGTTGCTGCGCAGGATGCGGAAGACGAAGGCCATCACGATCTGTTGAACCATTACGACCCCGCCCCACAGGGCCGCGGCGGGCAGCCAGGGCTGCGCAGCGGAACCCCACCCCTTCGCCCACGCCAAAGTGGAGAGCGTCAGCGCCACCAGGGGAAGGATTGAGAACAGGAACAAGACAGCCCCGGCGAGGGCGAGTTTCCAGGGTTTGCCGAGCGAACCGTAGAAAATGCGGCTCCAGCCGCGCCAAGCCTCGCGCGGCGTGGCGTACATGCGCGTGGTGTAGAGATCCTCGTTCTCCACGACACGCAGCCTGAAGCCTTGCTGCTTGGTGAAGCGGGCCAGATGAATGTCTTCGTTGACTTCCGTCTTGACGCGATCGTGGGCGCCGATGGCCTCGTAGCACGTGCGACGGATCAGCATGAATGCGCCGTTGGCGTAGGCCACCTTGGTATGCGGTTTGTTCACCCGCTCGGGCAGAAACCAGATGATCAACACCGTCGCACAGACGGGCTGAAGCACACGTTCCCACCAGGTCTTGGTTTCCAGGACCGGCGTGATCGAAAGAAAATCGCACTGGTGTCCGAGCGTTTCGCGCATGGCGATGGAAAGCGTTCGTGTGGAAAGCTGGCGGCAATCCGCGTCGGTGAACAGAAGCCACTCGCCTGTCGCGGCGGCTACCCCTTCCCGCATGGCATTGTTCTTGCCGAACCACCCTTCCCGCAATCGAGTGATGTGGATGACCTTCAAACGATCGGCGGCTCGGGATTGGAGATCGTCGAGTATCTCCGGCGTACGGTCACCGCTTCGGTCGTCGACCGCGACGATTTCGTAATTCGCGTAATCCTGGTTGAGAAGTGTCTCGATGCAGGTCGCGATGTTGTCCTCTTCGTCCTTGGCGGCCACAATTACCGAAACCCGCGGAGTGGGTCCGTCGGCGTCGGTGTGGGATCGGGATGTGAGCACGATACGCTTGCGAAAGATGCGGCGCATCGCCACGAGACGTACGATCCAGACCAACCCGATCAGACCGGCCAGAATCATCCACATCGCAAACCACACTGAAAAGGTTTCCGTCAGCTTCGTAGCTCCATTTGCTTGACGCCTGCGATCGCAACGGCCGTGTCCGGGGCAAGTTGGCATACGCGGCCCGTGCGCCCGGCCCGTGAATCGACGGCATGAGATTATGACCGAGTCCCGGTGACGCGGCAACCGGGCGGACAGGCAACCGAACGTGGGGCGCAGGAAATGCCGGGCCTCGGGGGTTGGGCAGGCGGCATGTCCACGGTGGGCGTGATGGCTGATCGCGCGAGGAAGGAAATGGCTACCATGTGGCCGAGTCGCGGCGTATTTCGCAAAATACCGGGCGATCAGCCCCGAATGGTACGAGAGACGTCGGCCTCGGTGGAATCCCATCTGGGCATCGTTATTTGCACACAGCACCCAAGTATTGGAGATTCTTGTTATGACCAAGCGGGTCACGTTCAGCCTGGCCATGGGGCTGTCGGCAGCCGGTATCCTCTGCTTTGTGGCAGGGCAACCTCGTTTTGCGGTCCTTGAGTCAACGACTGCCAAGTTCGCGGGGATAGCCTGCCTCCTGGTCGCGGGCATTTTCTGGGGGGTGTGCGCATGGTCCGGCCACCAAGAGCGCGAGTAGCGGCTGCGCTCAGGTCGAAGTCGCCCTTCGACCGGTCGCGCGGCATCGCATGTCCAAGTGGACGGCGCCGGCAGAATCACCGGCTGGATGCCGGAATCGGATCTTTTCAACAGGCTGCCGGGGACGTCGTGTTGTCGCGCCTCCGGCCTGGAAACTCAGCAACCAAACAGCGCGCGAGGCGCACCCATCCTTCTCGTGCTACAATCGCTGGTCACATCTGCGGCCGTGACGGTCGTGAAGTGCGTTGACAGTCCGTCCGGTGGCGGTTAACGTCCGTTAGGGTGTCCAGCGAACCGGAGCGAATACACAGAGTAGCTATTCATGTCCTTTGACAATTGGTCTGAGAATATTGTTGTAGTTGAATTGCAAGACGGGCCGACGCTTGCCGACGACCTGACCGCGATGCTGGATCGGTTGGAGCATAGCGATGACGTTGATGTGGTCATATCGTTCTCGGCGATAACGTATCTGAACTCGTCCAACATCGCGAAACTGCTGCGATTGCGTAAGAAGGTCATCACGAATCGGCGCAAGCTCGTGCTTTGCGACATCGGCACCAGTGTTTGGGGGCTTTTTCTCATTACGGGGTTGGACAAGGTCTTTGAGTTTGCCGACAACGTAGCCAACGCTTTGGCCAACATACAATTGACCGCAGAGTGATCTTTTCACGGCGCCCGGCCCATCGGAGGCGGCCGGGCCGGGAAGCAGGAATCAGGATCGCATGATGAATCCTCGAACCCACGTTCTGTCGTGCGCCTTTGTGTTGCCGTGGCTTAGCGCCGGTTGCGCTGCGCCGTCTGCGACCGGTGGCCGTTCCTCGGCGGTTGGACCGACGCCCTCGGCTTCCGCATATAGTTTGAGGCAAGTCCAAGGCGATCCGGCGGTTGCGTTTCGCGCCGGTCAAGCGGCCATGCTCGCGGAGGGCTTCGAGCTGGCGCGGCGGGATGTCAGCAGTCGCCTCTTGCGGTCCGCGCCGTTGTTGGTCGACCCGAGCAGTGAGCCGCGGGCATCGCGGGCGAGGTTGGGTTCGCCCCAGGCGATTCGGCGTATCGCCGAGGTGCGGATTGATGAAGCGGATCATCGGCTCAAGGTGTTCTGCCGTGTAGTCGTCCAAGAGCGGAGCACGGAGTTGCATCGGATTCAGGCCGTGGACTTGCGGTCCTCGGATTCGCCGGCCGCTACGCCCATCGAGCGCGAGGGCGTGACCGGCCGCGAACATGCCAACGTCTGGCGTCACTTGCGCCGGGACAAGGCAGCGGAGCGGCGCATGCTGCAGGCGATCGTCAACGCCGTCGGCAACGACGCTTAGCAGCCTGCTGAAACGGTTCTCCGGTGTCGTGCCGGATTCCGGCCGGATAGAACGGGCGGCATCGCATGGCCAAGTGGGCGATGCGCTGACCCAATTGCCGGCAAGATGCCGCTCGACAAATCTTCAACAGGCTGCTCGATAAGCTACCTTGTTCGCGCCGCGCTTGCCGGTCGGTTGGACGAAGCGCGCAGCTCGGGACCAGGGCTCAACCCGCACGTGTTTCGAACGGCCACGCAAGAAGCGGCAGGGCCCCAAGCCGCTGCGCTGCCTCGCTTCCGGTGCATGCCCCATAGTCGTCATCGGGCGACTGCCGCTCCAACGCAGTCCTGTTGCCGGCCATTCCAGAGAGCCTTATCAACGCCTTGTTGGGGGGCGGCGCCGGCGTCGAGCGTGGCTTTGCGCTGCGCACGTCCGGTGCGGTGAAAGACGGGCGCAAAGGAGAGGCCCGGCGGGGTGGACCGGGCCTTGGGGAAACCGACCCATGGGGGGACGGGTCGGTAAGAGGACTTTCATTGGTTTAACTTTGACACATTCTCACGCGAAAGGCAAGAGAATATTTCAACAAAAAAAGAATGCGCGCCGATTGCCACGTTGCGCCGCGATGTGAAATGGGTTCTGTTGGTTTGGCCTGGCGGCGCGCGCCGATATAATTGACTCCGCTACTGCTGCTGTGAAACGAACTAAGGGGACCGTGCCATGATCCAATGTGAAACGTGTGAGTTCTTTGCGAGAAGCTCCGACGACACACCACTGCTGCTCTGCGATCCCTTTGCCACGATCAAGGAGCCGGAGTGTATTCAGAAGCATCAGCTTGTCAGGCTTAACACGCTTGCCCAATCTCACCAAGCTACACTTGAGATGTACAAGAGGATCGCGCCGCTACAGGAAAAGATGATTCGCCACGTCGAGCGGGAGATCGACGAAACCGAAGAAGCCGACCGGTGGAAGTACGAGAACTTCGATGATGCCGATGATGATGATGATGACGACCCGTTCCGGATTTAGGTTGCTGGGAGCCTTCGAGCCGGCCCGGGGACGCCGATTTTCGCTGCGGGGGCGGTGTTTCGTGCCATGCGGCGCGCGGGCAGCGGCGGCGAGTGCGGCACCAGATGGAGAGATGGGCCATGCCTGAAAGGATTGATGTCGCAACGAACGGTCACGTCCTCACCGTGACGCTTGCCCGGCCGGAGCTTCACAACGCGTTCGACGAGGTGATGATTCAGGAGCTGACCGCAGCATTTCGCGACGCGCGCGAGTCGGCCGGCGTGCGCGTTGTCGTGCTCGCCGCGCAGGGCACGTCCTTCAGCGCCGGGGCGGATGTCCACTGGATGAGGAGAATGGTGGATTACGCCTTCGAGGAAAACGTGCGCGATGCGTCTGCGATGGCCGACATGCTCGAAGCGATTCGGGATTGTCCCAAGCCGACGATCGCCCGCGTCCACGGCGCGGCGTTCGGCGGTGGTGTGGGCTTGGTCGCTGCCTGCGACATGGCGGTGGCGATCGAATCAGCTTCGTTCTGTTTGAGCGAAGTCAAGCTGGGCATTGCGCCGGCGGTGATCTCTCCCTTTGTCATGGACAAGATCGGGCTGGGTTGCATGCGACGTTACGCGCTGACGGCCGAGCGGTTTGACGCCAACGAAGCCAGGCGCGTCGGCCTCGTGTGCGAGGTGGTTTCGACCGTCGAGGGGCTGGATCGATGGATGGAGCGGATGGGCGGTTACGTCCTGGCGTGTGGCCCCGATGCCGTGGCCGCCTGCAAGTCGATCCTGCGCCAAGTCGCCGACGGTGAGGGCGGGCACGCGCACGAGCTGACCACGAAGGCGATCGCTGCGCTCCGGGTTTCCGAAGAAGGGCAAGAAGGACTCAAGGCATTTCTGGAAAAGCGCAAGCCTAGCTGGGACGTGCGGCGCTGATCGCAGCCTGCCGGTCGGGGTTTTGCCCCCAATGATGTCGCCAAGAAGCGTTGTAAGTTGCTGTTATGAAGTGGTTTACGAATACTTTGTGAAAAAAGGCATTATTTCCGGCGTTGGGGCATGTACACGCGGCGCCCATCTAATTAGCATCGGCGCCGATCGAGGGCCGCTGTCCGGTGCGGTTACCGCAAACCGCCGGTGATTGACGATAGTTTGCCATGCGGGCGCGTTGAAGATGAAGGGTCAAGCGTGTGGGATTGGTGATCCTTCAGCCGATCCCGCGGAGCGTTGGCTGCGACGAGGTTTGGGTTTTCGCAGGGGCTTCGCAAGCAAGGCTTGCTTGAGTGGCCAAGGTACTTGCTGATTCTTTCAGGCTTTGGGGGTCGGACGATCATGTTGGCCGCGATTGACGCATATGCCGCCATTGGCGTGACGATTGTGATCGTCGGGGCTACGGCGCTGGCCATGCTCGTCCTCGCGCACACCATCGGCCCCAAGCGACACGGTCCTGTCAAGGACAGCGCCTACGAGTCCGGGATGCCGATCATTCAGGATACGCGGCGTCGGTTCAATATTCGCTTTTACATCGTGGCGATGCTCTTCCTGCTGTTCGACGTGGAAATCGTCTTCATGTGGCCCTGGGCCTTGTCGTTTTATCGATCGGCCACCGACGGGACCACCGTGGCCTTGGAGCAGGGCGGTCCGGCCGGTAAGGGTTTCCTTCTGGGGGCGATGGCCTTTTTCTTCGTCTTGCTCGTTTTTGGTCTGTTCTACGAATGGAAGAAAGGGGCGTTCGAATGGGATTAGCCGGCACCGGCATAGCCATCGCGCCGTTCCAGGCCTCCAAAGAGGACTTTCTGACGACCAAGCTCTCGTACGTGGCCGATTTGCTTCGCGAGAAGGGCGTGAATTGGGCGCGGAAGAACTCGCTTTGGCCCATGCCGTTCGCCACCGCGTGCTGCGGCATCGAGCTGATGGCCACCGGGGCGAGCCGGTACGACTTGGCCAGATTCGGTGCCGAGGTGATGCGTTTTTCGCCGCGACAGTGTGATCTCATGATCTGCGCCGGGCGGGTGGCGATCAAAATGTTGCCCGTGCTGCACCGCATCTACATGCAGATGGCCGAGCCCAAATGGGTGATTTCCATGGGCGCGTGTGCGAGCAGCGGCGGCGTGTTCGATACCTACGCCGTCGTGCAGGGGATCGATCAGTTTCTGCCCGTGGACGTGTATGTGCCGGGCTGTCCGCCGCGACCTGAGACGCTGATCGAAGGTGTTATGTCCATTCAGCGCCTCGTGGAAAAAAACGGCGTCAAGAGCAGCGGCGAACGCCGACGCGGCATGGGCATGGTGGTGCAACCGACGGTGCAGATTGAGCTAGAGAACTAGAGAACTAGAAACTGGAGACCGCTCCGTGCGGCATTCGAAGTTTTGATAGGATGAGCGGTTCGTGGCAGCAGACGAGAATCCAACACTGACGGCGCTGGCGGCACAGTTTCCCGCGGTGGATTTTGCGGCCGGTCCGCTCAATCCGTCGTTGGATGCGGACGCGCCTCAGACGGCGATTCGCGTGGCCCCGGAGCGATTGCTGGAAGTGCTGCGGTTCTTGCGAAGCGACGGGCGATGTTCGTTCGAACAGCTTTGCGATTTGACCTGCGTCGACTACTTGAACTTTCCGGACGCGACCGACCGTTTCGGCGTGGTTTATTCGCTGCTGTCGATCAGCCTGGGGCATCGGTTGTGGGTCAAGTGCTTCGTCAACGATCCCGATCCGACGGTGCCGACGGCTACCGTGATTTGGAAGGGGGCGGAATGGATGGAACGCGAAGTGTTCGACATGTTCGGAATCCGGTTCGAAGGTCATCCGGACCTGCGGCGGATTCTGACGTGGGACGGTTTCAAAGCCCATCCCCTACGCAAGGACTACCCCCTTCGCGGGCGCGGCGAGCGGGAGGATTTCCCGGTGATTTCAACGGAAAGTGCATAGGTACTAGAGAACTAGAGACTAGAGAACTAGAGACTAGAGAACTAGAGACTAGAGAACTAGAGACTAGAGACCAGTGCTGCGTCACACTCTAATCTATGGGTTGTCGCTGCCCGAGCCACCGGAATCGGGCGCGCGAATCAGAGCCCACCGCGCTAGCGGTGGGACCAGTCCGCGGGCCGGCGCCCGCGGCTGTGACTCGTAACGAACCCGCAAGTTTAGGCGTGTCAAAGCACTGGAGACTGGAGCCTAGAGATTGATGCCGGCGGGGATGGCCGGACGGTGCGATGGCGGCGTGAGCGTGGCACCGATCGAGGACGGCGGCACGCCTGGGCCGACTGTTTGCAAGACGAATGATATGGCGATGAACTCCGCGACGACACCCACCATCGAGCCGACCACGATCACCCCGGAAGAACCGGGCAGCGATCGCTGGGTGCTCAATTTCGGTCCGCAGCATCCGGCCACGCATACGACGCTGCGCCTCGTGATGGAGCTGGACGGCGAGCGCGTCGTGTCGTGCATCCCCCACATCGGCTACCTGCATAGTGGATTCGAGAAGCTCGGCGAACACCTGAACTACAATCAATACGTCGTCGTCACCGATCGCATGAACTACATCTCGCCGATGGCCAACAACATCGCGTGGCATCATGCGTGCGAGAAGCTCTTCGGCATCGAACTCACGCCGCGGTGCAAAGCCATCCGGACCATCATCGCCGAACTGGCCCGCATTCAAGACCACTTGCTCAACGTCGGCACGGCGGCGCTGGACCTGGGCGGTTTTACCGCTTTTCTCTACGGTTTCAATGAACGGGAGCAGATTTACGATCTGTTTGAGGAAATCTGCGGGGCGCGGTTTACGACGAGCTACACGCGCGTCGGCGGTTTGATGAGCGACATGCCCGATGGCTGGCCGGCCCACGTGCGGGCGTTCATGAAACGGCTTCCCAAGGTGCTCGATGATGTCGAGGCGCTGCTTACGCGGAACCGAATTTTTATTGAACGAACCAAGGGCATCGGGTTTTTGAGCCGAGAAGATGCCATCGATTGGAGCTGGACCGGTCCGTTGGCGCGGGCGAGCGGTGTCCGGCGAGATCTGCGCAAGGATGAACCCTATCTGTGCTATGCGGATAATTGGGACGGGGCCGGTTCTTCCGCGGTTCAGTTCAAAGTGCCGGTCGCAGCGGGTGGAGACGTGCTGTCGCGGTATCTGGTTCGTCTGGAGGAAATGAGGCAGTCGCTTGTCATTTTGGATCAGCTCGTCGACAACGTCCCGGTCGGTGGGGTCAACGTGCTGCCCGGTGACAAGAAAACGCTTCCCGGCAAGGATGAAGTCTATTTCAGCATCGAGGGCCTGATCCACCATTTCGAGCAGATCATGACCAATCGAGGGCATGAACCGCCGGTGGGGGAGGCCTACGGCGCTAACGAGGCCGCCAACGGAGAGCTCGGGTTTTACCTGGCAAGCGACGGCGGCAACTCGGCGTATCGCGCGCGCTGCAGGCCTCCGAGTTTTATCAACTATCAATGTTTCGAGAAGCTGGTCGTGGGGCATCAGACGTCGGATGCGGTGGCGATCTTGGGATCGCTGAACATCATCGCGGCGGAACTGGATCGATAAGGTTGGATCGATGAAGCAGGCGCACTGGGATGCGCCCGTGAGGGTCAGGTTGGCATGAGTTGGAAAGCAATCGATCGCGTCACGCCGATCGTCAACGGCAAGGACGGACCCCTGCTCAGCGAGGCGGTGCGCGACAAGATTAAGGCTTTTTTGCCGCGCTATGAGACGAAGCGGGCCGCGCTGCTGCCGGCCTTGCATGTCGTGCAGGATGCGTTGGGGCATGTGTCGCACAAGGCCATGGTCGAGATTGCCGAAATCCTCGAGATTCATCCGTCGGATGTGATCGATACGATCACGTTCTACACCCATTTTTGGACGCATGCGAAGGGCAAGAAGGTGATTACGGTTTGCCGCAGCCTCAGTTGCGAACTGATGGGCGGGCGGGCCATGCTGGATGAGATTAAGAATCGCCTCGGTATCGACATTCATGAGACGACCGCAGACGGGGCGTACACGCTGGTGACGGAAGAATGCCTGGCCGGTTGCGACCACGCGCCCTGTCTGCTGGTGAACGAGAAGCTCCACAAGTGCGTGCAGGTTGAGGATCTCGAGCAATTGCTCGCGGATAAAGAGAACGATCGGGTCGCCATGAAACGCAGCGACGTGTTCGACGGCCCGAAAGAGACAGCCTAAAGATATGGCGGCATTCGAACCGGTTCTGCTTCGCAATCGCAACGTCGAGGGATCGACGACGCTGAAGGTCTACGAATCGCGCGGCGGCTATAAGGCGCTGCGCAAGGCGCTAAAGATGTCGCCGGGTGACGTTGTCGAGGAGGTTAAGGAGGCCGGTCTGCGCGGCCGCGGCGGTGCGGGCTTTCCGGCCGGCGTGAAATGGGGATTTCTGCCCAAGGATCGCAAGCGGACGCTGCTCTGCGTCAACGCGGACGAATCCGAGCCGCCGACTTTTTGCAATCGCGTGCTCATGGAGACGGATCCCCATCAGATGATCGAGGGGACGATCATCGCGGCGTTCGCGACACAGGCCCAAGTCGCCTACGTCTACATGCGGGTCGAGTTCCACGAGCAGTTTCACATCATGCAGGCCGCCATCGACGAGGCCTACGCGGCCGGCTACCTCGGCAAGGACATTCTGGGCAGCGGCTATTGCCTGGAATGCTACATCCATCGCGGCGCGGGGGCGTATGTCTGTGGAGAGGAAACAGGGCTGATCGAATCCATCGAGGGCAAGCGGGGCTGTCCGCGGATCAAACCGCCGTTTCCTGCGATCGAAGGCCTGTTTCGCATGCCCACCGTGGTCAACAACGTCGAAACGCTTTCCTGCGTGCCCCACATCATCGAGCGGGGGGCGTCCTGGTTTTGCGGCATCGGTCCGGAGCACAGCCGGGGGCCGAAGCTCTTTTGCATCAGCGGGCCGGTGAAAAAGCCCGGCTGCTACGAGGCGGCCATGGACATCACCGTCCGCGATCTGCTCGAGCGCGAGGACATGGGCGGCGGCATGGCGGATGGAAAAAAGGTCAAGGCCGTGTTCCCCGGCGGGCTTTCCATGGGCGTGCTGACGGCGGATGAGCTCGACATGAAGATGGATTTCAACGACCCGCGCAATTACAGTCTGCTCGGGCTGGGCACGGCGGCCGCGGTGGTCGTTCCGGAAGGGACGGATATGCGTGCGGTGTTGCGGAACATCACGAACTTCTACGCCAGCGAATCCTGTGGGCAATGCACCCAATGCCGCGAGGGAACCAGTTGGATGAACAAGATGGCGACGCGCATCTCGCTGGACGCGGGGCGGATGGAGGATCTCGACGTGATTCTGGAAACCGCACGCAACATGGGTATGATGCCGGGATTGAGCATCTGCGGCCTGCCGGATGGTGCGACCTTCCCCATCGAGACCGTCATCAAGAAATTCCGAAGCGAGTTTGAGGCGGCGATCCAAGCCCAGCCGGCCGATCGCGCGGATCGGGTGCTCAAGGTGTTGAACTAGCGACATGGCCAAAATCATCATCGACAGTCAGGAGATCGAGACCCGAGAAGGGATCACCGTGCTCCAGGCGGCGCTGGAGGCCGGGTGGGATGTGCCGCACTATTGCTACCATCCGGGTTTGAAAGTGGTGGCGAGCTGCCGCTTGTGTTTGATGGAGCAGAAGATGCCCCATCCGCAAACCAAGGAGATGGGCTGGGCACCGAAGCTCATGCCCTCATGCCAGACGCCGGTTCGTGATGGGCTGGAGGTTCGATTCAACACGGACAAGGTTCGGAAGAATCAGGCGAACTGCATGGAGTTTTTCCTGCTGAACCATCCGTTGGATTGCCCCGTTTGCGATCAGGCCGGGGAATGCCACTTGCAGGATTACAGCCGCAAGTTCGGCAACGCCGAATCCCGCATGGTCGATCAGAAGCAGGTCAACCCCAAGAAGGACATCGGCCCCAAGACCCTGCTCTACACCGATCGCTGCGTCGTGTGCACGCGGTGTGTGCGTTTTACCGAGGAGATTTCAGGTACCGGCGAACTCTGTTTGACCAATCGCGGCGCCCGGGCGGAGATCGATGTTTTTCCGGGTTTCCCGCTCGACAACCCGCTGCAGGGCAACGTGGTGGATATCTGCCCGGTCGGATGTTTGCTGGATAAGGATTTTCTCTTCAAACGGCGCGTGTGGGAGTTGAGCGGGACGGATTCGATCTGCCCGGGATGCGCCACCGGGTGCGCCATTCGCGTGGATCACGCGGACAACCGCGTCTACCGACTAAAGCCGCGCTACAACCCCAAAGTCAACGATTGGTGGATGTGCGACGAAGGGCGGTATGGCTTTAAGTATGTGGCGGATGACACACGCATCGCCGCGCCGGTCGTTCGCCGCGGGCTGGACGAATCCTCGCCGCAATGGTGCGATCTGCCGGAAGTGCTCCGGTTCCGTTTCCGCGAGCATGTCCTGGAGCATGGCGATGCCGGCGTGGGCGCGATGCTGTCGCCGTTTATGGCCTGCGAGGAAGCGTGGCTGCTGATTCGTTTCCTTCGTGAGGTAGCCCCCAATGCCACGCTCGCGATGGGGCCGGTGCCCATGTCCGGCGAGCCGCAGTACTTCCCCATCGGCGCGGACGAGGCGACCGCTAAGTTTACGATTTTGCAGGAAAAATGCCCCAACCGTCGCGGCGTGGAAATGGTGCTCGAAGGGGCCGGTGGCAACGTCGTCGCGCAGGATACGTTCTTTAAGAGCGTTGGGGATGGAACCTTGTCGGCGGTGTGGATCGTCGGCGGCTATCCGCAGGCGTGGGTGGAAAAGGAACACGCCAAGGCCATTACCAAGGCGACCCTCCTGGTGGTGCAGGATATGCTGCCCAACAAACTTACGGAGGCGGCGGAGATTCTGCTGCCGGCATGTGCGTGGGTCGAGCGAGAGGGCAGTTTCGTGAATAGCGCCGGGCTGATTCAGCCGTTTGCCCGGGCGGTGGATCCGCCGGATGGGGCGCTGCGCGATGGCCAATACCTGTACGAGGTAGCCGGGTTTGAGGGCATTTATCGGGCGTCGCGGGTCCGTGAGTTGATGGCCGCAACCATGCCCGCTTTCGGCGAGTTGTGCGTAGCGCCGGGCAAGCCGGCGCATGCGCACTAGGAGCCTGTCCGGCGTATTGCAGTTTTCGTTGATTCGGACAGATTTTGAGGAGTTTTGAGCCGCAGAGGACACAGAGCGCACAGAGGGTGGAGTGGATCGCGATGCATGAGAAACTGGCGGGTGGCCCACCTCCTTTTGGAGGTGGGGGAGCCGATGACGGTGGCCGAATAGCGCCGGAACTCAGTGACGATCCAAGCTACGGTGTTCTGGCGTTCGTATCGGAGGGCGTTGGAAGCCTGATGGTAGCGGGATCATCGTCTCCCCCATGTCCAAAGGACATGGGGCACCCGCCGAAAGGCGGAGTGCAGGTGGCCGAGCCGAGGGCTGAAGCCCGACGCTCAGGTCGACTCGCTTCTTTGGGATCGTGGCAAGAGGTTTGAAAAGCGACAGCGATGCGTGAGTTTCTAACGAGTCAGTTCTTCGTGAGCATCGCCCTGGCGGCGGTCCTGTTTGGGGTCATTCAGGGTGTGGTGGCGTACTGCATCTATTTCGAGCGGAAGATTTCGGCGTGGATGCAGGATCGGGTCGGCCCCAACCGGGTCGGTCCGCTCGGGCTGTTTCAGCCGATCGCCGACGGGCTGAAGTTTCTCTTCAAGGAGGACATCATACCGGGGCACGTCGAGCGTACGCTGTTTCTCGTTGCGCCGACGGTGGCGTTTGTCGTGGCGTTCATCGGCTTCGTGGCGATTCCCTGGGGCGGTCAATTGATGCTCGACGGGCGTTTGGTTGAGGTTCAGGTCGCCAATCCGGATATCGGATTGCTCTATATTCTGGGCGTCGGGTCGATGGGCGTCTATGGCATCGTGCTCGGGGGCTATGCGAGCAACAACAAGTACGCGTTTTACGGCGCGATTCGAGCGACCGCGCAGATGCTCAGCTATGAAATCCCGATGGGGTTGTGCATCCTCGTCGTGGTGTTGACGATCGGCGAGGTGCGGCTGGAGGAAATCACGCTGGCTCAGACGCAATCTTGGTTGGGGTTCCTGCCGCAATGGAACGTCTTTTTGCATCCGTTCGCCTTCCTGCTGCTGTTCATCGCGGTGCTGGCGGAGTGCAACCGCGCTCCGTTTGACTTAGCGGAGGCGGAGCAGGAACTCGTCGGCGGGTTCCATACGGAATACGGCGCGCTGAAGTTCGGCATGTTTTTCCTCGGCGAATACGCCCACATGATCACGGGCAGCGCGCTGATCGCGGTACTCTTTCTGGGCGGCTGGCATCTGCCGGGCATCCCCTGGACGCAGCCGGAAGCGACGCAATGGTATGCCGCGGTCGCCAAGATGCTCGTACTGGGCGGCAAGGTGGTCGCGTTTATCTTTGTGATGATGTGGATTCGCTGGACGCTTCCGAGGTTCCGGTTCGATCAGATCATGCGCGTGGCCTGGAAGGCCGCCATCCCGATTTCGCTCGCGCTGGTCATTTGGACCGCGGGGCTGGTCTACTTCGGGTTGCAGCGGACCATTTGGGCCACGGTCGGCGACGTGGCGATTCTTCTGGGCGCGATGGCGTGGGCGGCTTTTGCGAGGACTCCGATCACGGGGCGGCAGGCGAACCTGTCGGCCATGGATACTCGAATCGCCGCCGCCGGAATGGGATCATGATTCGTAACGAAGACATCATCGAGATCAGCGAGCCGCAGCTTACGGTGGCCGAGCGGCTCTACATGCCTCAGATTCTGACGGGCATGAAGGTGACGCTCGGGCACATGGGGGCGAGTCTGTTCGGCGGCAAAGCCATCACGGTTCAATACCCCGAACAGAAACGCACCCAACGCATCGAGAACTACCGCGGCGTGCATCGGCTCAATCGCGACGAAAAAGATCGCGTGGCCTGTGTCGCCTGCTTCATGTGCGCTACGGCTTGCCCGGCACATTGCATCCACATCGAGGCCGAGGAATCGCCCTGGGACGATCGCGAGAAATACCCGGCCAAGTTTGACTTGGACGAGCTGCGCTGCATCTATTGCGGCATGTGCGAGGAAGCCTGCCCCGTTGATGCCATCGAACTGACCTACGAGTACGATCTGGTGGGGCGCACACGGCAGCAGATGATCCTGGATAAGGAAGAACTTCTGGCGGTGTTCGACGAAACCAAGGATACGAAAACGCGCAAGAATCCGCGCATCACCGGCTACGCCAACACGGGCGACCGCACTCCCAACACGGATCAAACCGCGGAAGGGGGCCACGAGTGACTGCGGCCACGACCTACTGGCTCTACTTCGTATTCGCGCTGGGCGGCATCGGCATCTACCTGATGTTGCCCCGAATGCGCGACGCGAAGACGCGGCCGGGTGTGCTGTTTTGCCTGGTGGCGCTGGCCGGGCTCGCCGTTGTGCTGGCGACTTCGTTGGCTGACGGCATCACCGGATATTTCTACCTGTTCGCCGCCGTCGCCTTGATGGCGGCGACGCGCGTGATCACCCACCCCGTGCCGGTTTATAGCGCGCTGTATTTCGTGCTCGTGGTCGTGGCGGTCTCGGCGCTGCTCGTGCTTCAAGGCGCTGAATTCACGGCCATCGCGCTGATCATCGTCTACGCCGGCGCGATTCTGGTGACGTATCTGTTTGTGATCATGCTGGCTCAGCATGAAGGGGCGCCGATTTATGATCGCCGCGCGCGAGAGCCGTTTGCGGCCGTGCTGGGCGGATTCGTGCTCATGGCGGCCGTGGCGGGCCGGTCGGGCGATTTGCCCGCGCAGCCGGACCGCGTCGCGATTCCGGTTGCGGGTTCGGTTGTTGCCGCGGACGATCATTTGGGCATGAGAGAGGAATTGGGCAATACGTTGGCGCTGGGCAACATGGTGATGACGCGCTACGCAGTCGCACTCGAGCTTGGTGCGGTGCTGTTGCTGGTGTCGATGGTCGGGGCCATCGCGATGTCCCGCAAGCGCGTGCCGCGGGAAGGCGTCGTGCCTGCTCGGCGGCCGCTCGGCGAGATCGGAAAGGAGGTCGGGCCGTACTGATGAGTGAACCAACGGCGTACATCATTGTCGGCGCGCTACTTTTTGCCCTCGGGCTGGTTGGCTTCGCGTCGCGGCGGAATCTGATCGTCATGTTCCTTTCTACGGAGATGATGTTTCAAGGCGTGGTGGTGACCGTGGTGACGTTCGCCCGGATTCATCAGAATCTTCAGGGGCAGGCGTTTGCCCTCTTCTTGTTGGTGATTGCGGCCGTGGAAGCCGGTCTGGCGTTGGGGATGGTCGTTTTGCTTTACCGGCGGCGCGGCACACTGGACGCGGAAGTCTGGTCCGCCATGCAGGGATGATGCGGTGATGAGCCGCGACCGGCGCAGGGTTGCGGATGCGTAGGATACGTTGATGGATTTGGACACACTTAGAATCGCCGGGATCTTCGTGCTGCTTGCGCCGCTGGCGGGGGCGGTGCTGGCCGGTGGGCTTGGGCCGGTGCTGTTGCGCGACAAGTCGCATTGGGGTGCGATCCTCGGCGTCGGCGGGGCGCTCGCCGGGGCCATCTGTATCTTCCTGCAAGTCAGCGGCGCGCCTGAGGGCGCGTCTTCCGCCGTTGTGCCGATTTACGAATGGATCAACAACGGCACGGATACCCTGTTCCAAGTCGAGCTGCTGATCGATCCGCTTAGTTCGCTGATGCTGCTGACGGTGACGGGCGTGGCCCTGTTGGTGGTGATCTATTCCCGCGACTACATGCGTGAGCACGGCGAAGTCGAACGCGGTTACGAGCGATTCCACGGCTACCTATCGCTGTTTGTCTTTGCGATGTGTTCGCTGCTGCTGGGCGGCAATTTCCTGCTGCTTTACTTGGGCTGGGAGGCCGTCGGGCTGTGCAGCTACCTGCTCATCGGTTTTTATTACGAGAAGCCCGAAGCGGCCGCGGCGGCCAAGAAAGCGTTCCTGGTCAACCGCGTGGGCGACTTCGGCTTTGGCCTGGCCATTCTGCTAACCTATGTGACCTTTGGTTCCATCGAATACGCGGTCGTGTTCGACATGGTGCATCATGGGGTTACGGCCGGCGGCGGGGCGCTGACCGATGGCCGCATTACGACCATCGCGTTGCTGCTGCTTTGCGGTGCGTGCGGCAAAAGCGCGCAGTTGCCGTTGCACGTCTGGTTGCCCGACGCGATGGAGGGCCCGACGCCGGTCAGCGCGCTGATCCACGCGGCCACCATGGTCACCGCCGGCGTTTTCATGATCGCGCGATGCGGCGCCATTTTCACGGCGTCGGCCACCGCGATGACGGTCGTGGCGATCATCGGCGCGGCCACCGCGTTGTTTGCCGCGACGATCGCGCTGGTACAAGTGGACATGAAGCGCGTGCTGGCGTATTCGACGATCAGCCAATTGGGATACATGTTCCTCGGCGTGGGCGTTTACGCCGCGGATTCCGCAATCTTCCATCTGTTCACGCACGCATTTTTCAAGGCGCTCTTGTTCCTCGGCGCCGGCAGCGTGATGCATGCCATGGGCGGTGTCATCGACATGCGGACTGCGCAAGGTTCTTCCAGTGACCTTCGGCACGTTCTTGATCGGATCGCTGGCGCTGTCGGGCTTCCCGCTGTTTAGCGGGTTTTTCAGCAAGGACGAGATCATTCATCACGCCTTTCTGGCCAGTCCGATGATGGGCGTGATCGGCTTGATCACGGCGCTGCTGACTGCGTTTTACACCTTTCGCATGGTGTTCATGGCCTTTGGCGGCAAGGAGAAGATTCCCGAAGGGGTGCATGCCCACGAGTCCGGCGGTTGGATGTTGCTGCCTCTGGTGATTCTGGCGATCGGTGCGATCGGGGCGGGTTACCTCGGTGTTGAATTCACGGGCAAGCCGTTTCACGAATTCCTCAAGCCGGTGTTTGCGACCACGTTTGCCCTGCACGCCGCGGCTGAAGGTCATGGCGCGGTTGGTCATCCCGGTTTTTGGGCGGAATACGGCCTGATGGTGATTTCGGGCGGGCTGACGATCTTTGGCATTCTGGCCGCCTACTTCGTCTACCTGCAACGACCGTGGATTGCCGGTTGGGCCAAAAACGCTGCGCCGAAAGCCTACCTGACGCTTTGGAACAAGTACTACGTCGATGAACTCTACATGGCGATTCTGGTGGAGCCGGCCCGGAAGTTGGGGCGGTTCTGCGTGGGCTTGGATGATTACTTGATCGACGGTTTGATCTGGATCGCCACGGCCATTCCAAGGGCACTCGCTTTTGTGCTTCGGACGGTGCAGGACGGAAAGATTCAGGGCTATGCGTTGAGCATGGTGATGGGCGTGGCGATTCTGGCCGTTTGGGTGTTTGCTTTGTAGCGCGGAAAGGAAACGGTTTCCGTTGGATAGTTGGTTGCTTACCGCTGTTGTGTTTTCTCCCCTGGTGGGTGTGGCGCTGCTTTGGGTGGTGCCGCGGGATCAGGAGCGGCTCATGCGCCGCGTCGCGCTGGTGGCGTCGGTGATTACGTTTGCCCTGACGATCTGGACACTTGTGGCGTTTCAATCCGCTCGCGCGGCCGACCCTCGTGCGAACTTCGTGCTCCAAGCGCACTTGCCGTGGATCTCCGGCGGTGCGGAGGAATCAGCGGCGGCGGACATCAGCTACCGCGTTGGCGTGGACGGCATCAGCGTGTGGCTCCTGACGCTGACGGCCTTCCTGATGCCGCTGGCGATCGTGGGCAGTTTCTCCGCGATCCGCGATCGGGTTCGCGAATACTACATGTTGCTGTTGCTCTTGCAGGTTGCGATGCTCGGCGTCTTTTGCGCGTTGGACGTATTGCTGTTTTACGTCTTCTTCGAGTTCACGCTGGTCCCGCTCTATTTCCTGATCGGCATCTGGGGTGGTCCACAGCGCGGCCGCGCCGCCAACAAGTTCTTCATCTACACCCTGTGCGGCAGCGTGCTCACCTTCGCCGGCATCATTTACCTGGCATACTTCACGTACGGCGCCACCGGCAGGCTCACGCTCAACATCGAAACGCTGGTCGCCCTCGGTCGTGACGGGACGATTCCATTCGACGTGCAATGGTGGTTGTTCCTGTCGTTTGCGGCCGGGTTTGCGATCAAGGTTCCCTTCTTCCCCGTGCATACGTGGTTGCCGCTCGCGCACACCGAAGCGCCGACGGCCGGAAGCGTGATTCTGGCGGGCGTGCTGCTGAAACTGGGGACGTACGGGTTTTGCCGTCTGAGCATTCCCATGCTGCCCGACGCGGCCGCCCATTTCGCCCCCACGATGGCGGTGCTGGCGATCATCGGCATCATCTACGCCGCCCTGGCCGCGTGGGTTCAAGAGGACGTCAAGAAGCTGGTGGCCTATTCCTCCGTCTCGCACCTCGGGTTTTGCATGCTGGGCTTGTTCAGCCTCAAGACGGTAGGCCTCAGCGGCGGCGCGTTCTATATGGTCAGCCACGGTCTCTCGACCGGCGCGTTGTTCCTGGTAATCGGCTGCATGTACGAACGCTACCACACCCGGAGCATTCACAAGATCGGCGGGCTGGCCAAGGTCATGCCGTGGATGGCGTTTTTCCTGGTGTTCTTCACGCTCGCCAGCGTGGGCTTGCCGGGGCTCAATGGTTTTGTTGGGGAGTTGCTGGTGCTGTTGGGCACGGCCACCTCAGCCCAAACCTTCGATGGTCAACCCGCGGGGCCGCTGGGTTATGCGTACGCGATTCCGGCCGCTACGGGGATCATACTCAGCGCGGTCTACATGCTTTGGATGTGTCAGCGCGTGCTGTTTGGGCCGCTGCGCGAGCCGGCGGGGACGCCCGATAGGTCCACCGGCCTTACGAAAGACTTGACCCGGCGCGAAATCGGCCTGCTCGCGCCGATTGCGATGGCGTGCGTCGTGCTTGGCGTATACCCCAAACCGCTGTTGACCACCTTCGAAGGCGCGATCGCTAGAAATGTGCTTCACGGTTCGGCGGAAGCCATGCATGCGAGCGCCGACGGCGTTTCGCCGGACGTGGTCCCGATCGTTGAGGACGAAGAAGATTCGCCGACCGCGGCGCGCGGGGCCGATTCCGCCGACGCCGCGCGCGCGGGGCTAAGGCTGGCCGGGTCGCTTCGCGATAATTCGCCGCTCTTGTCGGCGCATCGCTTCACGGAAAACCCGATGCCGGGAACCGACACTGAATCCTCCTGGAAAGGGAATCGACCTTGACCGCGGCAGACCTGTTCATCGTGGCGCCCGAGCTTTTGCTCTTGCTGGGTGCGTGCGTCGTGTTGATCGCCGGAGTGGGTGCCGGGCGGTCGATGGTGTCACCGATTGCGCTGGTTGCGGTTCTGGCCGCGTTGGGTTTGACGCTGACCATGCAGGGTTCCGACGGTGCGACCGTCATTCCGGGGCTGTGGATCACTTCGATCACCTTTTATGCCCGAGTGATTACGCTGATCTTCGGCGCGCTGGTGATTCTGGTCAACTGGATTCAGGCGGAATCGGCCGAGCGCGGCGAGTTCATGGCGATGATCTTGCTGTCGTTATTGGGGGTTTTGCTCACGGCATCGGCGA
>JBHHUB010000039.1:0-25166 GCA_046753625.1 Phycisphaerae bacterium | reverse complement strand
CGGGCTCTTTTCCCAAAATGTGGCCGTCACGCGCGGCATCATCGATACGTCGCTTCAAAACGACGTCCAAGATTTCGATGGCACCCACAACAAGGCACCGTTCGAGCGAAGTTTGGACGATTGGGACGCCCTGGCGGTTGACAGCGACGGCGATGGGATCGTGGACACACGGCAATACCGACTCTTTCGCGAAGACCTGCCCGCGGACCAATTCGACACCATCTCCAGGGCCGTTAACGACCCGGCCAATCCGCGAGGTCGCGTCTACGTCGCCGCCCGAGTGATCCCACATGGGGCGATGGTCAACGTGAACGACGCCCACCCGAACCTGCTTCGCGCGGCGTTGGCGCACGACTGGCTGAACGACAGCACTGAGTTCCTCGAGGCCATCGAGGAGACCAACGCGAGCGACAACCGACATGGCCCGTATCTGCCCTCGGCGGAAGAGCCCATGCTTCGCCGGCGGTTCCAGTTTCCACCGGCGGAAATGGCGACATCCGCCATACAAGGCGATCCGGCCGACCTGGCCACCACCGATCCGCCCGGCGGTGGCGATTTCGGCACCAAGATGTTCCCGTCCAGCAGCTTCTTCCCTGGACGGGAAACCGTGCACAAAGACGGCCATCAGTATTGGCCGTTCGGTTACGATGCGCCCAACAACGATCACGAGGTTTGGGAAGGCAGGATGAATCCCGCATCCGCTCCCGAGACCCGGGATCACCGTCATCTGGTAACCACGGTTAGCCACGACGATCTGATCACGCGCGGTGCGGCCATCGACGTATACGAGCTGGTGACTAACGCGGGCGGACCTGCTCAGATTGCGGTGGACCCCGCGACCTTGCAACCGATTGTTACCCGTGGTGTCGATGTGGTCGACCTGATGCGCACCGTGGCACAAAACTCGGAATGCGCGAACCCGAATACGTTCGGCTTTGACGGACTTCCCTTTGAATACCTCGACTACCCGCATACGGTCCACAGCGCGCAGCGCATCCTCAACAATCAGCCCGATCCGCTGGATATCGCCGGTCCCGGGTTGATGAGCGATGTCACACAGCTCTATACCGACCCGGGGCCGGCAATATCCTGGTGTGAATGTGAAATGGATTCGTTCCAGACGGGCTGCCGCGCCGATCCGCGCAAGGGGCGATTGCGGCTGAGCTTGCCCTGGTTGGATCGGCACACGACCAATAACCCCGGCAACCGCAGTGTGGAGCACCCGATCACCGAAGCCATGCGCAACAATCTCATTTACGAAGCCTTTGAAATGCTGCTGCTGACTGCACGCCCGAATCCCACCATACGATGGGGCCGATTCGAAACGCTGAATATCGCCGGTGGCGGCGACGCCATGCGGTTGTGGGTTCGCACTCCGGAACAATACAAGAACATCTCTCGGACGGCGGCGGCACTAACCGCCAACATGATCGATTTCATGGACGCCGACGCCGTACCGACGCGTATCGCCGTCAGGAATTTCGAACTGAGGGAAGCGGATTGGGATCCGGCATTTCATGGCGGCGTGGCTTGGAGCGAGGCCATCGGCCGACCGTACGGCGGCAGCAACGACTACGTCTACGGATTGGAACGGCAGCCGTTTATCACCGAAATCACGGCCTATGTGCAGGATGACAACGGGGTGGCTGATCCCAACCTGTCCGGCTATGCCGTGGAGCTGTTCAATCCGAACAACGATCCCATCGTCCCCGGTGGAAGTGAATACCGGCTCCGATTCGCCGATGGTACGGAAATCCCGCTCACACAGAACATCGCCGCCAAGGGCTATTCCGTGTTGTATGTGGATCCGGAGAACCAGTTCGGCCTCCCCGACAGCCTGGGCTTCGACAATGTTGCCACGCGTGGTTTGTCCTTTTCGTTCCTCAACGGTGAAACGATCTACCTGATCCGACGCCGAACCTATGGGGTGGATACCGTCGACATCGTTCTGGATGAGTTTGAGGTCGGCGGCAATGTCGCGGAGCCATTGCAGACGGCTGAAATCTGGACGCTCGAGCGGCGTGGCGTCGCCCGGACGCCCGATTTCCCGAGTCGGGTCGGCCCCTGGTACGCGCCTTTTCCGGCGGTGCCCGCCGACGCCGTTCACGATGCCACGGACCCGCATACGCTCGGGAACGACAACGCCGTGCTCGCGATTCAAGATCAATACCCCATTGAGATCTACACGGCGGACACTGGTCGGTTTGACACGGCGTTCCCCACAACCGGCGCCATGCTCCTCCTCTTGCGGTTCGCGAACCTCGCGGTGACCGACTGGACCGCCGTCGTGCCGGGGGAGACCTTCGCATTCACGACCCACCTGAAAGAGGATTTCAGCGATGCCACGGGCACGGAACAGTATGCGTTGGACAACGGACGCATGCCTGTTTTCGACACGCTGAACCTGCATCATGTTCCGCCGGCTGAAGGCGAAGGCGCCAACCCCTGGCAGTCGACGACGGTCGATGATGATTGGGAGGCCTACCGACCGGGCGAACCCATGCATCTTCCGTGGGGCCAGTTGCTGTTTGACTACTTTACGGCTCTGCCGCTTGACAACGACGGACCGTATCGCGGTGCTCCCGCTACCGGGAACCAGGTCGATCCGGCGGCTCAAGCCCGCGTCGACATGGGCGGGTTGCGCGTGCATGGACGAATCAACATCAATGCGGCGCCGTGGAGCGTCATGCAAGGCCTCCCGCTGGTCCCAATGGATCGCTTCGACTACGGAGCCACGGCCGACCACCCCGTATACACGGCACTGAAAAACGCCTTGCCGCACCTGGACCTCAACGGCGCCCCCGTCGCCGACGACGAATCGGGCGTGCTCGGGCGACGCCGCGCGATGGCCATTACCGCCTACCGCGAAGTCCGAAACGTGATGGATGTGATCGGCGGCGGACAGACTGAAGATTACGGCGTCGGAACCACCAGCCGTGGCTGGAACGATACCGATCCGGAATTGCGGCGAGGAACGGGCTTCCTCAGCGTCGGAGAGCTGGCCAACGTGCGTCATAGCGACGCCGGCGATGTGTTTCGACTGGACAATGGCATCGTGACGCAAAACGTCCTGAACGTCACGGCCAACCATCCTTACCTCGATGCCGTCGCGGAGCTGGTGTCGCTCGGTGATTGGGTCACCGTTCGTTCGCATGTGTTCACGATTTACGGAACCGTTCGCGGCGAAACGGAGCCCGACCCCAATGGGAATCCGATCAACGTGTTGGACCACCTGGATGAGGTCAACGAACAGGCGATACGTTTCCAGAAAACGATCGATCGATTGCCGACGTTTATGGGGCGATCCAGACCGGAAACGATCGGAAACAGCGTCATTGCTAGGTATTCGGACGTGCTCAACGATTAGCCGGGCGGGACGTGGTTCGATCAGGCCGCTTGCTGATGTGACGGGACTGGATCGTCCACAGCGAACCGGCCATGGTTCTTCGCAGACTCCCGGTAGCGCCAAGCCGCTATGAGGACGCGCAAGCTGCAGCCTGCGGCTCGCCGGGGTCGTTCCGGCTCGGGCACAGCCAACGAGCACGCTTCGAGATGCCCCCCTCCGCGGGCGGATGGGCCAGGTAGGGCGTGCGAGGGGTTGCGTGATTCGAAGGGGATCCAGCCTGCCGCGAACGTCCCGTAATGCCGGTGAAGGCAAAGAAAACGGGTATTCGTTGCAATCCTGTGAGGTATCGGGATATAATGCTGGGGAACCTTTGGGGGGGCTCGAGTTGTTCACCAGGTTTACACCCTCCCCATGATCCTGCTCAACGACCTTGGTCGTCGGGGTTTGTCCGATTTTGGAAAGAAGTTTGCGACGGAGTCGAATCAAATGCGCAGTGTTCGTATCGCTAGGGCCGCGTTTTACAACTTCCGCGACGACCACGACGCGGCATCCATCGTCGCCACGGGGCCGCGCGGGCCAAAACCCGGGGCTCGGAGGCACACGAGCGTCGCCAAGTTGATGAAACGGGGGGCTGGCTGCATGTGGGTGTTTTCTTGTTTGTGCGCGGTGGCTGTCGCCGGGCCGGGAATGCGGGGCGACACTCCGAATGACACCGGTCGGCTTGCGAAATCCGCAGCGACGGCGTCCACGGATACAGGGCTTTCAGAGTCGGCTCCACTGATGGGTCCGGCCGATTGGGTCGGCGACCTGCCGCCGGCGGATGTTGGTATCGTAGCGTCCCAAGGCATCGTGCCGGCTCCCGGCTGCGCGCTGTTGGGGGATTTGATTACTCAATTCAATCGCGATCTTGTCTTCCGGGCCAACGTGTTCCACCCCGTGGAACCCGTCGTGATATCGGAGTTCGGTTTCCTGCTCGACATCGACCCCAACATCTCGGTCGACCTGTTCCTGTCCATACATGAAAAACCGTTCCCGTTCGACCCCACGGCCTTCTTTGAAGCTGATGCCGTATTTCCTCCCGGCGGGATCGTGATCCACGTTCCAGTTGACCCTGCGCGAACCGGACCGGAGCTGTTCACCACCGGACCGCTCGCCACGCCTGTGCCGCTGAATACGGATACGGGCTATGTGTTTGGCGTCGCATGGGGCCTGGAGTTTCTTATTTACGGACGCGACCCGAGCCAATCGGCGGCGCCGGGCACGGTCTTGCCGGATTTCCCCAATGCCGTCTTCGTAGGCCCGGCGTCACGCACGATTCCGATTGACCAGCTACCGCTGCCGATGCCGGCGTCGTTGCTCTTGCTTCCCAGCGGCACCGGCGGCCCATGGGGTATGGAGATCTGCGTCACAGGGGCCTGCTGCCTTCCCAACGGAACCTGCGCGGACCTCACGGGAACGGAGTGCCAGGTGGCGGGCGGCATCGAAACCATGCCGGGGATGACCTGCGCCCAGTTGGAAAGCGACAACCTCGGGTGCCCCCTTGTAGTGGGCGCCTGCTGCACGAATCAATCCTGCGCGATCGAAAACAAATTTGAATGTGAAGGTGGCGGCGGAACCTGGTTCCGGGACATCGCCGATTGCAGTGATCCCGTCCTATGCGAACCGAAAGGGGCCTGCTGCACGACGGCGGGAACCTGCTTGGACGCGCAGACGCGCCCGGCGTGCGAGGGCATCGGCGGCAACTACCGCGGCGACGACTCGGACTGCGCTACCGTCAACCCGCAATGCAATCGCGGCGCGTGCTGTCTGGGACCAGGCAATTGCGACCTGCGGGCTCCGGGCGTGGAGGTGTTCGAATGCGACGCCGCGCGGGGCGAAGTCTTCCACGGGTTTGGCATCGCCTGTGATCCGAATCCCTGTTTCGTCACCGGAGCCTGCTGCACGGGAACGACCTGCGCTGAAATGACCAGCGAAGACTGCCTGGCGGTCGCGGGCCACTATCGAGGCGATGACAGCCTGTGCGCGTCCCTTGCCGTTCCGTGCGGTAGCGGGGCGTGTTGCCGCGCGGACGTCGGCTGCAGCGACGCGGCCGGCATCGGCTTGCCCGAACCGGATTGTACCGCGTTGGGCGGCACCTTCCGGGGCGATGGCACGAATTGCGATGCGATCACACCGGTCTGTCCGGGCATGTGCTGCGAAGGCAGCGTTTGTAGCGACAACGTCAACCCCGTATTCTGCAGCGATTTGCTCGGGGGCGCTTTCGGTGGGTACATGGCCTGTGATGACTTCATTCCGGGCACGGATCCACCGCCCTGCGACGTGCTTGGTCCGACCGGACCCTGCTGTCTGCCCAATGGAAACTGCACAAGGACGACGGACGCGGTTTGCCTTCAGCTTGACGGAACGGTCTCGGCGGCGCAAGACTGCGCATCGGCCGTGTGCGCCCCGGCCTCGCCGCAAGGCGGCTGCTGTTTCCCGGACGAAACCTGTGCCATGCAGACGGAAGCCGAGTGCGTCGCTGCGGGTGGATTCTATCGCGGCGACGGGGTCGGCTGCCCCGCACCGGGAGAAACCGACTGCCTGCGGGGGGCCTGCTGCCTGATCGTTGGCGGTTGTTTGCCGAACGTCGCGCAGGCGGACTGCGATGCCAGCGTCGGCTCGTTTCAGGTTGGCGTGGCCTGCGCCGGCGCCGCATGCGCCGACGGCGGCGCGTGCTGTCTTCCGAACGCAACCTGCGCAACGCTCGCGAGCGATCTTTGCGTCGCAGCGAGGGGCCTGTTTCAGGGCGTCGGCGTGGCGTGTGCGGATGTAACCACGTGCGTTCGAGGCGCATGCTGCGATGCGGGCACGTGTACCGAAACCTTGCAAGCCGACTGCGCCGGCACCTATCTCGGCGACAACGTCGCGTGCGTGCCGAATGCCTGCGATACGGGTGCCTGCTGCCGCGACGGCCAACCTTGTGCGATCACAACCGTGGCCGTCTGTGCGACGGATGGCGGCGTGCACAGCGGTGCTGCGACAACCTGCGACGGCGCTCCGTGCCTGCAAGGCGCTTGCTGCCATGGAGACGGCACCTGTGAAGACGCCCAGTTCAATTCCATGTGCATGGCGCCCTTGGACCACCTGTCCGCCGGGCTCACCTGTGCCCAAGTCAACTGCCAACCGCGCGGCGCATGCTGCTTAAACGGAACCTGCGGCGATGACATAGACGTAGCACAATGCGATGCCCTGGGCGGAATGGCGGGGCCACCGGGCTCGCAATGCAGCGATTTCCCCGATGCCTGCGCGGCGGGTGCCTGCTGTCTGGATGATGGCGCGTGCCTGGACGAAGCGTCCCCTGGGGTGCCCATGATACGGATGGCCTGCGAAACGCTCGATATGCCCGGCGGAACCTTCACGCCGGATGCGACGTGTTTGAGCCTCACCTGTCCCCAGCCGGGGGCGTGTTGTCTGCCGGCCGGGGGCTGCGACGTGGTCATCGAGACTCAGTGCGCGGCCATGGGTGGGGCGTTCGTGGGTGAGGGCGCGGCGTGCGAGGCGACGACGTGTGCCAGCGGAGCCTGCTGTGGCGTCGATGCCGTATGCGTGGACAACCAGGGTTATGAGTGCGACCAGATCGAAGGGCTGTTCTCGGTGGGGTTTGCCTGCAACGACGGGATTGTCTGCTCCGATCGCGGCGCTTGCTGCCACCCGGATGCAACCTGCACCACCGAAACGGCCACCGACTGTTTCTTCTTCGGTGGCACGTACGCCGGTAACGCAACGACGTGCGCCGCCACTTCCTGTGCGATCGGCTCCTGCTGCGAGTTGGATGGAACCTGCGTCGATGGCGCCATCGAGTTCCAATGCGGCGCGGCGGACGGTTTCTCATCGGGCGCAACCTGCGCGAATGTTGTGTGCGCAACGCGCGGCGGTTGCTGTGTCGCAACCACGTGCAGCCTCGCGACCCAGACCGATTGCCTGGCCGGCGGCGGCAGCTATCTCGGCGACGGCATCGACTGCGCCGGCGATCCCTGCGGCACGCTCACGATCGTCTCATCCGTGCCCGCCAGCGGTGAGATCGACGCGCGGCAACCGACGAGCATCGACTGCCTGACGGGATTCGGCTGGGATTCGATCGAATTGACTTTTGACAACGACGCCGCCGCCGTCAACGCAGCGGACTTCAGCGTAACCTCGACCTCCGGTGCGCCGCCGACGGTCAGCAGCGTCGCCATCGCCGGAACCACCGTGACCGTCAGCCTGTCCGGATCGATTCCGGCTGGCGCCTGGACGCAAGTGACCCACACACCGAGCGGAAGCAGCGTCTGCTTGGGATACCTGCCCGCCGACGCCAACGCAGATGGGACGAGCAGCCCATCAGATATTCTGGCCGTGATCGATTCACTCAACGGCGTCGCTCCGCGACCCGTCTATGCCACCGATACCGATCGCAGTGGTGTAGCCGGCCCGGAGGACATACTGCGCGTCATCGACTTGCTCAACGGAGCGGCGTGCTTCGATGCGTGGTTGGATCAGACGCTGGGCGTCTCGCCCTGCCCGTAGGCATCAAGAGCGGAACGGCTCCGGATGTCCGGTCGGACGCCCGGTGGCCCACGCGGCGGATGCGCCCGATCAGGAGGAACCCAGCGAGGCCTCGGCTTCGGCCAACTGCTCGGGAAGGTTGGTGCGGATGTCTTCGAGCTGTGCCCGGGTGATGGCGATCGTTTCCAGCATTTCGTCCGTGATCTCGCCACCTTGCGCGGTCAGGTAAAACCCGATCTTCTCCTGGCAGCACAGGATGTCCGCAATCTGAATCAATGTGGCCATGTTCCTGAGCTCCGTGCTCAGGTCTTCGGGGTTGTGGTGGAAACCCACGGCCGCGCGCAGGTGGCGAGGAAACTTCCATTTCGTCGTCAGCCCCACGCCGAATGCCTGGTGATCGGCACCGATAAGCTCTCGCTCACATTCGATGAGGCTTTCGCCGGTTGCGGCGCAACGGTTGACGACTTCGGCAAATTCTTCGGAGAAGACCTGCCGTTCCACGAGCGTCCCGATGTCGTGGATCATGCCCGCGACAAAGACTTCGTTGGCCATCACGGGGTGCGGGGATATCTTCGCAAGATCGTGGGCGGTCACCGCGACCGCGACGCTGTGTTTCCAAAGGTCCGACGCGCTGAAATCCTCGGAAATCTGCCCCCCCTTGAAGAGGCGCGCGATCGACGCCGCGATGGCGATGTTCTTGACCGCCGACAAGCCCAACAAAATGATGGCGCGATCGACGCTGGCGATCTGGCCGGGCAACCCGTAGAACGCGGAGTTGACGACTTTCAGTACTTTCACGGACAACGCCGGATCATTCTTAATGACCTCGTGCAGGTCGCGGGCCGTGCTCTGGGGGTCCTCCACGATCTCGATGATCTTGATCGTGACTTCGGGAAGCGTGGCGATATCCCCGATCGACGAGAGCGCTTTGTCGACGATCTTGAGCGTACGGTCTTCTGCTTGAACGGTCATCGGTACTCCCTCGCGTGCTTCAGCGCGTCAACGCGAATTCTGCCAATCGTCCCACGACCGTCTATCGTCACACCGGGGAAGCGGGATTAGGCCGCAACCCGAATCGTCCTAATACTCGATTCTTTTCCGGCGAAACGAGTCGTCCAAATCGAGCGTACGAAGAATCCCGGCAATCCGCTTCCCCGCCATTCCATCACCATAGCGATGAGAACGCGATTTTATCGGTCGTTTGCTGAGTGCCTGACGGATCGCATAGCGGATGGACTCCTCCGTGGCCTCTGCGTGGATTACCGAGGCTCCGCCGACCAGCCGGCCGAATTGACGCGGTCCGACGTTGACGGACGGCGTTGAAGACGCGGGGGCTTCGATGATGCCACAGGACGAATTGCCGACCAGCACATCCGCGGCGATCAGTCGCTCAAGGAACGCATCACGTTTCAGTGAGCGTACGACCGTGACCGACGGATGGCGTTGGGCAAAGCAACGAATGGCATCGAGCACGCCCTCGTGTCCGCGATCGCTGTTGGGATAGATGATCGTAGGCTCAAGATCGGCATGGCGCACGGCGCGCAGGATGGTCATCATGGTTAGGCGCTCCACCGCCCGGGCGCGACCGGTGGCATGGAACATCACGAGTGCGGTCTTCGCGCCCCCGACACCGCCGAATCGGCTCGTCCTCCTTGTGCGCATCAGTTCCCCAAGCCGATCCAGTCCCGGCGCGCCGACGACGAAGATACGCTCGGCGGATTCACCCATGCGCCGCACGCGGCGCCCGGCATCCTTCGAGGCCACCAGATGCGCGTGCGCCAGTTTGGTGATGGCGTGGCGCAGGCTATCGTCGAAGTCCCCCTCGGCGATGTCGCCTCCGTGGATGTGGGCCAGAATCTTGCCGGTGGTCACCGCGGCCATCGCCCCGGCCATCGCCTCGATGCGATCGCCGAGCACGAGAACGATGTCGGTCCGGCGGGCGGTGATGAAGTCGGCGATACCTCGGATGCCCTTGGCCAATCCCCTCGCCTGATCCGCGGGGCTATCGTTGCCCGCCTGCATGCGTACGCGGGCGTCGATCGTAAACCCATCGGCGAGGATCTGGCGGTAGGTGTTTCCGAACTTCCCGAGCCAGTGCATGCCCGCGACAACGAGTTGGAGCTTCAGGCCGGAAGTGGCCGCGATGGCCTTCATGGGGGAGTGGAGCAGGCCGTATTCCGCCCGCGTACCCGTGACCACAGCGATGCGGCGAAGCTTGGAGGCTCGCTTGCGGCCGATCATCGCACCATGGTCCACGCCATAACCGTGTCGCTCTTTATGTCGACGGCGGCCGTGCGGCCCACGAGCGCGCCCATGCATGACGGATCGATCCCCGTCCCCGGCCGCTTGAGCGTCAACATATCGGGGCGCAGGCGCGTGCCACGGGGAATGTCGACACCGGCCACAACGCTTCGCCTCGACGCCTGGCGCACCTGCTCTTCAATCGGCGCCATGCCCAGCAAACCCGTCCCCATGGCGGCGTCCGCGGCCCTGATGGCGGCGACGTATGCATCGAACGCCTTGGGCGGCAACGAAAAGCCGTGATCCGGCCCACTGGATTTGGAATCCAGCGTGATGTGTTTTTCGATGAGCTGCGCCCCGGCGGCGACCGCCCAACCGCCCGTCTGTGTGGATGTCGTGTGGTCGCTGAGGCCGACGGGAACGGCGAAATGACGCTGAAGCGTGTGCATCGCCTTAAGATTCAACGCATCGACCGGCGTCGGATAGCAACTGACGCAATGAAGCACCGCCAAGCAATCAGGCGCCGCTCGATAAGCGGCGTGCAGCGCGTCGAGCATCTCGTCGCGACGGCTGGCTCCCGTTGAAACGATCAGTGGGCGTCCGGTTGCGGCGGCGGCCGCCACGAGCCGCTCGTGGGCAACGTCCGTTGAGGCGATCTTGATGGCCGCGGTACCGAGTTCCGCCACGCACTCGAGCGCCTTGGGGCCAAACGGCGTGGCGATCAGCTCGATGCCGCGATCGGTGCATCGCTCCTTGATCTGCGACAACGCCTCGCGGGTCAACTCAAGCTTCGCCAGCATCTCGAATTGGGTTTGGACGCCGCATGCCGCGACCTGGTAGTCGGCGGCTCGCGCCGACCGGGTGACCAACTCCTCCGCCGCAAACACCTGCACCTTGACCGCATCGGCTCCCGCGGCGACCGCCACATCGATCAACTCCAGCGCTTTCGAGCACCTGCCGTCATGATTGACACCCACCTCCGCGATGACGAACGTGGGCTGTCCGGGTCCGATGAGGCGCCGACCAACGGCCAACAGGCGCGGCGCATCGTGATGAGGGCGCTTAGCGGACATGATTCCGGCACTCTCTTTTGAGCAGGGCTTCGGCGATCAGCAAGTCCGACGGCTCGTCGACATCGACGGCCGCATCGCAGGGTTGCACGATCGCCCGGCGGTCTTGCCCCAAGAACGCTTGAAAATCATCAGGAGTGTTTTCGGCGTCAAAGAGTGCGGCGCGGCGGACCGCCACGGCGGCGCCGTCGTGGTAGTAAAGCGGCTGAAGGTCTTGCCGCCGGTAGATCGAGTTGGCGCAGTACTGCACCATGCGATCTCCATCAAGACGGTGGAGCCAATCCGGATGTTGCTTCGACACCGGCGCGACACTCCGAACGGAATCCGCATTGCTGCGGTGCAAGTGGTTGACGGCCCGATCGATCAGCCCCACCGGACGCACGGGGATGTTGCCGTAGAGCAGCACGACGGTGTCCACGTCGCGATCCTGCCGTTGCTCCCAAGCCTCCACGGCGTGCCGAGCGGCGGCATCCACCGTGGCGGTGTCGGTCGCCAGAGCCGGCGGGCGATCGATCGTGAGAATCCCCTGCTCACCGGCAAGGAAACTGGCCGGGCGCGAGTCGGTCGACAGCATGAAGGCGTCCAAACAACGGCAGGTCCGGGCGTATTCGAACGTGTATTGGATCAACGGTTTGCCGAGCAGATCGACCATGCATTTGTTGGGCAGCCCCTTGCTGCCTGCACGGGCAAGAATAATCCCCAAGCACACCATAACTCATGGATTATCGGTCAATTCCGCAGGGGCGCTTGACCGGCACGGCCGACGCCAGCGCGACATCGGAAGGCAGGTAGCCTGGCCGCCCTCGGCTGGGCCGCGGCCCGGACCCAGCGGGGGGCCACTGTGGCACGCGCGGGATACTCCATCCAATCAGCGCTGACGAAGCGCTATTGAGGCAACACGTCAAGCAGGGAAGCGGGCAGCACGTCGCGCAAACGAACCAGGGCCCGTTTTTCGATCTGGCGAACGCGCTCCTTGGTCACGCCGAAACGCCGGCCGAGTTGCTCAAGGGTTAGGGCGTTGCCGTTTTGCCCAAGCCCGAAATGGCTGGAAACGATTTCACGTTCGCGATCGTCGAGCACCATCAAGCCATCCGCGATGGCGGCACGCAGCCTATCTCGGTCGCTCGACGAGACCGCCTGCTCACTCGGATCCGGGGCGGCTTCGAGCAGCTCATCCTGTCCCGTGACGTAGCGGGCGGCGCGGTAATGCTGCTCCGGGATGGTTCGCGCGAAGTTCTTCATGATGGCCCAGGAAGCGTACGTGCTGAACTTGACGCCGCGCGCGAAGTCGAACTTTTCGACGGCGCGCATCAACGAGATGTTGCCGTCGCTGACCACCTCAAAGAAGCCGACGGACCAGCCGATGTGCTTGCGGGCGATGCTCACCACGAGGCGCAGATTGGCCCGGATGATGCGCTGCCTGAGCTTCTCAATGGCGGCCATCGACCGGGACAGGTGATCGAACGTCGCGGCATCCAGCGAATCCGTATCGATGCGCGCCAGCACTTGGTTCGTCCGATATTTCAAGTAGTTGTAGCGGCGGAACAAATCCTGCTCCTGCGCGCGCGTCAGCAGCGGCGTCTTGTACAGCGCACGCAAGTAGGTCGGTGTCGACTCCGGCGGTTTGGGGCCGGGTCGTGGATCGGCCGCCGGCTCCGGCACGCCGAGAACCAGATCGTCTGCATTGGGTGCGTCGAAGATTTCGTTGTGGATACAACTCAAGTCGACTTCGCGCCAAAGTGTGACCTGCACATGACGCAGGATGGACTCCACTTCCTCGACGCTGCATTCAAAGGCGCGGGCCAACGACGCCGTATCCTCACCGGCCTTGTGGCATCGCCACAGAGCGCGGAACCGATCTGACAGAATCGGCTCGGAATCGGCGGCAAACAGCGGCCGCTCCGTCGACTCTTCGTGCCGACGCAGGGTGTACCGCACCGTCTCCACCGCCCGCCCCGTCTCCTCGGCGATGAGCTTGGAAACCGCATGAAGCTTTAAGGGGCGCTGCGCCAAGAGTTCGCCGGCTCGCTGGACAATGCCGGCCCGCTCCGCTTCCGTAAGCTGACGGAACGCAGCCCCTTTTTTAACAAGATCCCGGTGGCGAACCACGAATCGATCGATGGTGCTCTGACAGAAGGCCAGGCGATTGACGCCGTCCTCAAAGACAACGCGAATCCCCATCAGGCCGCGGTTCCGCCACCGACGTATGGTTTTGGTGCTGACGTTGAGATCGTCGGCGAGTTCTTGGTGGGTCCGATAAGGTTCGTCCAACTCGGCGACCGAAAGGTTCGCCTTGCGGCTGATGACCTCGGCCATCGTGACCAGGTCGGCCAAGAGCGCCTTGCCCGGCACCGACGCACTGGTCTGCTTCCCGCGCTTCTGGTAGCCCGTGATGTGGAAGCATACCCACTCATACGGAAAAACGCGGTCCGGCTCTACCAACTCGAGCAGGAGCTCGATGCCCCGAAGTTGATCGATCCTCAAACGACGGGGTGATAGCGTCAGTTGGTGCGTCAGCTCGGCGAGATCTTTGCTGAAGAATTTCGGCATGCTAACCCGCTGTCCCCTGACGGCCCGGCGAGATCGCCGTCGTAGACCCCACGGCCTCCAGCGACGCCAGCACCTGCCAGGCATGTTATCGGCGAACGATCCGCCCGTGGGGCGTTCCACCGCGGTTCACCCTATAAAAGCAGCGCGAACCCTATTTCATTATCGCCCGCCAACGTCGACAGGTCAACCGGGACTTTATAATCAGCATTTTTCCGGGCCCAGGCCGATACCGACCACGGATTGATCCACGCCGAGACGCGCCGACGGATCCATCGCAGGACGCGACCGACCGGACCGCATCACCCCGACGCCTTGTTCTGCCCGAAACGCCGGATTTTGGCATCCGTGATGAGCATATCGATCGGTCGATCCAGCGGTCCAACGGGAATCGAAGGCACGACCTGCTCCTCCAGCGCCATGGCGCAGGCAACGCCTTTGAAATCGGGATGGGCGAGGAAGCGATCGTAGAACCCGCGGCCCCGACCGAGGCGCTGACCGAATTCGTCGAACCCCAAACCGGGGACGATCAACAGATCGATCATCTCAATAGGAAACGGAACGCCCGATGTGGGTTCTCTGACGCCCAGGTTGGTGATCGCGAGATCCTCGGTGAGCGAGCGGATTTCCAGAGGAATCATCCGCCTTTGATTCCAACTGATTCGCGGGGCGAGGACGCGCTTGCGGTTTTGCCATCCGCGAAGCACGATCGGCGTCGTATCGATCTCGTCGGGCAGCGAGAGGAAGACCATAATGACTTCCGCACGCACATACTCGGGCTGCTCGAACAACCGATGACACGCCCGCAACGAACGCGACGACCTCTCATCGGGAGGAATAGCCGCTATCACATTTCTCAGGCGCTGGCGTAATTCGCTCTTGGCAGACAAATCGCTGGTTCGACCGCTTTGGCTTTGAACTACTGTTTTAGATCGTTGGCCTCCGGGCCGCGTGCCCGACGACCTCGCGCCACACCCAGGTAGTCACGTATTCTACCTTCGGCTCCACGATCGGTCGGCGCATAATAAACTTTTTCCACGCCGTGGTGCTCCTCGGGAACTATACCATCGTCGGCATCATGTGGGTACACGTAGCCCTCACCCGAACCAAGGCGTTTGGCTCCGGCGTATCCCGTGGACCGCAACGTCGCGGGGACGGGGACATTCCGGCCATGGCGAACATCGTCGGCCGCGGACCAGATGGCCTTGGCGCAGGCGTTGGATTTGGGGGCGGTCGCCAGGTAGATCGCAGCCTGAGCCAGGGGCAAACGGCATTCCGGCAGGCCGACCATCTGCGTCGCGTCGGCCGCCGCCTGTGCCAGAACCAAGCCGCGCGGGTCGGCATTGCCGATGTCCTCCGACGCGCTGATGACGATGCGTCGGGCGATGCAACGTGGATCCTCCCCGGCTTCGAGCATACGGGCCAACCAGTAAACGGCCGCGTCGGGGTCGCTCCCACGAATCGACTTGATCAGCGCACTGATGGTGTCGTAATGTTGATCCCCCGCGCGATCGTACGAGATGGCCTTGCGCTGGACGGATTCGGCGGCGGTCTCCACATCCACGGTAATCGGCCCGGCCGGATTCGTTTCACTTGTCTGCGACAAGACGGCCACCTCGAGCGCGTTGAGCGCGCACCGGGCATCCCCGTCGGCAATCTTGGCCAGATGTGCGGCGGCGTCGGGTGTGAGGGTAATCTGGTACCGCCCGAGGCCCCGCTCGGTGTCGCGGATGGCTCGATCGAGCAATCGCCTGATATCCTCTTCGCGGAGTGGTTGAAACTGGAATACCTGGCTTCTGGATATCAACGGCGTGTTTACGGCGAAGAAGGGGTTTTCGGTTGTGGCGCCGATAAGCCGGACGATGCCGTCTTCAACATCTTCTAAAAGCGTATCCTGCTGGGCGCGGTTGAAGCGGTGGAGCTCGTCGACAAATAGGATGGAGCGCTGCCCTGAAATATCGAGACGCTGCCTGGCGGCGCTGAGGAGTTCGCGCAGTTCCTTGACACCGACGGAAGCCGCGTTGATCCGGTCAAAATGGGATGCCGTGGACACCGCGATGGCGTGAGCCAGGGAAGTTTTGCCGGTTCCGGGTGGTCCATAGAACAGGACGCTGATGAGCCGATCGGCCTCCAGCATCCGCCGGAGCAGCTTTCCCGGCCCCAGGAACGACTCCTGGCCGACGAATTCGTCTATGCTTCGCGGGCGCATGCGCGCGGCCAGAGGCATCGCCTCCGCTCGGTTCGCATGACGCTGCTGTGTAAATAGGTCCAAGCGTGGTCTCCAAGCGTAGTATAGCCCATCCGCGGCGCAACGTCTTGGGGCATGTTCGCGGGCGGCGAGCGCGTGACAGAATCGGCATCGAGCCTGGTTCAGAGCACCGGGCGCAAGCCCGGCGACATCCTACCGCGGACGGTTCTCGCATCGCCGATCCTTTGATCGGCATGGACGGTTAGGAAGTGAGGCGTGTCAATCGGGAGACTGGCGGCCAGCGAGTCCACAGACTGCCGCCTGCGGCTCTGAAAGGCGCTTTGCTTCCGGACGCGGTCGCGGCGATAATAAGATGGTGGGCATTTCGGCACGGCTCGGCGAATCCGGGGCCTGCCGCGGCGTTGGGCAGGCGGTACCGCCTTGAAGGAAGGTTTTGGGCCTGGATGAAACTTGGGTGATCTATGTGTGGAATCATTGGATATGTCGGTGACCGGCCTGCTCTTCCGATCCTCATGGAGGGTTTGCGGCGGCTGGAGTACCGTGGGTACGATTCGGCCGGCATCGCCCTGGTGGATCAGGACGGGATTGCGGTAACCAAATCGGCGGGGCGCATTTCCGTGCTGGAGCAGAAGCTTGATCCCGCCTCGCCGCAGACGCGTGGCATCGGGCATACGCGTTGGGCGACGCACGGGGCGCCCAACGACCTCAACGCGCACCCCCACGAGGACAGCTCGGGGCGCATTGCGATCATTCACAACGGCATCATCGAAAACGACCGCGCCTTGAGGATTTTTCTGGAGCAACAGGGCGTGGTGTTTGCCAGTGAGACGGACTCGGAAGTGCTCGCGCAACTGATCGCCCATTTCTACCGCGGCGATCTCGCTGCGGCGGTGCGCCGCGCGTTGCGCGATGTTTCCGGAACGTACGGTCTGGCCGCGATTTGCGCGGATGAACCGGACGTCTTGGTTGCGGCCCGGCGCGGCAGCCCCCTGATCATCGGCGTAGGCCAATGCGAGCATTTCGTGGCGTCGGACGCGGCGGCGATGTTGGCCCACACCTCCCAGGTCATTTTCCTTGGTGACGGAGAAATGGCACGTATAGAAGGGGGCGATCTTCGCTTGACGAACATGGAGGACGTCCCGGTTTCCATAGACGTCGAAGAGGTCGAATGGAACCTCGACGAAATCGAGCTGGCCGGATACGACCATTTCATGCTGAAGGAGATCCACGAGCAGCCCGACGCGATCGAGACCTGCCTCAAAGGCCGGGTGGACACCCCAGAAGGGGCGATCCACCTCGGTGGCCTGGTCGACTGCACGCGCGAGTTGACGCGCGCCAAGCGATTCATCATGACGGCCTGTGGAACGGCTTGGCACGCCGCGCTGGTCGGCGAATACTTGTTCGAGGAGTTGGTTCGCGTTCCCACCGAGGTGGAGTACGCCAGCGAATTCCGCTACCGCAATCCCATTATCGACGACGGCGCCATTGTCATGGCTGTGTCTCAAAGCGGTGAGACCGCGGACACGTTGGCGGCGCTACGCGAAGCGAAGCAGCGCGGCGCCACGACGGTCGGGGTGGTCAACGTGGTCGGTTCGACCCTAGCTCGGGAGACTGACGCGGGGATTTATCTGCACGTCGGCCCGGAAGTCGGCGTGGCGAGCACCAAGGCGTTTACCGGCCAGGTGGCCGTCCTCGCGATGATTGCCTGCTACATCGGGCGTCGCAAACACCTTTCTCCCTCAGCCGCCCTGGGGTTCATCAACGCCCTGGCCCAAATCCCGGAGCAGATGCGCACGCTGCTCAAGCACGAGGAGATGGCCAAAACGGCCGCCCGGCAATACTACCAGCGCGACAACTGGCTCTACCTCGGGCGCGGCTACAACTACCCCGTCGCGTTGGAGGGCGCCCTCAAACTCAAGGAGATCAGCTACATCCACGCTGAGGGTATGCCCGCCGCCGAAATGAAACACGGACCGCTGGCGTTGATTTCCAAGGGCACGCCCGTCGTGTTTATCGCCACCAGCGGCATGCAATACCAGAAAGTCATCAGCAACATATCCGAAGTGCGCAGCCGTGGTGCCAGCGTGCTGGCGATCGCCACGGAAGGCGACCAGGAAATCCAGGCACTGGCGGACCACGTCATTTACGTCCCCGATACGATCGAACCGTTGCAGCCGCTGCTTACGGTGATTCCCTTGCAGCTCATCGCCTACCATGTGGCACTGCTTCGGGGATGCAACGTGGACAAGCCGCGCAACCTCGCCAAAAGTGTGACCGTGGAGTAGTCGGGCGACGCACCGGCTTGCGGTACTTTGCGGGGCACGGCATGACGTGGGTTCACCGCATGGAGGCCGACACGCAGCCCATCGTCGCACAGAAAAAGGCCCGATGACCGACTTGAGCAGAGCTGCTCGGCGCGACCATCGGGCCTTTTGCGAGATGTCTGACGTGCCGCGATCGACACCACGGGTCGCCGGCTCAACCCAAGCCGAACCAGCTCAGGATTCCACGGTCGCCCTCACCTTTTACTTCGTCATCGGGCTCAGACGCTTTGGTCGCCGGATTCTTTTCGGATCCTTCGGATGCCGCCTCAGGTTGAGGGGTGGCGGTGCTCACCTCCGAATGCTCTGCCGCGGCGGCGGGTTCGGCCGACTCCGGCTGCGCGGGCGGAGGCTGCAGATCGGCCATGGACTCATCCCAACTGGGCGGCGGCTCGGCGAGAGGATGCTCAAACCGCGCCCCGACAACGAATCCGCGGAGCCCTTGCCGGCAGTGGGTTACCATGGCCGACACCCACGAAATCTGATTGCTCGGATCGCACTCCCGCACCTCGACGGTCGTCCTCAGTTCCACCTCATGGCGCACCCAAAATGCGATTCCCGTGCAGGAGATGTTGTGCATGGTCGCCATGACCGTTCGCGAACCATCGGTATCAAACAACTTCGCATCGAGTTGGATCGGTTTCTTGAAGCGTGTCTCATCGCGCTTACCGGAATAGACATCACCCCGGTGTGCGCGGCTTGCATCCTCCAGCCACTTTCGAATCTGCTGGTGCTCCGGCGAGAGGTTGGGCGTCTGAGGCCGCTGGACGCATGCCTCGGACGTCTCGGCGCCGTCTCCGGCCCCCGCGTTCTCGAAGTTTGCATTTGCATCCGACATAGCTTTGTCTATCTCCGTCTCATGTTCGAATCCACGCTTACACTCTAAAATAGAATTCAGGGACAGCGCGGCCTGGACGGCAAAGATTTGTTACGACACCGCGACCTGAATTGGGCGCAAAGTCCAACGCCGTGCGGTCGGGGCGATTATGGGAGCGCCTACAAAAAAGGGCCGGCCCGCAGGCCGACCCGTTGCGCTATAAGCATGACCGAGGCGTTTATCCGAGTCCGAGAAACGCGCTGATCTGCGGGGCGAATTTCACGACCAGGCCCGCAAACACGACGCTGACCATACTGATGAGCTTGATGAGGATGTTCAAACTCGGGCCGGACGTATCCTTGAACGGGTCTCCAACGGTATCACCGACGATGGTGGCTTTGTGCGCCTCACTGCCCTTGCCGCCGTGGTTGCCCTTCTCGACGAACTTCTTGGCGTTGTCCCAAGCACCCCCGGCGTTGGCCATGAAAATCGCCACGGCGAACCCGCTGGTCAGACCGCCCGCCAGCATCCCCATGACCCCGGGCACGCCGAAGACCAGACCGACGATGACGGGCACGATGATCGCGAGCAACGAGGGGAAGACCATCTCGCGCTGCGCCCCCTTGGTCGAAATATCGACGCAACGCGCGTAGTCCGGAATCAGCAGCCCCTTGTGCTCGACCTGTTCGCGGGGCCAGTTTTCGGATTTGGCGGCGTCCGCGGAGGACATTCCCTTGGCATCCACCAGGTACGCGGCAACCTTCTTGAACTGTTCTCGGCATTCCAACATCATCTGGTAGGCGGCGCGTCCGACCGCCTGCATGGTCAGCGCGCAGAATAGAAACGCCAGCAAGACCCCCGCGAACATGCCGCAGAGCACCTTGGGGTTCATCAACGTCACGTTGTAGTAGTCCATGAACTGCTGCAACGACGCATGGCGGCTCGACACAACCTGAACGGGATGCCGCTTCCCGTCCGCGTCCATGATGGCCGTGGTTTGCACGTAGTCCTTGTCGCGGCTGGCCTCCGTCAGCCCGGTGAGCATCACGCCGGACTTGTCGGCTCCGGCGGCCTCAAGCTTCTTGTCCCACGTCTCGCGGACCTTCCGATTCAACAGCATGTAGCAGTCGTACGCCGACTCACCCGTTCCCGATTCCATCTTGGAGGCGAACTTGCCGTGTCCAACGTAGAAGATGTCTCCCACGCGCGCGTCCGGATCCCGGCTGGCGTTTGTGTCGACCACCTCAACATAGGCCATCGCCTCGCGAACCTGGCCGATGCGGACTTCTTCCACATACGCCGCCAGCAAGGCCAACGCCGTCAGCGCGGCCGACCCGATCGCAAACCCCTTGCCGGTGGCCGCGGTGGTGTTGCCCAGGGAATCAAGGGCGTCGGTTCGCTCCCGAACTTCGGGCGCCTGCCCGGTCATTTCCGCATTGCCGCCGGCGTTGTCGGCGATCGGCCCGTAGGCGTCGGTCGCCAGCGTGAACCCGAGGGTGGACAGCATACCCACCGCCGCCAATCCGACGCCGTACAGCCCGAGGATGAACTCATCGCCACCACCGGCCGCAATAAACGATCCAAGAATCGCGCAGATGATAATCAGCAGCGAGGCCCACGTACTCTTCATGCCCTCGGCCACACCGCTGATGATAACGGTCGCAGCACCGGTGATCCCCTGTTCCGAAATGCGCTGCGTCGGTGCGAAATCGTAGCTCGTGTAGTACTCCGTGAACTTGCCGATCAGCCAGCCGGCAACGAGTCCAATGACCACCGCCGACGCGACGCCCATCCACGATACCCCCCCAACATTGCCGAGCAACGCGTAGCACACGGCGTAGGAAACCACGACGATGACCAGGCTGGATACGACCAGCCCCTTGTTTAGGGCACCCATCAACTGTGCCATGGTGGCCCCTTCCTTGGTCTCCACCAGATTGATGCCGGCCCAGATGCTCGCGATGATTCCCAGCCCGGCGATCACCATGGGCACGGACAGGAAGCGCATCGCATCGCCCGCCACGTCAGCGTGACCGAGGCCGTGGGCGGCGGCAACGCCAAGCGCGGCAGTAGCCAGGATTGAGCCCGCGTAGGATTCGTAGAGATCGGCGCCCATTCCGGCGACGTCGCCGACGTTGTCGCCGACGTTGTCCGCGATGGCGGCCGGATTACGCGGGTCGTCCTCGGGGATCTCGGCCTCAACCTTGCCCACGAGATCGGCCCCCACGTCTGCGGCTTTGGTATAAATACCGCCACCGACACGGGCGAATAGCGCCTGTGTACTCGCCCCCATGCCGAAGGTCAGCATGACGACGGTAATCTCGTGCAACGACATATCCGTAAACCACTGCAGCCCCATGAACCAGAACGTTATATCAATGACCGCGAAGCCTACGACGACCAATCCCATGACCGCTCCGGCACGGAACGACACCCGCAGGCCTTCATTGAGGCTCTTTCGGGCACCGGCCGTCGTTCGGTGGGCCGCCTGCGTCGCCGTGCGCATTCCGATATAACCGCACAGTCCGCTGAAAAACCCGCCCGTAAGGAACGCGAAGGGGACAATCCCGTGCTGCACGTGCAACACAAACGCCATCCACGCGAGCAGGGCCATCAATAGGACGAACACGACGGCCACAACCCGGTATTGCCGAAACAAATAGGCCATGGCTCCGTCGCGTACGTACCCGGCGATCTTGATCATTTGGGGATCGCCTTCGTCGGAATCGAGCACCTCCAGGTAGTACTTTCGCGCCATAAACAAGCCCACAAAACCGCAGAGTGGTGCGAGGTACCAGATCAACGGAATCGCCGCATCTTCCGACGAGGCTCCTTCGGCCGCGCTCGACGCGTCCGAAGCGGCCGAATTCGCGGCTTTCGCGGCGGGGGGCGGGGTTTTGTCTTGACCCCACGCACTTTCAGACGACACCAAGACGCCCGTCATAACAAGAACAACGGCGAGCGTACCTAGACGTTTTGCGTTCAACGGAGTATCTCCTTCAAATCCAGCCAATCAGACCCTGCCACTCAGGTTCTGATTGCATCGGGTATTTGGAATGCCGGGTCGCCCTAGACTCACCGCGCCGTGGCCCAACGACCTAAGCTATTCCTATCAAAGTAGTTACGACCCCCGAAACCCCTGCGGCATCCGCAGCGGAACCGAGAGCCGGGACTATAGCAAAACCCTACCCTGATGCAAACCTCGGTCTTGTAGTTGGCAACCGGGGGCACGCGTGATCCGGCCGCCCTCGGCCGGGCGTGGCCGGGCCACAGACGTTGACACCAACGCGCTCCTGCCGGAACCTACCCCACCGACGATTCGCACGAAATCGTCGGCGCGGCGAAATGGAATTATGAAAGGCGTCCCATGAGTACCCTAGCCATGCTGGAAACCACGGATTTGCGCGCATTGATTCGAGATGTCCCTGACTTCCCCAAACCGGGCATTGTGTTCAAGGACATCACGCCCCTGCTTCAATGCCCGGCGGGGCTTTCCCTTGCGGTCGAGTACCTGACGCAGCCCTTTCGGCACGGCCGCGTCGACGTGGTCGCCGGGGCGGAATCTCGCGGCTTCATTTTTGGGACGGCCGTTGCGCGGAATCTATCGTCTGGATTCGTCCCCATCCGCAAACCCGGACGCCTTCCGCACCATACCCGAACTGAGACCTACGAACTTGAGTACGGTAGCGACCAGCTCGAAATACACGAAGACGCGGTCGGCGAAGGCACGCGCGTGCTGATGGTGGACGATCTTCTGGCCACCGGCGGCACCATGGCCGCGTGCTGTCGCCTGGTCGAATCGCTCGGTGGGGAAATCGTCGGGTGCGCGTTCCTGATCGAGTTGGCGTTTCTCAACGGCCGCCGGCACCTTCTCGAATACCCCGTCCATTCGATCATCACGTATGATTCGGAATAGGTCGCTGGATCCCACGCATGGCGTGTGGATGTGCCGGCGATCGTGATGCTCATGGGCGCGGCGCGGGAGGAGTGCGGAGCCCGCGAGGACACAGCGGAGGGCCGCTGTGCTACAGGGGCCGCGCGAGCTGAAGCCCGCGGCTCGGGATAGTTGGCAAAATCGAATCCAGGGCGCAAGACTGACGCGATGCAATCCAAACGTCTGGCGGCCAACTATATCATCGTCCTGATCGCGACCGGTGCAGCGGCATGGCTGGCCTTCTCCGATCCGTTTATCCTTCCCGGAAACACGCCTGCCGGCATGAGCGTGGCCGCACCGCAACGGTGCGTCGCCATCTTCCTGATGTGCATGTCGCTCTGGCTGACGAATCTGATCCCACTGGCCGCCACCGGTTTGCTTGCGATCGCCCTACTCCCCTTGCTCGGCGTGCTCCCGGAAAAAGAGGCGTTTTCGCTGTTCGGGAATCGTGCGGTCTTCTTCATGCTGGGCGTGTTTCTTCTCGCGGCCGCCATGATCTCCACCGGGCTCTCCAAGCGCATCACGCTCATCGCGCTACAGCGTTTCGACGGATCCCCGGCCCGACTGGTCGTCGGCGTAACGTTATCGGCCGCGTTTTTGGCGCTCTGGATGCCCGAGCACGCGGTGGCCGCGATGATCTATCCGATTCTGGCCGAAATCGTGGCTTCGCTCGGCCTAAAGCAAGGGCACCCCTACGCCAAGAAGCTTTTCCTCGGGCTGGCCTGGGGGTCGATCATCGGCGGCGTGGGGACGTTTCTCGGCGGCGCACGGGTTCCGCTCGCACTCAGCCTGCTCTATGAAGCTCATCCGGAGGCGCACGTCGGCTTTTTGGCCTGGCTGCTCGCCTCGGCGCCCATCGTTTTGCTGCTGACCCTGGTGGCGATCTGGACGTTGCACCGGCGCATTCCCAGCGACCTGACGGACATCAAAGCCGCCACACACATGCTGGATGAGCGCGTACGTCGCCTCGGGCCGATGTCGGGGAAGGAGTGGCGGTTGGCCGTGCTCGGCGGCGCCACGATCATCACCTGGATCGTGGGCGGACACGCGCTGGGCCTGGCGGTCATCGCCATGATATCAGCAGCTCTGCTGTTCCTGCTGCGTATCGTGCAATGGCCGGCCCTGCAAGATTACGTCAATTGGGGCGTGCTGATCATGTACGGCGGCGCCGTCGCGCTCGGCTCGGCGCTGTCCGAAACGCATGCCATCGAGTGGATGGCTCGGGAAATCATCGGGCCTCAAACGCCGAAGATGGTGGTCATCCTGGCCATGGCGGCGGTGGCGATGCTCTTGACCGAGGGCATCAGCAACACGGCCGCAGTGGCGATCTTGCTGCCGATCGGCTATTCCTTGGCTGATATGATCGGGGTCGGGCCCGTGATGATCACGCTGGCGGTTACGATTCCCGCGGGATTGGCGTTCCTGCTTCCGCTCAGTTCGCCGCCCAATGCGATCAGCTTCGCGGCGGGGCATTACAGCATTCGCGAAGTTGTCCGAGTCGGCTGGCCGATGACCGTATCCGCGGTGGCGGTCGTGGCGTTCGTGATTGTCATCTGGTGGGATATGATTCTTGGGATCGGAAGTTGGTGACGCACGTAGCCCGGCCGGCGTCGGCTGGGACGTGATGGCCGGGGCTGGCATGGCCGTAGCCCACCCGCCCTCGGCCGGGAAAAGATCGCCGGTGTCACACTCGAGGGCGAGTGTGACGCACGGTGTGACCCGAAACGGAGCAACAGGCGTTTGAACGACGCATTCACCATATGGTTCACGGGCCTTTCGGGGTCCGGCAAGTCCACGATCGGTAAAGCCGTCGGTGACGCGTTGAAGGCGCGCGGGCTGACGGTCGAGGTCTTGGACTCCGGGCGCATTCGCCAGAAGCTCAACCGCACGCTCGGGTTCACGCGGGAAGAGGTCGAGACGAACCTCCTCCGCCTCGGCTACGAATGCACCATGCTCAACCGCAACGGCGTCGTCGCTGTTGTCACGGCCGTGTCGCCCTATCGCGATGTACGCGATCAGCTTCGCCGCGACATCGGGCGTTTCGTGGAGGTCTACTGCCGCTGCGCCATGGACATTCTCATGCAGCGCGGCGCCAAGACGCTCTTCGAAAAAGCCCAGCGCGGTGAGATTCAGCACGTCGCAGGGGTCAACGCCCCG
>JBHHUB010000038.1:0-25479 GCA_046753625.1 Phycisphaerae bacterium | reverse complement strand
GGATGGTCACGACCCGGTCGAGTTGCGCGCTGGTGGGCAAGACGCCGGGCCGGTGGAGCATAACCCAGGCCGTGCGGAAATGTTTTTGGGCCGTAAACGATCCCGGATTGCGATTGCCGCTGGTTGCGATGATGTCCGCCGAGCTCCAGGTCGAAATCGGGCCGTCGTAGATCGGGTTGCAGTTGGTGTTGTCGTCCATGTAGCGGAGCTCGGACGCGCCGGCGTCCATCTCCGGCCCCGACACATACCCCATCAGGTACAAGTCCGGATAACTGAACACGCCCCCTGGGATGTCGGTGTTGAAGTTCAGTGTCCCTCCCTGTCGTAGGGCGGGGGACGCCCCGAGCCATTCGGCGATCTCCATACCGGAACCCTGACCATCTACGCGGAAGTTCCAGTGTGATCCGCGCCCGCACGAGCTGTTGTTGCCTTGCAGGGGACGCCCGCCCGGCAACGGTGCGAGAAACATGCCAAAGCGATGCTCGAATTCCTGGCCAAGTACCAACTGCGTAAACGACTGGGCATCCGTGCTCCAGTTGGCCTGGTTCCACATCATGACGAAGCCCTCGACGTTGTCGCCCGCGATGCCCAACGCGGCGCGGTTGTTGGATATGCCCAGCCCGATGCCGCCCACGTCATTTTCAACGGGGCTGTAAAACGCACCGCCGATCTGACTGCAGGGGTCGGGTGGGAAGCTCAAGAAAAACGCCACGAAATCAAAGTTGTCGCCGTGCGTCGCCATCACTTCGTTCGCCGCATCGATCATGATGTTTTGAACCATCCCGAAGCTAAACGAGTTGGCCAGGACGTCGCCCGTATCTTCAAACAAGAACAAGTCGTCGGCGGTGACGGTCGGTACGCCGCCGCCCGCAGCGATGCCGCCCCAATCCTCCCGTGGCGTCACGTCGGGCACGACCCGGTCCGCCGGGTCGGGAATCTCGCCGCGCGCCACCGATTCCCAGAACATGCGATTGAATTCATCCGGATGCACTGTTCCCGAAACAAAGTTGTCCGGCCCCATCAGCTCGACGGGGTTCTCTTCGACCTCGTGGCTATCGTCCGTCAATTCGGACGAAGCCGCCGTTGCGTTATTCCAGGAAAGCAAGGAGTCGGCCGGTACCGCAACGGCGCCGTCCGGTGGATCGGGCATGGCGGCTGCAGTCGGCGTAATCGGACTGCAAAAGACTTGCGCGGCGAAGCTCGCAAACAGCGTTCCCGTAAAATGTGCCTCGCAGGGGAAAGTGGGATGATCGTAAATGTCGTCGGAAAACCCCAGCTCGGGCGGTGCGCCGGTCATCCAGCCGGCGCTGTTGCTGTCGAACGTCACCGCGAGCCAGAACGACGGGGGCAAGGCCAGCGGTGCGCCCGCGTGCGTAAGAGTGATCATGTGTTCACCGTTGTCCGGCAGCATGATGGTCCCCGATGTGCCGGGTATGAGCGCGCCCGGAGCGACCGGGGCATTGGGACAGCCGTCGTACAGGCCGTACTCCACCGTAAACCCGGGCCCCGTTCCATCGCCGCCGCCGCTCACCGTGAACGAATAGCTATCCAGGTTGCAGGGGCAGCTCGACGTGGTCACGATGTCATCAGCGATTCGTCGACCGGCGCCCGGTGGAAACGGGATGCTGGCGATGGTGTTGCTGTAGACCAGCGTGCCGGTGCCGGTTGGCGAGCCATTCTGGCCCCTCGCCGGGGGGGGGACGCCGATCATCGGTAACAGCGCCATCAAGGCGACGGTACCCCACCCCGGTACCACCCCATTCGAGCGAGCCAGCCGGCCGGTTTTCGATGCAAAGGGAGACCGCACACGATTCGGTTTCGAGATCATCAATTCAAAGCTCCGAGGAACACCCAGGTAGTCGATCCGGCGGATTTCCCCCCATCCGCGCTGCGTTCGTACCGCCATTGCAGGATAGCAGATGCCCGGCCATTTGTGGGCGATTTTCCCACGAGATTCTTGTAAACAAGCGTCGAATCTCGTCAAACCCGGCCCTGGAGCCTCTGTTGGGTAGGCACGTCTTGTGCTCGGTCGCCGCTCGCGTCGAAGGGCGCACGGAACCGGTTAGTGCTGCGTCACACGTGAACTCTCTGATTCGCGCGCCCGATTCCGGTGGCTCGGGCAGCTACAACCCACAGATTAGAGCGTGACACAGTGCCGATTTGCTCTTAAGTCTTTAGTTTGCAGTTGGTTATGGCTTTTTCGGTGGGGGTATCTGGCCCGCCAGGATTTGAACCTGGAACCTCCTGATCCAGAGTCAGGCGTTCTGCCAATTGAACTACGGGCCAATCGTTTGGCCTATTGAAAGCCCATCGCCGGAGCCTGTCAAATTCCGCCGCGGCCGCCCTGCGGACGGCGCTCGTCCGGGCAGGCAGGCATTCCGGTGGCCCCCTGAGGTCTACTGCTGCTCGATGCGTTCCCTACCGCCCATGTAGGGGCGCAGGGCTTGGGGGATGGTGATCGTGCCGTCGGCGTTTTGGTTCAATTCCAGAATGGGGATCAGCACGCGCGGGGACGCGATTACCGTGTTGTTCAAGGTGTGGCAGAAATGATTCCGCTTGGCCCCATCGCGATAGCGCAGCTTCAGCCGACGCGCTTGAAACTCATAGAAGCGCGACGCCGAGTGTGTCTCACCGTAGCTGTTGCGCGAAGGCATCCACGTTTCGATGTCGTACTTGGCCGCTTGCCCCATGCCCAAGTCACCGGTGCAGACGTTGACCACGCGGTAGTGCAGCTCCAGCTTGTGCAACACGGCCTCGCTGTTTTGTAGAATCTCTTGATGAAACTGCTTGCTTCGCGCGACATCGTTCGGCGCGATGATGACCTGCTCGACCTTATCGAACAGATGGATGCGGTAGAGTCCGTACGTGTCTTTCCCGGCCGCTCCGGCTTCGCGGCGGAAGCAGGTGCTCGTGGCGCAAAGCTTGATCGGCAGGTCCGCCTCCGCAAGGATTTCCTCGCCATAAAACGCCGTCAGCGGCACCTCCGCCGTGCCGACGAGTGATTTCTCGTCCCGTTCGCAAAGGTAGGCTTGATCTCGGCCGCCTGGGAAATACCCGGTACCATACATTACCTCTTCGCGTACCAGCACGGGCACGGACATGGGTACGTAGCCTCGCTCGACCATCATGTCCTGCGCCAGCCGCAACACCGCCTGATGAAGCAACGCGCCATCACCGACCAGCACGTAATTCCGCGATCCCGAAAGCTTGACGCCGCGTTCGATGTCGATGATGCCCAGGTCGTTGCCGAGCTGAACGTGATCTTTGGGCTCAAAGTCAAAGGAGCGGATTTCGCCGCTCTTGCGAAGTTCGATGTTTTCGGCATCGTCCTTGCCGACGGGCGCTTCGTCGTCGGCGGGTTGGGGAATCGTCAGCATCAACCGCTGGAATTCCTCCAGGATCGGCCCTTCCTCCTCCTCCGCTGCCTTGACCTTCGGCTTGATCGCCGCCAATTCCGCCTGAACGCGCTGTGCCTCGGCCTTGATGTCCGCCTCGGATTTACCCTCGGCCACCGCCTTCTTGTACCAATCCGACTTGGGATTCCTCAGCAGCCCGACCTTCTGACCGTTTTCCCGGACTTCCGTTCGGTAGGCGTCGAGTTGTACCTGGAGTTCCCGCCGTCGCCGGTCCACTTCCACCAGGCGATCGACGTCGCAGTGGATGCGTTTGTCCGCCGCGCCGGCCTTGACGCGCTCCACGTTTTCACGGATGAATTTGATATCCAGCATGGTCTTGGGGCTATCCAGCACGGTTCTTGTTGCAGCTCGCGCAGCACAACAAGCCATCTTGCGAGGTTGAACGATTCAACGCCCGCACACGATCCCGCGGGCCGCCAATTTCCAGGCGGGCACAATCCTCTGAGCCGCCGGTTCGTAGCCCACACGGCCTTCCGGGCTCGCTCCCTGTCGCGCGTCGCTACCCTAACGGACGGCCGGACGTCGGTCAAAACCAGCCAAGGCCGATTCTTGACGGCGTGCCGGATACGTTCGATGGGCCGGGCGCTTCAAACCAGAGCCTCAGGTGCCGGTCTGGGGACCATCGGCGGCAGAAGGTTACCGGGCTTGCGCCCGGCGTGCTGAGGCGTGGGCGCTACTCATTCGGTCACGGACCGTCCGCCCGGCTCGACGCTGCAAACGTTCCTTGGCCATCGGCCCCGCAGATGCCGTGATCTGGGTTGGCCGCGGCGTGCCGCAAGATCCGGTGAACTTGCTCGACCGCATCGGACGCGCCAAGCGCGGCGGCGATTTCTTCGGGGTTCATCGCCCGCCCTGCTTCCCGTACCCTGGCCAATACACGACGTTGCAGCGCGAGCATGGCCTCGGCGGATTGTTTCCCGGCTTCGACACCCGGCTGATCGTAAGCATTGACGTTGACCAGCTCGGCATAAAGCCCGACCGCCCGCTCGAACAGGGCGATGATCGCCCCCAAGCTCTTTGCATCGAACTCATCCAGCGTTACCACCACCGAATCGCGTTCTTGCTCGTACAGGGCGTCGCGCGTGGCGTATAAATACGCGTGCAGGTAATCGCCGCTCGTGACATCCTGATCGACGGGGATTGACGTGCTGCCCCGGTCGCGTAGCACGCCGATCATCAACGCCAGAAAATCGTTTGGACCGTCGCGAAGTTGCTGGACCAACGCATGTTGATCGGTGCTGCCTTTGTTGCCGTAGACGGTGAACCCTTGATGCACGCAACCGCCGTCTCGGTCGAGCCGCTTGCCCAGCGATTCCATGATGAGCTGTTGCAAGTATCGCCCCAGCAAGCCCAGGCGGTCGCGGTAGGGGAGTACGACCAGATTCCGTTTGCCGCGATTTGCCGCTGCGTCGAGCCACATCAGCGCGAGCAGCGCGGCCGGGTTGGCCGCCACATCCTTTGTGCGTGTGGCGCGATCGCACTCCGCGGCGCCGGCCAAAAACGCGTCCAGGTCGAACCCCATCAGCGCGGCCGGAAGCAACCCCACCGCCGCCGTGATCGAAGTGCGCCCGCCGACCCAATCCCAAAGCGGAAAACGCGCCAGCCAATGCTCCGACTCCGCCTGCCGATCCAGCGTGCTGCCGGGGCCCGTTACGGCCACCGCATGTCGACCGAAGTCCAGACCAGCCTGTTTGTACCGAGCGGCCACCTCGATCATCGCGTTTCGCGTTTCGCGCGTGCCGCCTGATTTGGATACGACCACGGTGAGCGTTGCCGAGAGGTTTTCGTCCAATTCATCCAAGACACGGTCAATGCCGTCGGGGTCGGTATTGTCCAGAAAGCGGATCAGCATTATGTCCTCGTTGGTGCTCAACGCGTCGGCCAGCAGTTGCGGGCCCAACGCGGAACCTCCGATGCCGATGATCAACACGATGTCGAATCCGTCCCCCTTCTCGGGCGTAATTTCGCCGGCATGAACGCGTTGGGCAAAAGCTTGCACCGCCGCGATGCAAGATCGAATGTCGGCGGCGATGGTATGGTCGGGCGCGATCGAGGGATCGCGCAGCCAGTAATGCCCAACCATACGGTTTTCGCTCGCGTTGGCCTTGCCGCCTTGTTCCAGCATGTCCATGGCGGACATCGCTTGGCCCATGCGATCCGCACAGGTGGTCAGCCAACCTTCGTCGAAGCGGACCCGACTGATGTCGACTTCCAGCCCCAGCGCATCTATACGGCATCGAAGTGTGTTGTACGTTTCCCAAAGCTGTTCCGGTGTCATGCCTACTCCTCTGTTGTGCCGTCCGCCGGGCTGGAGGCTCGGGACGGTTGCGGGTCTTCGTCGTCAGGCGCCAGCGCCGCGATGGCCTCGTAGATTCTTTGCGTGGCCGCACGGATCTTGTCCCGATTCAAACGCCCCGTTCGAAACGCCGACAAATCTACCGGTGGGCCGCACCGAAGCCGCGCCCGATGCCTCGCCAGCAATCCGGCGAGCACGGCATCGTGTCGCACGATACCACTGATGTACATGGGGATCACCTGGGCACCGGTTTTCAGGGCGAGCATGGCGACGCCGTCCTTGGGAAACGGCTCCTCGCCGATAGGTGCGATGCCGCCTTCGATAAAGATTCCGAGCGTGTGGCCGGCTTGGAGCAGTCGGATTGCCTGCTTCGTCGCGCCCGTGTCCGTTCCGTCTCGTTTGACGGGAATGCACTCCAGCGTACGGACCAGAAATGCGACGATCGGCCACTTGCAGTACTCCGCCGCGATCAGGAAGGAAATCCGGCGATAGGGTACCGCTGCGCCCATAAAGTTCGGATCGGCAGGACAGACGTGGTTGGACGTCAGGATGACCGGTCCGTGACGCGGCGCCGTCGCCGGTCCGATCCGCCGAAACCGCCACCAGAACCGAGTGATGAATTCATTCAAATCATAGGTCAGTGTCACCTTCAGTGCCATTGGAGATGTCCGAAGGCGGGCGATCCATGCGCAAGCCCCCGACAAACCGGTTACGACGGCAACACCCAGGAGAATGTGCCCTGCCCAGGCGTCCAAGTGCTTCCATGCCGGTACGGCCAGCAGACCCGTGGCCAACAGCAACGCGCCGACCGTGGCGACGTCGGTTACCCCGAACACGCGCCCCCGATAACGATTGGGCACAATCCGCTGAAGCAACGCGCTGTAGCTCGCCATGGTGATGACGGCAAACAGGCCGCCGAGAAACACGCCGACCGCGCCGAGCGTTCGCAGCGTGTTCGTGCTCAAGGGCAAGAACGTGCTCGCGGCCAGGATCAACATGCCCGAGGCGATGCCGACGAGGCCTATGGCGATGGCCAGGCTCGGTCGCAGGGCGTCTCCGATGGCCGTCATCGTCAGTGCGCCGACGACAAAACCGGCGCCCAGCAGCGCGAAGTACCCGCTGATGGTCTGAAACGTGCCGCCATAAACATCCCGCACGACCGCAGGCAAGACGCTGCGCACCAACGCGCCCGAGAACCAAACAATCATCGAGATGACGATCAGCACCCAGACGCGCCGGTGGGTTTTGACATAAGCGATTCCCTCGACGAACCCCTGCTTGGCAGCCGATCTTTGCGACGCCGGCGGGATCGGCTCGCCCCGCCTCGGTGGCCGCATCCACGCCAGGAGGGCGGCGCTGGCAAGATACGTCAAAGCATCGAGTCGAAACGAGACGCTGGGGGCGTAATGGTCTGCCAGGTACCCGCCCGCGCCGGCAGCGGCCATCGTGGCGATGATCCCCAATCCGCTGATCATCGCGTTGGCGCGTACCAGTTGGCCCGGCCGAACGATCGTGGACAGCAGAGCCGACCGGGCGGGCGAAAACAGGGCCGCCATCATTCCGATCGGCAGCAGTGGCAGGAATGGACCCCACGATCCCAGATCCTGGGCAAAAGCGATCAATCCGGCAAACACGAGGAATAAGGCGGCCCGAACCAGGTCGGCACCCACCATCATCCAACGTCGCGGCTGGCGATCCGCCAGCCCACCAGCCATGGGCGCAAATAGAAAGAACGCGAAAAAGAAGGCAAACGTCATCCGGGCCATCAGCGGTGTGATGTCCACGCCTGCCCCCAGGGCATTTTGTGTCTTGAGGATCGCCATTTCGGACAGGTGGTCGCCCAACGCACTGACGGCGTAGGCGCCCCACAGGAGCAGAAAATTGCGGTTGCCCAGGAGATGATCGGCAGGGGCTGGATGTTCTGAGGGGTTGGCTGTCATGATCGCTCGGTTTGCGAGGCTCTTGCGGACCTACGGCTCCAGACCCAATGAGCGGTCCAATGTAACAGATCGGTCAAATCAGGGGACCCCTCGCGGCAGGGTTTGCCGAATGGTCCCTCCCGGAGTATCGTTTCGCGTTTGCCCCGTGCCGGCCGATCGCGCGGCTTGCGGCGGGACGTCTTGATTCTAGACTTTGGACGCGTACGTCCGAGCCGATCGGAAAGGAACTATCGATATGAAATGCTTAGCAGCGATCTTGGCCGTGACCCTGGCGGTTCAGCCGACTTGGGGTGACGAGGGTAAGGCCCCCTCGAATCTGATGCCCCACGTCAAGATAGCCACGACGCTCGGGGATATTGTCGTCGAGCTCAACGGCCAAAAAGCCCCGGTTTCCACGCTCAACTTCCTCCAGTACGTTGAGGACAAGTTCTACGACGGCGTGATTTTCCACCGCGTGATTTCGACGTTTATGATTCAAGGCGGGGGATACACCGTCGACGGCAAGAAGACCGACGGCCTGCGCAGTGGTATCAAGAACGAATGGCAAAACGGGCTCAAAAACGTGCGCGGTAGCATCGCCATGGCACGCCTGGGCGGACAGCCCGACTCAGGCAGTTGCCAGTTTTTCATCAACGTCGTGGATAACCCTTTTCTCGACAACAAACAACGCGACGGCGCCGCCTACGCGGTGTTCGGAAGAGTCATCGAGGGCATGGATACCGTCGACAAGATCAAGGATACCGAAGTGACCAGCAACCCCAAAATTCCCGGTGGCAAAGTGCCCGTAACGCCCGTGGTAATGAAGTCGGTCACGGTTGTCGGCGAAGTGGACAAGGTTGCGATTCAAGCCCGGGTGGCCCAAGCCGAAAAGGAAGCCGAGCAGCGAGCCGCGCGCGAAGCGGAAGAAAAAGCGGCGCGTGCCAAGGGGTTCGCCAAAGAGCTTGCAGCCGCCGAAGCCAAGGCTACGAAGACCGCTTCCGGACTGCAGTACGTCGACATGGTCGTCGGAACGGGCGACACCCCGCCGGCCGGTGCCCAAGTCGAAGTGCATTACACCGGCTGGCTCACCGACGGGACCAAATTCGACAGCTCCGTAGACCGAGGACAGCCGTTTACCTTTAGCTTGTCCGGCGGCGTCATTCAGGGGTGGCTTGAGGGCGTGGCTTCGATGAAGGTTGGCGGCAAGCGCAAGCTGATCATTCCCTTCGACCTGGCCTACGGAGAAGGAGGACGCCCGCCGGTCATCCCGCCGCGCGCGACGCTGGTCTTTGACGTGGAGTTGCTGGCCATCAAGTAGGCGTCGCTCGACCGGCGCGTGGCCGATGCTGATTGGTGGGGGCGTACCGCATGGCACCGCGGCTCTTCGCGGTGTCTACCAGTGGCACAGTGGCGCCCCGCTGTGTCTGTAGGTGTAGCCGTGTCTGGGCGAGTACCCAGCCGAGGGCGGCTGGGCTACAGCGGCTGGGCTACAGCGGCTGGGGCACGATGGATTGAAGACTGATTAGGGAGGTCCGACGGTGATGCTTGAACGAACAGCACGGCGGAGACGCGCGGTTTCCGTCGTGGCCTTTCTTGGGGCGGTCGCTTGTTGGGGGGCGTGCGCATTCGGATCGGGCTCGGTCGATGCCGGCGCCACCACCGTGGCGGACGGGACCAAGGCGTTGGAAGGCGGTGTGCTGGTGACCGTGAACACTACGGCCGGCAGCTTTGTGTTGGAGCTCAACCCCGACGCCGCGCCGTATTCCGTGAAGAACTTCATCGATTATGCGAAGTCCGGATTCTACAAAGGGACCATCTTTCACCGCGTCGTCAAGAACTATCTGATCCAGGGCGGCGCTTTGCTCACTTCCATGAAAGCCAAGACGAAGGGCGTACGCGATCCGATTCCGCTGGAATCCGACAATGGCCTAGCCAACATGCGCGGTACCATTGCCATGTTTCACGGGGCATTGCCCGACTCGGCCACCACCCAGTTTTTCATCAACGTCTCGGACAACGCCGGGAGGCTGGATCGCCTGGAGGGTGTTGCGGTCGGCTACGCCGTGTTCGGGAAGGTGGTTCAGGGCATGGACGTGGTGGACCAGATCGCCCAAACCAAGGTGGCCGCGCATCCGGCGTATGGGGCCGGCAAGTTGTCCGTCGTGCCCGTTAAGCCGATCCTCATTCGATCGGTCCGACTGAACGACCCGACCGATGTCTACCGCGTCGAACGCCTCGTTGAGGCCAAAGAAAAGGAGCGGCAGCGACAGCTCGCCCTCGCCAGAAAAACGAGCGACCAGTGGTTGGCCGAGTACGTTCAGCGGACGGAACGCGCGCTCGGGATGAAGTTCATCGAGACCGACAATCATTGGAAGTATATGGATGTCAACATCGGGCAAGGTCCGGCGCCATTGCCTCGGGGCAGCGTGCTGATTCAATACCGCGGAACGCTGGTGACCGGACGAGAATTTGAAAACAACATCGGGCTTGAGAATCCACCTTGGTACGAGATGGACAACCTGATTCCGGGCCTGCGCATGGCGCTGACGGATATGCAGGTGGGTGGCAAGCGCATCGTTATCATCCCCCCCAATCTGGCTTTTGGCGAAGAGGGGATCCCACGTGGTGTGCCGCCCAAGATTCCGCCCAACGCCACGCTGATCTACGAACTTGAGCTGCTCGATGTAAGAGGCAACTAGGGCCGCGGTCGCTGATTCGATGGCTATCCCGTGTGGAACAGCGGCCATCCGCTGTGTCTGCGCAACCAACCAGCCGAGGGCGGCTGGCCCACAAATGACGGCGGGTACCCCATATCCCATTGGACGTGGGGGTCACGAGGACTCCGGCCACGCAGTGGGCGTCCCGAATGCGGCTCTTCATTGTTGCGTGCAGCCCTATGAGCAGGTAACGACCCCATGGACGTCCATCGCATAACGCAAGCGGTTCGTGACATTCTGATCGCTATCGGCGAAGATCCCGATCGCGAAGGGCTGCAAGCCACGCCCGACCGGGTCGCCAGAATGTACCGCGAGGTCTTCGCCGGGTTGGCGTTGGACCCCGCCCGCCACCTTGAGACGGCGTTTACCGAATCCTACGACGATCTCGTCGTGCTCCGGGACATCCCCTTCAACTCCACCTGCGAGCACCACCTGATGCCGTTTGAGGGACAGGCGCACGTAGCCTACCTGCCGGACGGCCGGGTCGTGGGCATCTCCAAACTCGCGCGCGTCGTGGATGAATTCGCCCACCGTCCGCAAGTGCAGGAGCGGCTCACCTCGCAGATCGCAGACCTGTTGACCGAAAAGCTTCACGCCAAGGGCGTGGCCGTAGTGCTCGAGGCCACGCACACCTGCATGACCTGCCGCGGCATCAAGAAAGCCGGAAGCATCATGGTGACCTCGGCCGTGCGGGGGAGTTGCAAATCCGACGCCCGAACCCGCAGCGAAGTCCTCACGCTGCTGCACAAATAGCGTGCGGCTCGAACGCACCTTCTTGACATTTCCAGCGACGTCTACACCTGCTGCAGGGGATTCAAGCCTCCGAAGAGGGGGGGCGGGCGGTCCCTCCCCGGCCGATGCGGACCGAGGAGGTTCCCACGCTTATCGGGTGTCACGCGGCGTCAAACAGGCGGCCACGGAAAGCGTGTATCGGTATGGCGGCGGTGTTGCGCAGCGTTTGCAGCCGGGTCGGTGGATGCCCACATGTGGTGTTACTGCAACCGTGGAAAGGCTTTACCATGGTGGGGAACGGTTCGCCGGTCCTGTTCCACAGAGGTCTTGCGGGGGCGCTTTGACATGGGCCGCGCGGAATCGTACATGTTTAGGGTCTCCATTTCGATTTTGGGGACGGCGCGAGAGGGGGGCCGGGAAGTCATGTTCGATCACAGTGTTTGTGGGCGCAAATCGTCTGAGCGTGTGCCAACCGCGCCAGCCACCCTGAGCCCGGCCTCATCCCGTTTTATAGCACTGGGTGCCACTTACGACGCGCCTTAGGTGCGCGCGGTCGCACCGCTGTTGTGAAGCTAGAAACCGGCTTGTTCGTTTGGGGGGGAGTGGTTCCATGGTAAGGTCCATCGTTCGCCAACGTCTGTGTGTTGTGACCGTCGTCATGATCCTTTGCACTTCGGGGTGCGGCGGCGGTACGGGGGGCGGATCGGGCATCCTTGGGAACGGGATTCTGGGCTCCAACGTCGTCGACCCTGGGGGCGCGTTTTCCGGAAACGTCAAATCGGTGGCACCTTATCGTGATGCGCTCACCTCCGACGAAGCGTACCACTTGCTGCGCCGCGCAGCGTTCGGCGCCACGCCGGTCCAGGTCGAAGCCGCGGTCCGGCGAGGCCTGAGCGGGACGATCGACGATCTCTTCCGCAAACAGACGGAGGATGCCTCGCTGGATGCGCTGGCGGCGTCGTACGAGGACGACATTCCCAAGCGTTGGCTGGTTTACCTGATCGATGGCAAGAATCCGTTGCGCGAGAAGATGGCCATGTTTTGGCACGACCGCTTCGCAACCTCGCGGCGCGTGATCGGCGGGCGCGATCGCGGACTGGCCATCCTCCATTGGGACATGCTGCGCCGCAACGCGCTGGGCGACTACCGGGCGTTCCTCGAAGACCTGACGCTCGATCCGCTCATGCTCATCTGGCTCGATGGTGCCAACAGTCCGAAGCAGAACCCGAATGAAAACTATGCGCGCGAGTTCTGGGAGCTGTTCACCCTGGGACGTGACGTTCTCTATACGGAAGCGGACATTCGCGAAGGGGCTCGGGCGTTTACGGGGATCACGCTTTTGCGTGAAGACGAGCTGGACGCCAGGCCGATCTTTGATCTGCTCAACCACGACGAAACCGTCAAGACGGTGTTTGCGTCGCGCGCTACGGCAGCCAACTACAACTACATTTCAATGATCGACTTGACGCTGCAACAGCGCGAAGCCGCGAGCTACGTCGCCAAGAACCTCTTTTCGTTCTTCGTTCATGACGAACCTTCGGACGGCGTTATCGCCGAACTGGCCGATGGGTTCGTAGCTTCAAACTTCCAGATCGCGCCGCTGGTCAGGAAGATCCTGCGCAGCAGCGCCCTGTTTTCCGAGACGGCACGCGATGGCCGGATCGGCACGCCCGTCGAGCACGTCGTGGGCGTCGCGCGAACATTGGACATGCATATCTTCAGCGAAGAGTCGCAAGGGTCGACGATGGACCGGCTGGCCCGTGATCTTCGCGGCGCCGGTCAGGATCTGTTGAATCCGCCCGGCGTGGAAGGTTGGGGGGAGAACGAGGCGTGGCTGCAGGATCAGTGGATCATCAGCCGGGTCGACGCGCTGTCACGAACCATGGAATTCGGGCCGGACCGAACCGAGGGCATGCCACTGCATCTGTTGCCACCGATCGGCGAGTGGGATCAGCGCGAGATCCGAGATCGCCTGGTCGATGCGATGGCCTCGGTGTTTCACCTGAAACTGACGCCCGAAGAGCACGACATCTACGTTGAAGTGCTCGATCAGAACGGATGGCGCGCGTTGCACCTGGTTGATCCGGAGCAGCAGCCGCGACACGTGTTCGAGATGATTCGCCTGATGGCCATGGACGAGCGGGTCATGGGCAACTGAACGAACGCGGGCGAATTCTCCCTGTTGCAGACCGAAGGCATAAAGCCCGCGCCTTTTCCCGCGCGGTCAACGGCGTGCGCGGCGATTGGCCGCGTAGCGTTTCGCGGCGCCGCGCATGAATGCATTGCGTCATGGGTAGAGGAATGAGAGGAGTTTGGCCATGGTTGATTGTCAAGAGTGGCGGGCGCTGACGCGCCGTGGGTTTCTCACCAAAGCGAGCGCGGGACTCGGGGCGTTGGCCCTTTTTGATCCGATCCTGAGCACGGTCGCCTCGACGTATGGACAGACAACCGCCGGGTCGGGCAACCTGCTGGTGCTCTGTCAGCTCGCCGGCGGTATGGATGTGCTCAGTTTTCTCGCCCCGTATCAAAACGCCGCATACAAGAGCAAACGGCCCATACTGGCGCTGGGTGAAGACCAGGTCACGCCGCTTGGAGATCACACGGAGTACGGCATCAGCACGCTGTTCCCCTTTTTCTCGGACCTGTACACCCGGAAGCAACTCGCCATCGTTCAGCAGGTCGGCTATCCGGACGCCAACGGATCGCACTTCGAGAGTCAAGAGGTTTTTCAATTCGGTGTGCGTAACCTTGGATCCTCCGTGGGTACGAGCGCGCCCTGGTATGAACGATTGCGCAAGACCTACTTTAATCAGCCGTTCGGCGCACTGGACACGCGCACGATCGGTGACCCCACGCGATTCGGCTATCCCGATCGAACCGGCCGGGGTGCCGCTCAGGAGGCATTCGGACGCCTGGCGCGGCTCAAGGCTGGTCGCAACAGCCGTCAGCAGGCCGTACTCGATGCGTATGCCCGAATCGACACGCGCAGCCAGGATCTTCGCGCGCGTACCGAGGGATTCGAGTCGCAAGGGGACGCCCGCGGTGAATTCTTCCGGGCGGCACAACTGGCGTCGGCGGACCTCAATACTCAGGTGCTCAAACTCACCTACGGCGGATTTGACACGCACGGATCCCAGGATCAAGCCAACGTACCGCTGTTCACCCGAATCAACGACGAGTTCGCCCAGTTCGTCGACGATCTCAAAGCGCTTGGCCTGTGGGAGCGCACCTGTATCTGCTTCTACACGGAATTCGGGCGGCGCAACGCGGAAAACGGCAGCCCGGGCACGGACCATGGCCAGGGATCACACATGATCCTAGCCGGGCCAAGCGTGAACGGTGGATTGCATGGTCAGGCCGTGACGACGGCGGATATCAACGAAGATTCATTGCCGTTCTACGTCGATTTTCGCGCGGTGTTCAGCGCATGCATTAGCGACTGGCTTGGGTTTGATCCCCGCCCGGTGTTCCAGATCGACGGCGAAACCTTTGATGAGAAGATCGGTTCCAATCTGTTCGTCTAGGCGGGAATCGTGCAGCGCGGGCCGCACGTGGCCGCGTGCCGGACATGCGCCATGCAGGACAGCGGACCAGGCGCACAGGCGCCGGGACCGACGGAGTCCGATCAGGCCGCGTACGGTGCATCCCGGACGTACCTTTTTGGGGTGGCCCACCGAAGCGGGCGATCCCTAACCGATCTTCCCATGGACCGCTTCACAGTGGGGTGCGGGCTCTTTCGTCGAATCGATACGAAGATAACCGCGAAGGAAATAGACGCCCACGTAAAACGGCACAGTATCCAACGCGGCCACGCCCAACTTGAACAGATAGTTGCTGCCGACCAGCGCCAGCATGGCCGACAAGGTTTTTTCGCCGGCCGCAAACGGCGCCCAGAAGACGATGAAGATGACGGCCGTCGCGTCGACGAGTTGCGAGATCATGGTCGAGCCGTTGTTGCGCAGCCAGAGATGCCTGCCCCCGGTGAGCCGTTTCCAAAAGTGGAACAGGTAGACGTCGCAGAACTGAGCGGCGATGTACGCGACCATGGAGGCGAAGACCGAGCCGCGCGTACAGCGGTAGACGATCTCGAACAGGTCGGCCTCGCTCGTCGGCTCGGTCCCGAACAGTCCGATCGGCGTAGCGAAGCGAAGCGTCTGCCACGGCGGCGGCATCCACGATCCGGCCGGCTGCCAGCTCGGGCGAACGGCCTCGGCCATGCCGGGCAGCTCATGGCCCAGCCAGAGAAACAGCACCACAAAGCCGTTGAGCAGCAGTCCTACGGTGACCACGAAGCTAGCACGCCGCTTGCCGTAGAATTCGCTGATGAAGTCGGTGCATAGAAAGGTAATCGGATAGGGAAGCACGCCCACCGCCAACGCCAGCGGGCCGATGTGGACAAATCGCGTGATGCCCAGAATGTTGAGCATCGTCATCGCGCCGAGAAACAGCCCGGCCAGGAGCAAGAACACGCGTTCGCGCCGTTCGTGCAGGGCCGACGTCACATGAATCGAATCGTAGCGGATGGGCGCCATGGCGCGTCAACGTACGGATCCGGCTGCGGCCCGTCAAACGCCCTGCAGCCCAGCCGTCCTCGGCCTGGGGAGGACGGGGCGGAAGATGGGTTGCCGGAATCACACCCGACTGCCGGACGCGCACCCGAGGTCGGGTGTGCCACATCGTGTGCCACGGGGGTGCGATGAGCAGGCCTTCAGCCGGCATCCGCCGATTGGTTCACGGACGCCACGTTCCCGATGCGCCGCGCGGCGAGCATTTGCTCGGCCGTTTCCCAGGTCAGCCAGTTTTCAAACCAATAGACCAGGTTCTTCCACCGACCGTAGGGGGCGTAGATACGTTCGATCTGTTTGGCTGTCGGTGTTCGTCCGTTCGTATGCACGCGGCGAACGTGGTCGACCGTGGCGCTGTCGATGGACAATCGATCGTAACGCCCGAGGCAGGTCAGCAGGAAATGGGCGCTCGACGGTCCGATGCCGCGCACCGCGCGGAGCGTCGAAAGAAGCTCATCGCTGGATACGTCGGCCCGGCGGCTCAGCGGCCGGAGCGATTCCGGGTTGATCTTGCCCGTCGCGACGTCGTCGCAAAAGGCAAGGATCGCATCCACGCGATAGCCCAGCCGGCAAACGTCGCGCAGGTAGATTTCCCCACCCTTGAGAATCTCGCGCGGAGTCGGCCACGCGTTGAGATGGCGAAAATGCGGCAGGTGCGGCCCGAGCTGGCCGATCCGGTTGATCATCTTTACGGCTTGGTCCCAGTTCACGTTCGTCGCACAGAGTGCTTTGATGATGTTTTCCGTCATGGAAACCGAATGCATGAGCCGACCCGCGCCGATTTTGACAAGCCGATGCAACGAGTCGTGCGTGGCAACGATCGCGTGAAACTCGCTTAGATCGTGGTTGAGCTTGAGCGACTCCGTGATGCGCGAGCGCATTTCATCGCGAATGGCTCGGTTGGTGTTGGGCCCTTCGATCCCGACCGCAAGCGCCACCGATTTGGCATTGCGCGCCCGTTCAACGATGGACACACGGTAGACGTCAGTGCCGATCCGTTCGATCATCTGCAAACACGCCCCGCCCTCGCACCAGTTCATCGGCGCGCATTCGTGCCAGCCATGGCTCAGTGCCGTCGCCTTGAGCGAAAAGGGACGCTTGACGGTGAGCTTGCAATGGAGGACAGCCAACGATCCATTCTCCCCAGGCGACAGGTGGTCTGTCTGCGCTTTTATGGCAGTTGGTCTTCTTACCGGTATTTCTTGGGCCGGTCGGCGCGGAGGACGCCGAGAGTTCGACCCGGTCGATGCTCCAGCTTACGCAGAAACGGGTCCGTGGTCACGACACCCGCAGGCGAGCTGGGGCTTCGCCGGCTCCCGGTATCCTCAGGGCAGGCGTTCAGCCAGCATCCACCGTCGCCGACACGGTCATGCGCGTCATGCGGTGGACCACCGGCAGGATTGTTCTGCCCGACCTTTTTGCTCGGCTACAGTGGCAAGATGCCGCCGCATTCGGACGCGACCTGCGGTGCCACGACACATGGCCACGCCCAGTCAACCCGCCCCCGCCCCCGTCTTGGGTCCGTCGCCATCGAATCCTCACCACCGGAAAATCAAGGCCGTGGCGTCCGAAGGACTCGTGGCCGAACTGTGACAAAACGCGTCAGATTTATCGGAACCTAAGCGAATATAGGTCTTTGGGCGCGTTGGCTAGGCAATCCACACGGGCATACCAGATAGTGGTGTGGCCGCTTGACGATTGCCGATATATGGGGTACAGTTAAGTCTGCCCGAACGGAACAACAGCGCTCCGGGAAAGGGGCCTGCGGGAGCGGGCGCACGTCGTCTCGTGGCGCTGATGTTCGGGCGTCGACCGAGCCTGAAGGCGCGCGGGAAGACGGAAAGGAAGCATTATCGGGCCGGTGCGAGGGATCGTGCCGTCAGCTAAGCGGTTTAGTCAGTTCAATCCGACCCCGCCCCGGGCGGCGGTCGGCGGAGGCGCATCGGATGTCGTTAGTGGAAGGTGTTGTTCCGATCACGGATGAGAAGAATGTTCCGGCCCCCGCCCCGGCCGTGGATGATGCCCTGGAAAACCATGGATGGACGGAAAACGCCTTGCGCGTGCTTCGGGCGCGGTATCTGAAGAAGGATGAATCGGGCGAGTGTGTTGAGAAGCCGCATGAGATGTTCCGGCGGGTTGCCAAGGCGATTGCCGACGTCGAGTTGCTGTACGATCCGGACGAAACGAGCCGCAGCGAGTGGGAGGAGCGGTTCTTCGAGCTGATGATCAGCCGGCGTTTCATGCCGAACAGCCCGACGTTGATGAACGCGGGTCGGGAAATGGGCATGCTCAGTGCGTGTTTCGTGCTCCCGGTGCGCGACAGCATCAATGAGATTTTCGATTCCATCAAGCACACCGCGTTGATTCAAAAGGCCGGCGGCGGCACCGGCTTTGCCTTCGACGAGCTGCGCCCCACGGGCGATTACATCAGCAGCTCGGGCGGAACCACGAGCGGCCCCATCTCGTTTTGGAGGGCGTTCAGCGAAGCCACCAACGCGATCCAGCAGGGGGCGTTCCGCCGCGGCGCCAACATGGGCATGATGTACATCGATCACCCGGACATCTTGAAATTCCTCCATGCCAAAGAGGATCTGGCCCAGTTCAACAACTACAACATCTCGGTGAAGATCACCGACGAGTGGATGGATGCCTTCCTGGAAAACGGCGACAGTCCGCACGTGGTCAAGAACCCACGTACCGGCGCCCGGTATGTGATTCCCAAGGACATCGACATTTGGAAATACGATCTGCGATCGCTGGTCCGGCTGGAAGAGGTCGGGCAGACGCCCCAAGGCGAATGGTACACACGCCAGGATGTCTGGGACTACATCGTCGAGAACGCCCATCGGACCGGGGAGCCCGGTGTATGCTTCATCGACCGGATCAACGAACACAACCCGACGCCGCACATCGGCCGTATCGAGGCGACCAACCCCTGCGGCGAGCAGCCGCTGTTGCCTTACGAGGCGTGCAACCTGGGCAGCATCAATCTGGCGGAGTTCGTCGTCGATGGCGGCGACGAGGCCGACGCGCGGGTGGATTGGGACGGCCTGAAGACGGCGATTCACGAATCGACGCGGTATCTGGATAACGTGATCGACGCCAATCGATATCCACTGCCCGAGATCGATCGAATCTGCAAGACCAATCGCAAGATCGGGTTGGGCATCATGGGATTCGCCGATGCGCTCTACAAACTGTCGATTCCCTACAACAGTGAAGAAGGCGTCGACATGGGCCGGCGCTTCATGCAGTTCGTCAATGACGAATCGCACAACTACAGCCAGGAGTTGGCCCATCAGCGCGGGTGCTTCCCGAGTTGGAAAGGAAGCATCTACGACACCGAATTCAATCGGCCCATGCGCAACGCAACCTGCACCACCGTGGCACCGACCGGAACCATCAGCATCATCGCGGGTTGCTCCGGCGGGATCGAGCCGCTGTTCAGCTTGGCGTTCTACCGCAACGTCTTGCGCGGTCAGTCGGAGGGGCAGGCGCCGATGACCGAGATCAACGCGATTTTCGAACGTGCCGCCCGCGGCCGTGGATTCTTTAGCGAGGGATTGATGGAGCAACTAGCCACGGACGGCACCCTCGCTCATTTGGACGGCGTCCCCGAAGACGCCAAACGCGTGTTTGTGTGTGCCCACGACATTGCGCCACAGTGGCACATGCGCATGCAGGCCGGCTTCCAGCAACATTGCGATTCGTCTATCTCCAAGACGATCAACTTCCCGAAATCCGCCACCGTGGAGGATGTCGAAGCCATCTACAAGATGGCCTACGAGTTGGATTGCAAGGGTGTGACGGTCTACCGGAATGGGTGTCGCGATCATCAGCCGATGGCCTTGAAAAACGCCGGCGGTACCCATGTCCATCGCGGCGAGTCGGCCCATAGGGAAGCCGGAGCGGAGCCGCAAGTCGATCTGGTTCCCCGCATGCTGCCCGAAGTGTGCACCGGAGTGCGCATTCGGCAACTGACACCGTTTGGCAACATGCACATCAACATCACCGTGGACCCCAAAACCGACCGTGAGCTTGAGGTGTTCGCCCAGCTTGGCAAAGGCGGCGACTTGCCCAACAGCGATCTCGAGGCCATTTGTCGGATGATCAGCCTCTGGCTTCGCGCCGGCGGCAGCCTCGACCAGGTGATCCGCCAGCTCTCTTCCATCGGCTCGAGCCTCCAGGTACATACGAAGGAAGGCAAGATCATGAGCCTCGGCGACGGGCTGGCGCGAGCGCTGAAGAAATACGCCAAGGCCAAGAACCAACGCGGATTGAGGGCGCTTCTGCTGGGTGAGTCTGATGTGGAGCGTCAAGGTAGTGACGGTGAACCGGCCGCGAAGCTCGGGGAGGATGGAGCTGGTTCGGCGAAGAAAAACGGCGGCAACGGCCACGGCCGGACCAATGGCGGCGTGGCGATCGCCAAGAAGTTGGTCGCACCGAGGCTGGAGGCCCTCGGAATGCAATGGCAGCAGACCCAGTACAAGGTAATTTGCCCAGAGTGCCAGAATCCGCTGCGTTTTAGTGAAGGGTGCGTGACTTGCGACTCCTGTGGATTTTCAAAATGTTGAACTTGGCAGCCAAGGCCCGGTAAAAAACACTTTTTTGATGATTTTCTCATTTTCTAGGCTATGATTATGTTGACGGATGGCAAGATTCCCGTTACTCCTGCCGATACTTAACGGTAAGGGTTTTCGGTCGGTTCCGTTTCTCTTGAATGACGGAGCACGTGGGCAACAAAGTTATTATCCCGGAGGTGGGCCTTTCTTAAGGTCGTATTCTGCTAAACCGGCTTCTTTCCCCTCCGGAAAGCACCGTTTCGCCTAACGGCGGGCGGTGCTTTCTTTTTTCTTTTCACGCTGAGGATTATCGGCCCTTCGGTTCTTGGAGTACGGGCGCGACGCCACCGGTCGGCGAACCCGGATTCCCGTGTGGTTTGTGGACGGGTGTGGTTGTATCGCGACGATTCGCTGCTATACTTGCTCGGCTCCGGGCCGGTTGAGGGTCTGGACTTGCCGTAATCGTGGTTGACGCTGCTGGCGGGCGAGTGCCCGCCAGTGACTTAGGCTGAGCAGGAGGCCATTGTGGTACGAATCCGTCTCAAACGAATCGGGCGCCGGCACCGGCCCTCCTATCGGGTTGCCGCGGTGGACGCCCGTCGGGCGCGCGACAGTCGCGTTTTGGAAGAACTGGGGAGCTACGATCCGATCAACGCGGATGAGGATCGGCAGGTGGTCCTGCGTCGCGAGCGGATCGAGTATTGGCTCGGCGTCGGTGCGCAGCCGAGCGACACCGTGCGGCGCATCCTCCAGAAGCAAGGTCTGATGACGGCAAGCAAGAAGCGCTGACCGGGCGCGGAAAAGCGCGGTTGGGTGCGGACATGCATATTGACGTGCTCACGCTTTTTCCGGATGTTTTTGGGCCGGTTCTCTCATCGAGCATCGTGGGACGGGCGGTTCAGGCCGGCATCGTTTCCATCGATTGCACCGACGTTCGCGGGTTCGCGACCGACAAACACCGCACCGTCGATGACCGCCCGTTTGGCGGTGGGCCCGGCATGGTGCTCATGTGCGAGCCAGTTTTTCGGGCGTGGGAAAGCGTTGAGGCACGCCGAAAGGGTCGGGGTCAGGGCGATCGACCGCCGTACCGGGTCTTGCTGACACCCCAGGGCGAGCCGCTGCGGCAGGAGTTGGTGGCCAAGCTGGCGAAGGAGCCCTGGTTGCTTGTGCTGTGCGGCCACTACGAGGGTTTCGACGAGCGGATTCGCGAGGGCTTCGCCGCTCATGAGGTTTCGATCGGAGATTTTGTGGTCTCCGGAGGCGAAACGGCGGCCTTGGTACTCATTGATGCCATCGTCCGGCTGCTTCCGGGTGCCTTGGGTGATGCCGCATCGTCGGAAGAGGATACGTTTTCCGACGGACTGCTCGAGTACCCGCAATACACACGCCCCCGGTCGTTTCGGGGGATGGATGTTCCGGAGATTCTGCTCTCGGGAGACCATGGCAAGATCAAGGCTTGGCGTGAGGAACAACGCTTGGCCCGAACGCGCCGGCGGCGCCCGGATTTGCTCCAAGGGCGGGCGCCGCGTGGCGACGCGTAGTAATGGTATTTGGAAAGTTCGTTGAAGGCGGACGACGTCGTTTCGAGCCGTATCGGATCGATCGTAATGAGGCCGGCCCTTGAGGCCATCGGGTTGATGGCTGGTGGATCGGCGCGGCCGAATCGGCAAGTATGTTGGGAGTTGAAATCATGCGTCATCCTTTGATCGAGCTGGTTGAGAAAGAATACTGCAAGGAAAGCGTTCCGACGTTTCACGTCGGCGACACGGTTGACGTACGCTGCCGCATCGTAGAGGGCGAAAAACAGCGCATTCAAACCTTCAACGGAACGGTCATCGCGCGACGCGGCGGCGGTGTGAACGAATCGTTTACCGTTCGGCGAATCGTGTACAACGAAGGTGTCGAGCGGCGGTTTCTCATCCACTCACCCAACGTGGTGGACATCGTGGTCAAGCGGCGGGGCAAGGTGCGCCGTGCCAAGCTGTTCTATCTGCGTGATCGCGTTGGGAAGGCCCGCAAGGTCCGTGAACTCCGCGTTCAGAAAAAGGCTACAAAGAAGCGCGCGTTGGCTGCGGCGGCAGTCTAGCCGACACCTTCGATTGGGGGCGCGTGGCGAGCGGCGTGCCGCCCGCTTTCTCAAGCAGCAAGGATTCCGCGTTCTCGCGCGGAACTACCGGTGCGTGTCCGGCGAGATCGACTTGGTCTGTGCGCGGAAGAAACTCCTCGTCTTCGTCGAAGTCAAGACGCGCTCGAGTGATGAGTCCGCGGATCCGAGAGACGCCGTGCGACCCGATCAATGGCGGCGGATCGAGCATGCGGCTGGGTATTTTATCCGAATCGCTCAAACGCATGACCGCCCGTGCCGCTTCGATCTGGTGGCGATCCACCAACAGGGCCGCCGAACGGTCCGGATCGAGCACGTTGAGAACGCCTACCAACCATCAGCACCGCTTGGATAGTTCGGATCGTGCCTGATCCTCTGCCAACGTGTCGTGCGACCAACGCATGGGGACAAGACATGGGGACCGACGACGCTGCAACCATGGGCCTGATCGACTCTCACGCCCATTTGACGTTTCCCCAGTTGCGCGACCGCGTGGACGAGGTGCTCCTTCGGTGTCGTGAAGCCGGCGTGGAGCAGGTAGTCTCCGTGGGCACGGACCTGGCCGATGCGACTGCGGCGTTGGCATTGACGCGGCAGCACGCCGGCCAGGTCTTTGCGGCGATCGGGTTTCATCCGCACGAGGCTCAGAAGGTCACGGACGAGCACTTGCACGCCATGGCGCGGCTCTGGGATGATACGCACGTGGTGGCCGTCGGCGAAATGGGATTGGATTACCACTACGATTTCTCGCCTCGTGAAACGCAGCGGCGGGTGTTCCGAGCGCAATTGGAGTTGGCGAAGGCCGTGAACAAGCCGGTGGTCATTCATGCGCGGGAAGCCTTCGAGGATACGGTGGCGCTGCTGGTCGAGCAGGGCTACCGCGACCAGGGCGTGGTCTTTCATTGCTTCACGGGCACGGCCGACGAGGCGGAGGTAATCGCGCAGCATGGATGGCGGATCTCGTTTACGGGGATTGTGACCTTCAAGAATTCCCGCGCGCTTCAACAAATCGCCAAGGCGTATCCGGCGGAGAAGATGATGGTGGAAACGGATTCGCCCTATCTGTCGCCGGTGCCCCTGCGCAGCCAACGTCCCTGCGAGCCGTCGTTCGTCGCGCACACGGCCCGCTTCTTGGCCGATTTGCGGGGCGTACCCTATGACCAACTGGTCGAGGAAACCGCCCGCAACACCCGCGCGTTTTTCGGCATCGGCTAAATTGGCGTGGTTCCGGACCGCGCCGATCTCTCCCCCACCGCGCGGGCCGAAGCGAAAGCCTCAACGCGGATTTGTGCAATGGGGCGATCCCATTTCTTGTGGCGCGCTGCCGTACGCTCGCCTCGATTCGGCAACGCTTCTGAGCCGCGGGCTTTCGCCTGCGCGGCCGTGAGGGTTGGCACAGTAAGCGCTACACGGAGCGTGCAACCGCCGTAGCGCGCCCACGGCGCGTTGCGATCATCGGTTGGCGATTTCATCGACGGCCTGTTGCAGTAGATCGAGCCCCCTGCTTTCACCCAAGCGGGTCACGTTGCCGAGCGCGGCCAGCTCGATGAATTGCTTGTGAACGGCTTGGATGTCTTCGCTGATCGGCCAGGGCGTGTCGGTCTCGGCCGCCTGTTGTTTCAAGCTGTCCCAGCGCACCAGGAAGGCGTAGATCACCGGCATGGTGGCGATGCGCACGCGTGTGGCCGGCTCCGGCTGATCGCTGACGGCCTGTTGCGCCTCGGCAAAGAGCCGAAGCGCGTTGGATAGTAGGGTGAGGGAGAGGGCGTTGGCCTGCTCGGCGCGGTCGTAAAAGCCGACGTAATCGCCCGCCGCATCGGTACTGTCGTGCAGCATCGCAAGGTACTCCAGGATCGGGCGGGCGCCCTGTTTGAAGTATCCTTGGGCAAATTCTTCGATCAGCGCCTTGTCGTCTCGTGAGGGATTCCAAAGCAGCTTCGCGAGCACCCAAGCGCGAAGCGGTGCCATTTCCGTGCCGATCGAGGTGTAGGCGCCCTGTTCCATGACGCCCTGCACGTGATGATCCCTGAAGAAGCGAATATTGGGTCCCAAGACGCGCAGGTTGGCGTGGGGGAGTAGATAGTGCCGGAAATTGGTCACATAATCCCAAACGTAGAGGCGATCGGTGATGTTCGACCAGCCGAGAAGGTCGTCGCGAAACGCACGGTTTCGATCGTCGGTGAGCGCCTTGGCGAACGAACATTCGATGCTGCACAACCGCACCATGACGTTGTGTCGCGGACGTGTCCGTTTCGGCGGATGACGCGTGTACTGGTACGCCAGGGTGGAGACGGTGACGTCGGGGAATTCCCCTTCGATGTCGGCAGCGACTCGATTAACGAAGCGAAGCAGCGTGCCGGCGGGGCTGGCCTCTTCCTCATCTACCCCACGGCATCGGTTGCACTGGCAGTTGCCGAAGTTGTCGTTTTGCGAGACAGACGTGATGTACGCGTCCGGGTGCGCGCGGAGTTGCTTCTTGAGATTTCGGACCAATTCGCGGCGCAGGGCGTCGTTGGTCAGGCAGAGCTGGCCTTGCTCATGCGTGCGCTTACCGTCGATCAGGCTGAACCATTCCGGGTGTTCTTGGAAGTACTTGTCCGGCGGGATGAGCTGGTAGGCGGTGTGCACGAAGCCGGCGTAGGCGATCTTGCCGCCGTGCGCCGCATCGAGCCTGAAGCCGTTACCGTTGCACTTGTTCCGAACGGCCCAATCGCCGTCAAACGCGTCGAACCAGAACGACTCGCGGTAGGCGAAAGGCGGACGGTAGCGGATGTCGAGATCGTGTGCGGAGAGGGTCGGGCGGTGGGGGATCGTGCTCGCGGTTGAGGTCCACCATCGACAGCCAAGCTCGTCTTCGAGGAACGAAAAGACGGCGTAGAGTGTGCCGCGGGGATGGCCGCCGGCCAGAATGAGATCGTGCCCGACCGTCTTGATGACCAGGCCGTCGTGTCCGAGTCCGTCTGCGGACCAGTCGGGTTCGGCGTACCTGGCGGCCTGGGGGCCGACCAGGATGTTCGCGTGTCGGCGGTCGGCGTGTGGGGCGATGGTGAAGTGTGCCCCGGTGATCAGGTTCAGGAAGAAAGCCAGCTCTTTGGCGGCGTGTTGCACAGGCGCCGAAGCCTCGGCCGCGACGACGATCGCGCATTGGGCGGAGCCGTCGCGGGCGAT
>JBHHUB010000037.1:0-25683 GCA_046753625.1 Phycisphaerae bacterium | reverse complement strand
TGGCACGATTGGGCGAGGAGGGAATCGAACCCTCACGTCCGTTAGGACAGGGGATTTTAAGTCCCCAGCGTCTGCCATTCCGCCACTCGCCCGCCTGTCTCGTATCCATCCCTCAGCTCCGTGCGATGCATTGCAACGCAGGACGGCCGGCGCTGTCAAGCGCGGCGCCGCGCGCACCCGACCGATCCGATCGACCGCAACTGAATCGGCTGCCTTCGCTCATTCGGGCGTGCCTCTTGAGAACATCTGCAGGTACAAGACGCATACGCTGCGGCGCTACTCCCTGCGCAGCGCCGGAATCAGCGGCCTGCGAAGTGCATGGACCAAAGCCGCCGCACCGACGCCTAGGCCCAGCAGGATCACGCCGATCAGCGTGAGGGCCACCGATTCCCAGGGGAACGCCATGCCTCTCCGCAGAAGCTGCGGAACCACCGCGATCAACGCCGGTGCCAGGCCCGCCGCCATGCCGGCGCTGAGTACCAACGCGTTTTCCGCCAGGACCATGCCCGCCAACGCTCGGCGCGTAAACCCGAGTGCCTGCATCAATGCCAGTTCCGGGCGGCGCTCCCAAACATGGCGCAGCATGACGGCAACCAAGCCGAGCGAGCCCAGCACCAGCCCGAATCCACCCAGCGTCTGAAACGTCGCCAGGTAGGTGTTCTGTACGGCGTTGTAATCGCGCAGTCGTTGTGCCACGCTTCCGGCATCAAGGCCGAACGGCTCCAAGTCTCGCTCCAAGCCGGTTTCCAGGATTGCCGCCACTTCATTCGGCGTTTGGATGAGAAAGAATCCATGTCCGGCGGTGTGAGGGAACAGCCGCTTGAAGTCGGCGTCGCTGACGATCAGCTCGTCTTGCAGCACGCTGCCGCCGAGCAGTGCGACGAATCGCAAGGGCACCTTCCGGCCGTGCTCATCGTGGATGGGGAAGTCCTTGCCCAACCCGGAGTGAAGCTGCCAGAGGACGGCGTTCTGGTCGCCGATGGCTGCGATCGCGCCGTCGTCAAAGCGCCTCCTCAGCAAGAGCCAGGGATTGGCCCGCTCCTCGTCCGTTTCGGCCAGTGTTGCCGCGAAGGTGAACCCGCCGCGCGCGATCATCGCGTCGCCGGCTCCGATGATGCGGGGCTGGGTCGGTCGGTAAAGGTTGGTGCATCCGACGGCCTCGCCCGCGGACAATCGAAAACCAACCACCTCGGATTTCAATAGTGCCGATATGGTGGCATCTGAAAGATTCAAGTCATCGGAGAAGTTCGGCGCGCCGAGCGGATAAGGCAGCGGCAGAGAACTCTCGGCGTAAAGCTGGAACCCGCCGCCGGGCGTGTTGTTGGCCTGCGACGGCCCTGGCTCGCTTATGTAAAACGCCTGAATCGACGCCAGCAGGAACGTCGACGAGGCCAGCAGCGTGGCCGTGATGATGCTCCGGTCCGCCTGCCGTGTGGCGTTCCTCATGCCGAGTCGAACCGGCGCGGCGCAGCCCGCACGGGGAATCGCAAATCGGTCTTGGCGGCGAAACATCATCGACAACACGCAAAGGCAAGCCAGCAGGGACAAGGCGCCGCTTGCGAAAAACAGGGCCGTTGGGGGCAGCACATCGCCCACCAAACCGGCGCCCGCCGCCAGCAGCGCCAGGGCCATCAGCACGACGGCCTTGAGCCCGGTGCGGCGGTCGGCGGGTCGGGCCGTGCGCGGCATGCGCACTTCGCTGCCGCCGCCGAGGAGCCGGTTTGGGGTGGCGTTGCGAAGCGGTCGAAGCGAGAGCGCGATCGAAAGAGCGGAAACCGCGACGCAGGAACCAAAGCCAATCAGCACGGCTACGGGCGAAACGTGCAATTGGAGGAACGGAGCATGAACCGCGCCCGACCACCAACTCTTCAACCCCGCCAACATGAACCAGGCGAAACCGATCGCCGCCGTCTGGCCCACGGCAGAACCCACCAAGGCGATCAGCAGACCCTCCCGCATCAGCAGCCGCCGCACCATCGCCGGTGTAAAGCCCAGCGCCATCAGCAATCCGATCTGCCGTGCGCGTCGGGCGATGTTCAGGCGGTTCATGAGCGCGACCAGCAGTGCCGCCGAGACGATGAGGAAAAAGCTGAAGCCGAGGAAGAGCTGCCCGAAGTCTGTGCTGCCCGCACCGGCCGCCAGTGCTTGCTCGTGGACGGCGGTCACGATGATGCCCGCGTCGTCCAAGCCGACGTGCTTCATGATGCGGCCGGCGAGCCGTTCGGAAAACGATGCCAAGTCCGTTGCGGTGTCCGGGTAGAATCGCACGGATGTCAGCGATCCGAATCGTCGGGCGTCCTCAGCCCAGTAGCGTAGCCCATCGGCAAGCGCAATGAACGCCTTTGGGGTGGCACGGTGCTGATCCCAATAGCGTTCGTCCTTATCGCGGATTCTGGTCAAGTCAACCGGAAAGGGCGGATCCCAGTCGCTGATGCGGCGTGTGTCTGTGATGCCGGGATAGGTCGGCGAGAAGCCCGGGTCCGCGACCGCGCCGGACAGGTCAAGGACGTCCGACATGCGAAACGATGCGCGCTGTGTCTCAAGTTCACCGAGGCCGGCGGTCTTCCAATACGTCAACGTGATGCGATCGCCCGGTTTGGCGCCGAGATCGTCGGCGGCCCAGTTCGTCAGGACGATTTCCCCCGCGCTCAACGCGACGCTCGGGACGCGCGGTGGGCTGGCCCGGTGCCACTGTGCAAATAGGACCGGGTCCACGGCCGACACGGTTGAATAGGGTATGGCGGCGGTCGTGTTGGATGGGGCGCCCGATGATTCGAGCGAGATTTCATTGGCCAAATAGGTCAGCACAGCCACCGGGCGTACTCCCAACTCCCGTCCCGCGGCCGCCGCTGCTTGTTCGAAGCCCGGTGCGATCAGAAGCGAGTCGTTCTCCAGGGCCGCGTAGCCCAGCGATTCATTGACGCGCAGGGTCAGTCCGAGGTCATCAAGGCTCAGCCTCGTGGCGAGTTCCGCAGCCACCGATTCGGCAAGGGAGGATTCCGCAATCGCTTGCTGCGCGGGTCCGTATAGGATGGTGTTGGCTTGGAATGGTTTTTTCAGCGTTCTTTGCATCGTCCGAAGATCGACAAAGACGTTTCGCGGCGGAGCCTGCGTCGGTCGTAGGGAAAAGCCTCCGGGTCCATCGTCTGTAAGGATGCGCACGATGCGGCGCCGCAACGTCGTGGTCGTTGCGTCGCGTCGGCCCAGAAGTACCTCGATCGGAATGTCCTGATGTCGGCCAAGCCGGATCAGAAGCTCGTCGCCCACTTTGGCGCCGAGCTCCTGCGCGAGTCGCGCGCTGACGGCCACCTGACGGTCACCAAGTTCGGGAGGGGTCAGCCGCCCTGGGGCGACCAGTTTCCAGAAGCGCCCATCTACGCCGTAAACCGTTACACGATTGCTGCGGCGCCGACTTTCGGCATGGGCGGCGCTGGCCGAAGCCTGGATTAACGGGGCGTGGGGCCGGTTGGGTTGGTCCGGCGACAGGTTCTCGCGAAAAAATCGCGTGCCGCCAGCCATGACCTGGACGCCGCTCAACCGCGCAAGTGCGAGCTTGCGCAGGCTCGCTTGCATGGAATCGCCCACGAGCAACGCGCCGGTGATGACGGCTGCGGCGGTGGCCACGCCGAGTCCGATGGCCAGGGTCGCGGACCGGAAATACCGGAGATTCTTGAAGATCAGGGTTCTCGGGAGCACCGGTTTCTCGCTACAACTCGTGCAGGTGGCCATCGTCGAGCTGGAATCGCTTGTCGAACTGCCGGGCGATTTTTTCGTTGTGCGTGACCGCGATCATCGCGCTTGACGATGCCGAATGAAGCTTGAGCAAGACGTCAACCACGCGCTGCGACGTCGCGGCATCGAGATTGCCCGTGGGCTCGTCGGCCAAGACCACCTTAGGTTCTTGAATCAAAGCGCGCGCGATGGCGACCCGCTGTCGTTCTCCGCCGGACAATTCCGAAGGGGCATGGTCGGTGCGGTCCGTCAGGCCTACGTCTTTCAGAAGGGCTCGCGCCCGCTCGATGCCGCCGGTGCCATGGTGGCCCGCCAATGTGGGAAGCAAGACGTTTTCCAACACCGTGCATTGAGGGAGCAGGTGGTGCTCTTGGAAGACGAACCCAATGTTTCGATTGCGAAACGCCGCCAGATGATTCTTCTCCAACGCGTACGGATCCTCACCCGCGATGAGCACGGTTCCCGACGAAGGCGGCTCCAACGCGCCGAGGATGTTGAGCAACGTGCTCTTGCCGGAGCCGGACGGGCCCATGATCGCGATGGCTTCGTCCGCGTCCACCTCGAGCGAAAGCTCGCGCAGGATCACCAATTCGCCTCCTGGTGCATCGTACGACTTGGTGATGTGATCAGCTTTAATCATGAATGCACCAGTCTATCCTTCTCTTCGCTCGCGCACAATTTGTTCATAAAGACGCCACGTTTGCTCCGCCATCGTTTGGGCATCGTAGTGTCGCTTGACGCCGTCTTGGCCGCTTCGCCCCAAGGCGCAGCGAAGCGAGTCATCCCCGCTTAATTGTGCGAGTGCGTCGGCGAGCCGATCGGTCCGGCCCGATTCAAAAAGCAGACCACCTCCCGTCATATCGATGAGCTCCGGAAACGAGCCGTGGTCCGGCTGCACGACGGGCACACCGGCGGCCATGGCTTCGAGGATGTAGAAGCCCTTGGCCTCGTGGTATTCCGTTGGCACCGAGAGCACCGAAATGCTTCGGAGAAAACCCACTTTGTCTTGACGCGATAGCTCGCCCACATATTCGAAGCGGTCGCTGAGGCCTGATTGGGCCATCCTGCGGCGGTTCTGCTCCAGGTACCGTCGGTTCGCCGGCGCCAGATACCCGGCCACGCGCAGCGCACCATCCACCCCGCGACCGTACAGCTTGATGCAGGCTTCGACGATGTTGTGCAGCCCCTTCTCGCGGCAGATTCGCGCAAGAAACCCAATGGTAAAGCGCGGCGGCGGCGTGGCAGGCTCGAATGAGAAATCCTCGACAAGGATGCCCATGGGGATGGTATGAATGCGCTCGCGCGGAATCGCGAAATGGCAGGCCGCGCGGTCCGCGAAATACCGCGTGACGGCCACAAAAGCATCGACATGCTGTCCATGCTCCTCAATCAGTCTCATTACGCGCGATCGGTGGGGTTCACGAAGCGCGTCGGTGAATACATCTTCGCCGCTGAGCGTGCAGACGATCGGTACGCCCAGCCGCTGCTTCAGATAGTCCGCGACACCTACGAACATCAGGTTGGGCAGATTGATCAGGTCGGGCTTCATCGCGCTAAGGCCGTCGGCGAGTTGCGCCAACTCCGCCCGCTGTCGCCCCCGTGGCCCTTCGAGCATGGAGACGGTCAGCGCGCCCAAGCGGCGTGCATCAGTGCTGCCTGCGAATCGCCCAATTCTACGCAGCAGCCCCGGGGCGTCGAGCCCGTCGCGCAGCACGCGGGGCAGATGCCCAAACGCGCGAGCCCATTGTTGTAGGTAAACATTGATACCGCCGTAATAGACCGGCCCCCGGCTCACGTCGGTTTCGTCCGTGCGCAGCGGCGTGTAGAGGGGCACCAGCGCGACGTGCTTGTCTTGTTGGATCAGGGTGGCCGCCAGCCGATTGTCGCGCATGCAACTGCCGCAATACATTCCCGCGGCGCCGGCAGCGAGATAGGCGACATTCATAGGTTCATCGTCTCCGATCCGATGGGGCAACCCTGCGCCGTCTGCAAGTGCCGCGATTCCAAGGTTTCTTGCGGGTGCTACTCAGGAAAACACGGTACCGCAAATGTCAGATTATGTGGAGAGGCGACGGCTTTGGTTGCGGATCGCACGGGAAACTACTACCCTCCTGTGCACGTCTCGGGTTTCCGGGCGTACACCCAGGTCGCCACGGAGCGACGACGGCCGGCGCATTTCGTTGAGCGGTCGTGTGGTCTGCCGTGAACGCCGGTCGAGCGCAGCCGTGGGCCGGGGAGCGGTTGGGGTGGATGGAACACGCGTCGTTGAGCAGAGCTGACCTGAAGAGGAAGCGTATCCGCCGGCCAGGTCGCCGGGTGAGGTCGCTTGTTGGACGAAAGGATCAACGTCGAATGAAAAGGACAAGATCAATGTCGAGCCGGTTTTTTGCTGTGGTGCTGGGTATGCTTGTGACGACGTCGGCGATGGCCGCGCCGGTTTCCGTGAATTTCACCCAAAACGCGCAGGTGCAAAGCGGATTCACCTTGGACTTCGGGTTTGGGCCCGACGGTGTGACCAGCGCGTCGGTGGCCGATACGACCTACGAGTTGGAAATCGATCCTGCCGCGGGAACGGCCCGGTTCATCAGCTACTATCAAAACGTCGATGAACTCTTCCTGCCCACGCCGAACGGCCCGGTGGGTACCGGCGCCATTACGATTGAGATCATCGCGTCGTTGGGCGGCACGTTCGATCGGGAGACCGGCTCGTTTGTGACCAACGACATTTACGCCGTGAACTTCACGGGCGATTTGAGCGCGTTTGGGATCGAGTCTCCGTTCATATTGCCGAGCTCATCGACGGCGACGGTGGTCTTCGACAGCCCCAACTCGGGCAATTCCGTGCTCACCTGGGCCGGCGGCAGCGAGCTCGCGGGGGCTCCATTCACGTACACCTGCGAGGTGCACGGAAGCTTCGTTTCCACCAACAGCACGGCCTACATTACTTCGGCGCTTCCGCCCCACGGCGCGATAGACGCCCGCCAGCCGCATACGCTGCTCGACCCGGCCGCACGCCAAGGATGGGACACCTTTGACGTGTCCTTCAACGCCACACCGGCCGCGCCCATCGTGCTCGACGATTTGCTCGTGATGGAATGGGGATCAGACGGCGTGCCGCCCGCTATCGCCGGCGTAACCGATCTGGGCGGCAACATGATTCGAGTTCAACTGACCGAACCGATCGCGCCCGGTGCGTGGACGTCCCTGACGCACGTTGCCAGCGGAACCAGCATTTGTGTGGCGTCCTTGCCCGGCGACGTTAATGGCGACGGCACCACGGGGCCGAGCGACATTCTGGCGGTCATCGATTGCATCAACGGCGTGGGCAGCGGGGCGTGCGAGCCCTACAGCACCGACGTTGATCGAAGCGGTCAAGCGGGGCCGGCCGACATTTTGCGCGTGATCGACCTGCTCAACGGCGCCGGCACTTTTGACATGTTCAACGGCGCCACGCTGGGCGATTCGCCCTGTTTCTAAAGCCGCTGTAGCCCGGCCGCCCCCGGCTGGGATGCGTGTGTTGCGAAGGGCTCGGCGTAGGCAAGGAAGATATACACCCGAGGACGGGTGTACCACATTGAAGCCCGGCCGCCCTCGGCTGGCGGCGCCCCGCTGTTGGCTGGGACGGCTGCCTGGGAGTGTACAAGGATGGCCGCAGGAAAGGGTATGTCACCAGGATGCCGTTTCATCGGCCCGAAGTTGAACAGTTGGGTGAACAAGCGTTGCGGGCGCTGCAGCGCGAAAAGCTCTCGCGCTTGCTGCAGCGGACCTATCAGGCCAATCCGTTCTACCGGGCCAAACTGGCCGAGGTCGGTGCGGATCCGTCCGCATGTTCGGTAGCGGATCTTCCCTTCACGACGCGGGCTGAGATCGAAGCCGATCAGCAGGAGCACCCCCCCTACGGAACCAACCTGGCGGGCCCGAAGTCCGCATTTCGAAGGCTCCATCAAACCTCGGGATCCACGGGCGAGCCCGTCCGCTGGCTCGATACGCCGGCATCGTGGGCGTGGTGGCTGCTGTGCTGGCGCACGATTTTCCGCGCGGGCGGTATTGATTCCGGCGACCGCTTTTTCTTCCCGTTTTCCTTCGGCCCCTTCATTGGATTCTGGGCAGCGTTTGAGGCCGCCACCGAAATGGGGGCGTTCTGTTTGCCGGCGGGAGGCATGACCACCGTCGCCCGGCTGCGCTATCTGATCAAGCATGACATCACCGTGTTGTGCTGTACGCCCACCTACGCTCTTCGGCTGGCCGACGTGGCCCGGGCGGAGGGCATCGATGTGGCGCATTTGTCGGTTCGCGCGATCGTGGTGGCCGGTGAGCCCGGCGGAAACATTCCATCAACGCGCAGCCGGATCGAATCCGCATTCGGCGCACGCGTACTGGATCACGCAGGCATGACGGAGTGCGGCGCGTGGGGATTCGAGTGCATCGAGCGGCCGGGTGGGTTGCACGTGTTGGAATCGGAATTCATTGCGGAGGTCATCGACCCGGAAACCGGGGCACCGGTGCCCGATGGCGTCGCCGGTGAGTTGGTACTCACGAATCTTGGCCGCACGTCAAGCCCGCTGATACGCTACCGCACGGGCGATCGCGTGCGATGGGAGCGCGGCGCGTGCGCGTGCGGTCGGTGCTTTGCCTGGCTGCCGGGCGGCGTGCTGGGTCGGGTCGACGATATGATCCTGATCCGGGGCAACAACGTCTTTCCGGCAGCCATTGAAAACATCGTTCGCGCGTTCGACGACGTGGCCGAGTTTGCCATCGAGGTTAAGGGTACGGGCGATCTGGTCGAACTCGTGCTTTCGGTGGAAGCCCGCCCGGATTCCAAGGACGGGCGGTTGGGGGAACGCATCGCTGAAACGATTCAGCATCGGCTGCACTTTCGTCCTAGCGTGGTTATGGTAGAAGATGGTTCGTTGCCTCGATTTGACATGAAGGCCAAACGCGTGATCCGATCGACGTGGAACGCGACGGATTCGCCAGGCGATGGCCGACAGGCGTAGGTAATCATGATGAGCATGCGCACAATCGCATTGGCGCTGGCGGCGCTCGGCCTGGTTCGGGCGGCGTCCGCGGGGGATTGGCCTTCCTGGCGCGGGCCGGAGCAAAATGGGCTGCTTCGGGCCGAAGCTCCGGTGACTGCCTGGTCGCAGGAGGGGCAAGACCTGCTCTGGAAGGTGCCGATCGGCGGCCGATCGACCCCCATCTACCTGAACAAACGGCTCTACCTCATCGCCCCCGCCGGGGACGGGCCGACGCTTGGTGAACGCGTCGTGTGTCTGGACCCTGACACAGGGAAAACGATCTGGGAGCATCGCTTCAACGTCTTTCACACCGACATCGTTCGCGATCGCCTCGGGTGGACTTCGGTGGTCGGCGACCCGGAGACCGGCAACATTTATGCCCATGGCACCGGCGGCGAGCTGTTCTGTTTCAACGCGGACGGCGAACTGCTCTGGAGCCACTCACTGACCGAGGAGTACGGGCGGTCCAGCGGCTACGGTGGGCGCTTGCACACCCCAATCGTCGATGAGGATCGCGTCGTGATCAGCTTCACCTACATCCTCTCGACGTGGGGTTCGGGAAAAAAGAAAGCCGCCCATCGCTACTTGGCTTTTGACAAGCGAACCGGCGAACTCGTGTGGATCGGACAGCCCGGCGGCCGGCCGTTCAATACGACCTACTCCACGCCGATCATTCGCGTCATAGACGGCAAGCGGTTGCTCATCGCCAGCAATGCGGATGGTTACGTCTATGCCATGCTGGCGCGGACCGGGCAGCGCGTCTGGTCCTTCCACTTGACCAACCGCAACGGGCTCAACACCTCCGTCGTTTCCGATGGAAAGTACATCTACGCCACGCACAGTACCGAAAACGTGGACAACTCAGAGATGGGCCGCGTGGTCTGCATCGACGGCTCCGGTACCGGAGACATCACCAAGACGGGCGAAGTCTGGCGGGCGGACGGGCTGAAAGTCGGCTATTCCTCGCCGGCGCTGGCCAACGGCCGGTTGTACGTCGCGACCAACTCGGCCAACCTGATTTGCCTCGATGCCACGACCGGCGAAAGGCATTGGGTTCACGATCTCGGCCGCGTGATGAAGGGCAGCCCGGTAGTTACGGCCGACGGCGTGATCTATGCGGGCAGCGTCAACGGCCGTTTCTCGATACTCAACGATGGCGGAGATGCCGCCGAAGTCCTGGACGCGGAGCAATTCAGCCGGCCCGACGGCCTGGTGGTGGAGATCAACGGTTCGGTGGCGATCGCCGATGGCCGCGTCTTCTTCATGACCAGCGACTACACCTACTGCCTCGCGAGCGGTAGCGCGGCCCCGACCCTACCGCCTCCGCCGGACGGCGAAGAGGCGCCGGCAGGGCAAGCCACGACCCTGCAAATCCGGCCTGCGGAGGTGACGCTTGAGCCTGGCGCGGCGCAATCGTTTGCGGCCGTGCTGTTTGACGCGAACGGGCGGTATGTGGGGACGGCGTCGGATGTCGATTGGACGGTGCCAACTGCGCCCGGTCGGATCGAATCTCCGGGGCGATTCGTTGCGGACGCGGCGAACGCCTTTTCGGCAGGGCTCTTGAGCGCCGAGGCGGCCGGTCTGTCCGCCGAAGCGCGCGTGCGTGTAACGCCGCGACTGCCGATCGTTGAATCCTTTGATGGTATGAAGCCGGGGACGCGGCCGCCCGGTTGGATCGGCTTGGATGCCAAGACGAAAATCGTCGATTACGATGGGGCTCGCGTACTCAAGAAGCTAGCGCTCAAGCCGTCGGCCAAGTATGCGCGAATGCGATCTTTCAGCGGGCCGCCTCTTCCCGCCGGCTACACCGTGCAAGCCGATTTGATGGCGCTGCCCCGGCCCGGGCGGCGGCCGGTGCTGTCGGATATGGGTTTGATCAACTGCCGCTACAAGCTCATTTTGCTCGGATACGAGAAGAACGTGCGGTTGGTTTCCTATTCGCCGATTCCCCGGGTTCAGGTGGATGTGCCGTTTGATTGGCATGAAAGCACCTGGTATCGCGCCAAGCTGTCGGTGGACGTCGTCGGCGGCAAGGGCATGGTGCGCGGCAAGGTGTGGCCTCGCGGCGAACCGGAACCCGATGGTTGGACGATCGAGCTGACCGACCCGGCTCCCAATCTCGAAGGGAGTCCGGGATTGTATGCGTTTTCCAAAGGCACCCGGCCCGCCAAACCCGGTTCGCCCGTGTTCTTCGACAACTATCAGGTGACCAGCCATGACTGACAACCGTTCTTTCAACAATGTCGGCCGAGGAGCCGGCCGCGCGGTATCGCGATCGTACAAGCGTGAGGCGTGGCGCAGCGTGCGTCGTGGTTGTGCCCTACTTGCGTTTGTCGTCTTTTGCGGCTCGGAATCGGTGTGGGCGGGCGAACCTTCCAAAGCCAAGACGGGCGATTGGCTGATGTGGGGCGGGTCTCCGGATCGCAATATGGTGTCCGGCGCGAAGGGCATTCCCGTGGTATGGGATGCGGCTTCCAAGAAGAACATCAAATGGGTCGCGCCCCTCGGCTCTCAAACCTACGGCAACCCCGTCATTGCCGACGGCAAGATTTTCGTGGGCACGAACAACAACGGCCATCATCGCCCCGGCATCGAAGGGGACAAGGGCGTGGTCCTCTGCATCGACGAGAAGACCGGCAAGCTGCTCTGGCAGATGACGCACGACAAGATGCCTACCGGCCGGGTCAACGACTGGCCCGAGCAGGGAATCTGCTCTTCGCCCTGGGTCGACGGCGATCGAATGTACTACGTCAGCAACCGTTGCGAGCTGGTCTGCGCGGACACCATGGGCTTCCTCGACGGGGAAAACGACGGTCCCTACAACGACGAAAAATACACGGATAAGATTGACGGCGACATCGTGTGGATCCTGGACATGTTCACCGACCTCGACGCTTTCCCGCACAATCTGGCCACCTGCTCGCCCGTCGGCGCGGGTGATCTGGTGTTCGTAGGTACGTCCAACGGTGTGGACGAGGGGCATCTCAATCTGCCGGATCCGGAAGCGCCCGATTTTCTGGCGGTCAACAAGAAGACGGGAAAAATTGTCTGGGAGCGCAACGATCCGGGGGCCAAGGTCCTCCACGGCGGATGGTCGTCACCGGCGTACGGCGTTATCGGCGGCGTAGCCCAAGTGATCTTCGCCGGCGGGGATGGCTGGTGCTATTCCTACGAACCCCAAACGGGCAAACCACTTTGGAAGTTCAACCTGAACCCCAAGGGAACCAAGTGGATCCTCGGCGGACGCGGCACGAAGAACAACGTCATCGCCACGCCCGTCATCCACGACGACAAGGTCTATCTCTGCGTGGGCCAAGACCCCGAACATGGCGAGGGGCCGGGCCACCTGTACGCCATCGACGGCACCCAGCGCGGCGACATCACCGAACACGGTCGTATCTGGCATGTCGGCGGCGACGCGTTCCACCGATCCATGTCCACCGTGGCGATTGCCGATGGCCTGCTTTACGCGGCAGACCTCAGCGGGTTTCTCTACTGCCTGGATGCCGCGACTGGCAAGCGGCATTGGCGCTACGACGCGCTGGCCGCGATCTGGGGTTCGCCGTTTGTCGTAGACGGCAAGGTCATGCTCGGCGACGAAGATGGCGAAATCGTCGTGCTCAAACACGGCAAAAACATGAAGGAGCTGTCCACCAACGACATGCGCAATTCGGTCTACACGACGCCCGTTGTCGCCAACGGCGTGTTGTACATCACCAATCGGCGATCGCTCTTCGCGATCGAAGCAAAGTGATGGCCGATTCCCTCCAACAGCGGATCGACCAAGCCAAACAGGCTCTGGACGCACACACGCGAGAGACGGTCGCGTGGCACTTCGATCCGAAAACCGGCTGCCCCTTCTGGCTCGAATATGCCGGGCGGCTGAATTGGAATCCGCGCGACGAAATCCAATGCTACGAGGATCTCGATAAGTTCGACAACTTCCAGGATCAGTGGCTTCGCGGCGGGCCGGTCCGCCGTTGGGTTCCCAAGGCCTACGCCCATCGGCCGGTGTTTGTTTTCGAAACCGGCGGCAGCACGGGGATTCCGAAATCCCGCATCAACATCGAGGATTTCCGAACCGATTACGAGCTCTTCAGCGAGACGCTTTCGGACCGCGGCTTCCCCAAGGGCGCGGATTGGCTCATGCTCGGCCCGAGCGGACCGCGGCGCTTGCGCCTGGCGGTCGAGCATCTTTGCCAGCATCGCGGGGGCATCTGCTACGGCGTCGACATGGACCCGCGATGGGTCGTCAAGCTCATCAAGCGCGGCGAAATGAACGAGATGGCCCAATACCGCGATCACGTGATCGATCAGGGGCTGACCCTGCTGAAGGCGCACGAATCCATTGAGTGCGTCTTTACCACGCCCAAGCTCCTCGAGGCGCTGTGCAACAAGGTGTCGCTCAAACAGCTTGGCATCACAGGCGTGTTCTGCGGCGGAACGCAGCTCACCGCGCAGTTTCACCGGTTCGCCCGCGAGGAGTTGCTCGAAGGGGCGATCGACTTCGTGCCGACCTACGGCAATACCCTCATGGGTCTGGCGTGCCACAAGGCCTTCACGCCGGAGGACAACTACAGCGTCATCTACCACGCCCCGCAGCCGCGGGCGATGACCGAGGTCGTCGATCCCGACGATCCACGCCGCGTCGTGGATTATGGTCAGGTCGGCCGCGCGCGACTCACCACGCTCACCAAAGAGTTCTTCATGCCGCGTTTTCTCGAACGGGATGAGGGCGTACGCACCCGGCCCTGCGAGGCCTATCCATGGGACGGTATCGGCGACGTTCGCCCGTTCTCCGGTTTGGCGACGCCCATCGTCGAAGGGGTGTACTGATGCTGCACATTCCGATCCTGCGCATGGGAACGCCCTACGAAAGCCTGGAGCGAACACCGTTGGCGCATCACGAAACCGGCGAGGCCATGGCCGAGGTGAGCTGCGCCAACAGCGGTTTGATCGTCCGCGATATGTGCCGGATCGACGACACCGTCTTGGAGCGGTTTACCGTCGCGGAGTTAGTCGCCAAGTGCCAGAAGGCCGCCGATCTGTTCCTGCGCGCTACGCTGCCCATCGGAGATGTCGATCAATCCTTTGATGATTACATTGGGCAGCTCAGCGGATCGACCGGTATGCCCGTGGCCCACTGCCGCGCCAACGCGAACAAGATTCACCGCGTGCTCAGCGAAATCGATGTGGTCCTGCGCGGCCTGACGCGAGGCCTCGATCTGACCATCCTCGACCAAGGCCACGGCGCGCACGCCGGCGGCACGCTTAGCTATTTTCGAAAAGGCCGCGTCTTCGGGGCGGTCTTGCCGAGCAATTCCCCCGGCGTCCATGGCCTGTGGATTCCCGCTGTGGCGCTCAAAGCCCCGATCGTGCTTAAGCCCGGAGGCCAAGAGCCCTGGTCACCCTACCGGATCATTCAAGCCCTGATTGCCGCGGGTATGCCGCGCGAGGCCTTCGGCTTCTATCCCACCGATCACGCCGGCGCCAACGAAATCCTGCGTCATGCGGACCGCTCCATGGTCTTTGGTGACGCGACCACGACCCGCGCTTGGCAAAGCGATCCCCGCGTCGAAGTTCACGGTCCGGGCTTTAGCAAGATCATCCTCGGTGATGATTGCGCCGATCGATGGGAGCAATACGTCGACATCCTGGTCGAGTCGATCGTCGCCAACGGTGGTCGCTCATGCATCAATGCCTCGGGCGTCTGGACGCCGCGCCATGGTCCGGCGATCGCCGACGCACTGGCAAAGCGCCTGTCCGGTGTGGCCGCGCTGCCCGCCTCGGATCCGGATGCCACGGTTGCGGCGTTCGCCAATCCTGACATGGCCGCGCGCATGTCCGAAATCATCGATCACGATCTGAAATCCGCCGGCGCGACGGATGTCACGCAGACGCATCGAGGCGCGCCGAGGCTCGCGAGCCTTGGCCGCTGCCGGTATCTGCTGCCCACCGTAATTGCCTGCACATCGCCCGAACATGCGCTGGCCAATCGAGAGTTCCTGTTCCCCTTTGCGTCGGTGGTCACATGCCCGTCGGAGCAAATGCTGGATGCCATCGGCCCAACCCTCGTTTGCACGGCCATCACCGAAGACAAGCGGATGATCGCCGCGCTGATGCAATGCCCCAACATCGATCGCCTCAACATCGGGGCGATTCCCACCGTCCGGCTCGCCTGGGATCAGCCGCACGAAGGCAATCTCTTCGAGCATCTTTACCGCCAACGCGCGTTCCAATCCGAGCACGCCGCATGATGGACGCCGCGCTCCCGCTTCCGGATGTCCTTTCCGACTCGCTCGTGCGGGTCTTGTTCGGCTTCGGCGCTATCGAAGAATTGGGTCGAGAAGCGCTGCGAATTGGCGCGACGCGTGTCCTTGTGGTGACGGATCCGGGCATCGAACGGGCCGGGCATCTTGATACCGCGCTGCAGGCGCTGGGCGACGCGAGTCTCCCGTTCGCGCTTTTCGACGGCGCTGGGGAAAACCCAACCACCGAACATGTCGCCGCAGGCATGCGATTCGCCCGCCGGGGCATCGCCGATCTGATCATCGGACTCGGCGGCGGCAGCGCCATGGACTGCGCGAAGGGCATCAACGTCATTCTAACCAACGGCCGCACCGTGGCCGACTACTGGGGGATCGACAGAACAACCCGGCCGCTGCTCCCGATGATTCTGGTTCCCACAACGGCAGGCACCGGTAGTGAGGCCCAATCTTTCGCTCTGATAACCGATCCCAAGACGCATCAGAAAATGGCCTGCGGCGACCACCGCCCGCCGGCCGAAGGCGGCCTCCGACCACATTTGGCGATCCTCGATCCGCAGGTCGTCAAGACGGTTCCACGAGAAGTGGCCGCCGCGGCGGGCATCGACGCCATCGCCCATGCCATCGAGACCGCCGGCTCCACCGCCCGAACAAACCACTCGCTGGCGCTGTCCAAAGCGGCCTGGTCACTGCTTGATGCCGCGTTCCCGCGCATTTTGAGCGGCGAGTCCGGCGAGCAGGACCACGCGGACATGCTGCTCGGCGCGCACCTGGCCGGCGCCGCCATAGAGGAAAGCATGCTCGGAGCCGCCCACGCCTGCGCCAATCCGCTTACCGCCCGGTTCGGCCTGGCGCACGGCCTGGCCGTCGGCCTGATGCTCCCCAGCGTGATTCGCTACAACCACCAGCACGGAAATCAGCCCTACGCCGCATTGGATGCCGATTCCGAGCGCTTGGCCGCCCGAGTAACGCATCTTCTCGAACTGGCCGGACTGCCGACATCGCTCGCCGAGGCGGACGGCTGCGCCGAAGCAACCGACCTGATCGATGAGCTAGCCCGAGCCGCCAACGCCCAATGGACCGCCCAGTTTAACCCGGTTCCGATAACCCAGGACGGCTTCGCCGAAATCTACCGGCGGGCGATCGGGTGAGCGCCGCAGGAAGGAAGCCATCCGCAGTTGAGCGTCGGCGAAGTGGGTTTGACAGGTTGTTACAAGGAAAACACGCGGTAACTCCACTATACTGGCCCCATGTTTGGAGCATCCGCAGGACTTCAAACACGCACCGAGCCGCCCGAGCCGCGGGCTTCAGCCCGCGCGGCGTCCCGGTTTCCGGCGGCGCCAAGCCGCTTTGAGGCCGCGCAGGCTAAAGCCTGCGGCTCGAGAAGATTGTTCTAGCGCTGTCATAGCTAAAGAGATTCAAAACCGTGGGAAAAGAACTCGACCTCCTGGACGACTCCGCAGAGACGGAAGTAGGGAGCTATTTTGTGGCCAACTACCCGCCGTTTTCGGCGTGGTCGGCGGATTATCTGCCTGATGTCGGGCGAGCCCTGGCCGTGCCGCCCGCCGCGCCCGGTAGTGAGTCGGACGTGGAGACGCCGCTCGGCCTCTACCTGCACATCCCCTTTTGCCGCAAGCGATGCACGTTTTGCTATTTCCGCGTTTACACCGACAAAAACGCTGCGGACGTCCGCCGGTATCTGGATGCGTTAACCACGGAAATCGAGCTGTACAGCCGCCAACCCGCCACCGCGGGGCGCGATCTTGAATTCGTCTATTTCGGCGGCGGGACGCCCTCGTTTCTAAGTGGCGATCAGCTCGAATCGCTGGTGGAGCGCATCGCCAAGGCGTGGACCTGGCAAGAGGCACGCGAGGTGACGTTTGAATGCGAGCCCGGTACGCTGCAAAAAGGCAAGCTTGAGGCCATCCGGCGCATCGGAACAACCCGGCTCAGTCTGGGCGTCGAGCATTTCGACGATGAGGTGCTCGCCCACAACGGCCGGGCGCACAAATCGGCCGAGGTGTTTCGCGCCTTCGCCTGGGCCCGCGAGGTAGGATTCCCCGAGATCAACATCGATCTGCTGGCGGGCATGGTCGGCGACACGGAAGCCAAATGGAAACACACCGTCGAAGAAGCGCTCAAGCTCGATCCCGACAGCGTGACCATCTATCAGATGGAAATCCCGGGCAACAGCCGGATCGCGGCCGACGTCCGCAGCGGTCGGTCGACCGTGCCGATAGCCGATTGGCCCACCAAGCGGGCCTGGATGGATTACGCCTTCAAACAGTTTGAGCAGGCCGGCTACCGCGTCTCCAGCGCGTTTACGGCTGTGAAACCCGCTGCCGACCAGCCCGCGGATACGTTCGTATACCGCGACTTGGTCTGGCACGGCGCCGACATGATCGGTGCGGGTGTGGCCTCGTTTTCGCACATCGCCGGCGTGCACTTTCAAAATCACGCCGATTGGGATGGCTACGTCGGTTCGCTGGACGAAAGCACGCTTCCGCTCGCTCGGGCGTTTGTGCCCACGCCTCATCAGCGCATGATTCGCGAGTTCATCTTGCAGCTCAAACAGGGCGGCATCCAAGGCGAATACTTCCGGCGTAAGTTCGGCGTGGAGGTGGCCGAGGAATTCCAAGAGGCCATGATCTCCCTGGTACGCGATGAATTCGCCGTTTTGGACGGCGATGATCTGACGTTGACACGGGCCGGCTTGCTCCGCGCGGACGGGCTCTTGCCGCGTTTCTACGAGCCGCAATTTCAAAACGGGCAGTGCCAATGATTCGCGCGGACGGCTCAGCCGAATCGCCAAACGCCGCGCGGGAAGCGCTCGCCGAACTCTGCGCGGCATTTGGCATCAACCGTGAAGCGTTTGGATCGGTTGAATTCGTCGATCCCGCGACGATGCCGGACACGTTCCAACGGCTACTGGCCCATCAGCAGCACATGACCGCCACGCTCAAGGCGTATCACGACGAGGCCGTTACCCTGCAGGTTGTGGCCGAATGGCAATGCGGCGACATCTACTCGCGGCTCATCAAGCTGTGCGCCGGAGCCGGCGATCATGTCGTCGAAGTCGGCGTGATGCGTTTCGATCTTGCGTATGCCGGCAAGGCCGTGCGGCGCGCGGTGTTGGAGTGCACGACTCCATTGGGCGACATTTTGGCGGCACATGAAGTGATGCGCCGAATAGAGCCTCGCTGGTTCCTGCGGTTAGGCGACGCGTTTCCCCTGCTGACTCATTTCGGCAACGCCCGCCCGGCTCAGCCTGGCAATACACGGCCACCCGCCGCCTTCGCCCGCATAGGCCGGATCTACTGCAACGACCACCCCGCCATCGACCTGCTGGAAATCGTAACCGACCAAAAGGCGGAATATGGGGGGGCCGCCTCCTCTGGAGGTGGGGGAGCCGACGATGGTCGCGGGTAGCATTACTGATCAAAGAGCAAGGCAGATGGATCACGAGGTTGAGCGCGGGTCATCGTCTTCCCCATGTTCAAAGGACATGGGCCACCCGACGAAGCAAATGCGTCACCCGGAAAGGGACATGGGGCACCCGACGCATCAAGGCACGAGGGCGCACAGGTCAGCGAAAGGGATAGCGGGTTGATTCATCTCGGCGGCGTAATGCCTGGTCAAAGCGCATACGACTGCATCGTCATCGGCGGCGGGCCGGCCGGCGCGACTGCTGCGACGCTTCTGGCCGATCATGGTCATGCGACGCTGGTGCTGGAGCGAGCGCGTTTTCCGCGCTACCACATCGGCGAATCGCTCATGCCGCAGACGTACCACACGCTCAAGCGGCTCGGGTTGCTTGAACAGATGAAAGCGTCCGATTTCCCCACGAAGGAAAGCGTGCAGTTCGTCAGCGCGTCCGGCAAGGATTCCGAGCCTTACTTTTTCACCGATCGGGATCCCGGCGAGTGGTCGCGCACGTGGCAGGTGCCGCGAGATTGCTTCGATCTGATGATGCTCAACAACGCGCGAGCCCGCGGCGCCGAGGTGTGCGAAGGCGCGAGCGTCGAGCGCGTGCTGTTTGACGGAGACCGAGCCTGCGGCGTGCGGCTCACGATCGGATCGCGCAGCATGGACGTCCGCGCGAAGGTCGTGGTCGACGCCAGCGGCGATCGCGCCTTGCTCAGCAAGCAATTACGCCTCCACGAACCGGACGCCGACCTTCACAACGGCTCCATCTACACCTACTACAAAAACGCCTACCGCGACGAAGGCCGCAACGCCGGCGCGACGATGATCATCAGCACCGAAGGCCGCAAGAGTTGGTTTTGGTCCATCCCGCTGAACAACGGCATCACGAGCGTGGGCCTGGTCGGCCCGCCCGCGGTGCTTTTTTCCGGCGCCGGCGTCAAGCCGCCGGCGGTCTTTGAGAAGGCCGTTGATCGCTGCCCCGGCATGCGCCGGCGGCTCGAGGGCGCGCGCCGCATCGCGGCCGTGCGCGTCACGAAGGATTTCTCCTATTCGGCCAAGCGCATCGCGGGTCGCGGATGGGTGCTGATCGGGGACGCGTTTGCGTTCATTGATCCGGTCTATTCCTCCGGCGTGTTCTTGGCGATCAAGAGCGGCGAACTGGCAGCCGACGCCATTCACGACGCTTTGCTCGCTGACGACGTCGGTGAGCGAAACCTGGGCCGGTTCGGAGAGGAGTTGCTGCGCGGCATGGACCTCTTGAGAAACCTGGTCTACGCCTTTTACGATCCCGAGTTCAGCGTCGGGCGCTTCCTTGCCAAACACCCCGAATACCGCGATCATCTCGTCCGCTTGCTCATCGGCGACGTGTTCGATCCGGACGTGGGTCGGGTGTTCGGTGCCATGGGCACATGGACCAAGCTGCCGGACCCCAAGACCTTGGCATGGGAAACCGCCCAAGAATGAAAGTATTCATCTTTGCGCTCATCGTACTTCTGGCCGCAGCCCATCAGGATTTCTGGTGGTGGAGCGACCATGAAACGCTCGTGTTGGGGTTTCTGCCGATCGGGCTGGCCTACCACGCCGGGATTTCCGTGGCCGCGGCCGTCCTCTGGGCGCTGGCGGTGAAATACTGCTGGCCGAAGGATCTTCCGGATGCGTCCGATGAGGCTTCATCGGAGGATCGGGCATGAATCCGGGGGCGATCGGCATTGTCGTGGTGGCGGCGTACCTGCTCCTGTTGCTGGGGCTGGGCCTGTTCAGCAGCCGCTACTTCAAGGGGACGGCATCGGATTATTTCCTGGCGTCGCGCGGGATCGGCTCCTTTCTCCTGCTGATGTCCCTGTTCGGTACGACCATGACGGCGTTCGCCATCGTCGGCAGCAGCGGCGCGGCTTTCAAATCGGGTATCGGCGTTTACGGCAAGATGGCCTCCTGGGCGGGCATCGTTCACTCGGCCTGCTTCTTTTTCATCGGCATTCGATTGTGGTCGCTTGGAAAGCGGCATGGTTATGTCACTCAGATTCAGTTTTTCCGGGACCGATTTGAGTCCAACGGGATCGGCCTGTTGCTCTTTCCCGTGCTCGTCGGTTTGGTCATTCCGTACTTGTTGATCGGCGTGCTCAGCGCCGGCACGGTGATCGAAAAGGTGACCCGCGGGGCGTTTCCCGCTGCGTTTGCCGCGACCGGTGGGGGGGTTCCGTTCTGGCTCGGCGCGGCCGTGATATGTACGGTGGTGCTCGTCTACGTGTTTTTCGGCGGCGTTCGCGGAACGGCCTGGGCCAACGCCTTTCAGACGATCGTATTTATTATTCTGGGCATCGTGACGTTTACGCTCATCGCGTCCGAACTCGGCGGCATGAAGCGTGCGACGGCGATGGTTCAGGAGCACAACCCCACCAAGCTCGCCCGAGCCGCGACCGCCGAGGATGTGGCACAGTATCAGCAGAAGCTCGCCGAGTGGCAGCGCGACCCGGCCGCCGCCGTCATCAAGCCGATGAAGCCCGTGCGCATCACGCAGCTTCAGTTCTTCACATACCTGTTCATCCCGCTCAGCGTGGGCATGTTCCCGCATCTGTTTCAACACTGGCTGACGGCTCGATCCGCGCAATCGTTCAAGCTTTCCATCATCGCACATCCGCTATTGATCATGCTCGTCTGGGTGCCGTGCGTGCTGTTGGGTGTGTGGGCGACGTCGGCCGTGGTCGGTGGGAAACCGGTCATCGCGCCGGATTTCGGTAACGTCAACGCCGTGCTGGCGATCATGGTGAAAAAACTGACCAACCCGATCGTGGGCGGGCTTTTAACGGCGGGCATTCTCGCGGCCATCATGTCGAGCCTCGATTCGCAGTTCCTCTGCCTGGGCAGCATTTTTACGAATGATATTGTGGCGCACTACATCGCGCACGATGCGTTGAGCGATCGGCAAAACGTCATGATCGGCCGGTTTTTCGTGGTGGCCATCGTGTTGGTCACGTACCTGCTCGCGCTGAAGCTGCAAGGGGCCCGAGGCGTTTTTACGCTGGGCATCTGGTGTTTTTCAGGATTCGCCGGATTGTTTCCGCTGGTGGTGGGCGCGCTTTACTGGCGGCGGGCGACGCGGCTGGGGGCGTACGCCTCGATCCTGACCGTGGCGGTCTGCTGGCTCTGGCTGTTTCGCGAATCCGGCTACGGGGCCGATCGCGAATATCTTTTTGGCGGGATGATGCCGGTGGCCACGATCTGCGCGGCCGCGGCGGTATCCCTCTTCGTCGTGTCCCTGCTGACCGCGCCGCCGAGTCGTAGGACGGTGGAGAAGTTTTTTCCTGCGTGAATTCTTGGTGCACTGAGTGCCGAATGGAGCCTAAGCGATGCCGGACACGTTTCGCATGACGCGCCTTGTGCAGTTCGCCGAGACGGACATGGCGGGGGTCATGCACTTTGCGAACTACTTTCGGATTATGGAGGAAGTTGAGCACGCGTTTTGGCGAAGCCTGGGCGCGAGCGTGGTGTCCGTGACCGAATGCGCCGACGTGAGCTGGCCGCGTGTTTCGGTAAAATGCGAATACTTTGCGCCGCTTCGCTTTGAGGATGAAGTGGAGGTACGGCTACGCGTTTCCGAGATTGGGGATAAATCGATGACGTATATGGTGGAGTTTTTCAAAGGATCGGTGAAAACCGCCGCGGGTTCGGCCAAGGCCGTGTGCTGCCAGTGGGGCGGCGGAACCTTCTCGCCGGTTGCGATTCCCAAGACGCTGAGAGATAAGCTGCAGGGACGCTAGTGGGGCGTCAACGCAGATTCGAAGGGTATTCCGTGTAGCACAGCGGCCCTCCGTTGTGTCTGGGCAATCGCCCAGCCGAGGGTGGGTGGGCCACACACTGAGACCATCATGGGTTTGTGCAGGAGATGCTGATGAAACTTTGGGGCGTATGGGTGATTTGTACGATTCTGTGTTGGGGCGCCTATGTCCCGACCTTGCACCACGGGCAGATGGCGTTCGGCGATAAAAATAGCGCGCTGCGCGCGTTCTTGTTTGTTGGGCTGGCCTACCTCATCGTGGCTGCGTTGACGCTGTTCTACCTGGTTGCGACCAAAGCCGAGCCGCTGGCGTTTACCACCAAGGGGGTCACGATCTCCACCACGGCCGGCATACTCGGGGCGGTCGGCGCGATCGGGATCGTGTTCGCCATGCGGGCCGGGGGCAAGCCGCTGTTTGTGGCGCCGCTGGTGTTCGCCGGCGCGCCGATCGTCAACACGATCGTTTCGATGGCCTGGAGCCGACCCGCCACGCCGCCGAAAATGTGGTTTTATGTCGGCATTCTCATGGCGGGTGCGGGTGCGGCCTTGGCGCTTCGCTTTAAGCCGACGTAGGCAATGGTTGATCGGATGCACTCATTTCTGATCCGAACGCGTTTCGTGATGGCCGGTCTATTGTGCACGGTTGTGCTGTCGCATGCCGAAGCGGTTGCGTTCGATCCGAATCCGAGTCGCGATGGTGCGGCCGCCAGAAGCGCGGATGCCTGGCGTCACTGGCGCGGCGGACCGGCGCAATGCGGCGCGGGGGCCTCGTCGCTGCCGGCCCAACCCGCGGTTGTGTGGCGGTTCAAGGCGGAGGAGGCGTTTTCCGCCTCAGCGGTGATCGCACAGGATACCGTCTACGTTGGGTGCGAGGACGGCGTTCTCTATGCGATTGACCTGGCGTCGGGCCGGTTGAAATGGAAATACACGGAGCCGGAGATGATCCAATCGGCGCCGTCCGTACTCGGGAAAACGGTCTACGTCGGCGATGATCTGGGCGTGCTCCATGCGGTGGATGCGGTGTCCGGCAAGAAGAAGTGGACGTTTGCGACTGAAGGGCAGATTATCTCCTCGGTGAATACCGGCAACGGGCGGATCGTCTTTGGATCTTATGACGGTTTTGTCTACGCGCTGAATCCCAAGGATGGTGCGTTGATCTGGAAGTTTGAGACGGGCGGGCGCGTTCATGGAACGCCCGCGGTGGCTGGCGGGATGGTGATTGCGGCCGGATGCGACGAGTTGCTGCACGTTTTGAGCCTGGATGACGGGAAGGAGCGTGCGGCGATACCGATGGGGTCGGTGTCCGGCGCGTCTGCCGCGGTGGTGGGTTCGATGGCGTATGTGGGAACCTATGGCAACGAGGTTTTGGGTATCGACTTCGGTGCAGGAAAGGTGGCATGGCGCTTTGCGGACCCCGAGCGGCAGTTTCCTTTCATGTCGTCGGCGGCGGTGACCGAGAAGCTCGTGGTCCTTGGTGGGCGGGACAAACGCGTTCGCGCGTTGGATCGTCGTTGGGGCAAACTGAATTGGGTTTTCGCCACCAGGGGACGCGTAGATGGGTCGCCGGTGATCGTGGGTGATCGCGTGTTGATCGGTTCGACCGATGGCGTACTCTACGTGCTGGGCCTGCGGGATGGGAAGCGTTTGTGGCGGTATGAGACGGGCTCATCGATCACGGCGTCGCCGGCGGTGGCGCGGGATCGCCTTGTGATCGGTACGCTCGACGGCGTGCTCTATTGTTTTGGTACGGCTAATTCCGTCGAGACCCGTGCCGGTAAGTGACGTCTTTTCAGAGCACCTGGCGCAAGCTTGGTGACATTTCTTCAGAGCGCCTGGTGCAAGCCTGGTGACATCCTGCCACGCAGGTTCGCCGGCTGGCGGCAGAGGTCCGCAGGCTGGCGCCGGCGGCTCTGAGTCGGGGGGCTGAGTCGCGGTATCGATGCCGCGGAAAGGGCGGCGGATCCCGACCGGGTTCGCGGTCGGGTTTGGCGCGACGCATGAAACAAGGGACAAGAGGGAGTAGGGCCATGACAAAGATGATGGATTGGATTCGATACGGGTGCGTGGGGATGGGGTTGCTTATCGTTTGCGGCTGCGCCGCTTCCGGTGAGCCATGGACGCAGTGGGGTGGGCCCCATCGCAACTTCACAACGACGGCGTCGCGGTTGCCGCGGAGCTGGCCCGCATCCGGCCCGACAACGCTCTGGAAACGCGAGCTCGGTGACGGCTACTCATCGATCATTAGTGACGGTAAGACGCTCTACACGATGTTCCGCAAAGGGACCGTCCCGTCGGCGGATGATGATGATGCTGCTGAGGAAGGACCGAAGGCTCCGCCCGAATACGAGCAGGAAACCGTGATTGCGATCGACGCTGCCACCGGTCGCACGAAATGGTCGTATGCCTACGACGCCCCGTTTATCGAGATTGATGAGGACCATCGCCAACCGACTCAATTCGGGTTCGGCCCCAACAGCACGCCGCTGCTTGTGGGAGGTCGGCTTTTTGCGATCGGCCACACGAGCATCATGCATTGTCTTGACGCCGAGACGGGTCGGGTGCTGTGGCGAAAGGATTTGTACCATGACATGGAGGGCTCGTTTCTCCGGTTCGGATACGCCGTAAGTCCGGTTGCCTACAAGAACACGGTGATCGTGCTGGTGGGCGGCGAAGGGCAGGGCGTCGTGGCGCTGGATCAAGCGTCCGGGGACGTCGTGTGGAAGAGTACGGATCTGCCGTGCAGCTACGCCTCGCCCGTTATTGTAAACGTCGAAGGCGAGGACCACCTGATCGCGTACCTGGAAGGGGCGATTGTGGGCTTGTCGCCGACGGACGGCCGAGTCCACTGGAGTCTTGAGGCCAAGAGCCGATTCCACACCAGCATCTCAACGCCGATCTGGTGCCCGGACGACATTCTTTACTTCGTGGTTCGCGGCGGCGACGGTGCCCGTGCCGTGCATCTGGCGCATCACGGCGACCACATCCAACCCGAACCCGTCTGGAACAACCACAAGATCAAGGGCAGCCTGAGCGATCCGGTCGTGGTGGGCGGGCTGCTCTGCGGGGCCGCCGGCGGAAGCGTGGGCATGATGCAGGCGTTCGACTTTCGTACCGGGAAGATAGCCTGGAAAAAGAGAGGGTTGGCCAAGGTCAAGCCCGTGCGCACGCCGGGTAAGTTGGTTCTTCTGGACGGCAAAGGACGCTTGATGCTCGCTACCGCCACGGGGGAGGGGATCACCGTTCACGCTGAAGCCCAACTGCTCGAAGAACCGGCATGGACGGCGCCGACGGTGGTCGGTGACAAGGTGTATTTGAGGGATAAGAAATCGATCATGGCCGTTCGTTTGCGGTAGTTAAGTCGAAGGTTCAAGATTGAAGATTCATCGTTGAACGGCATGCATGACACTTCCGGTGGCTTCAACGCCGCTCGTTCCGGCAGCCTGAAGAACTGCGCTACAGTAGCCGT
>JBHHUB010000036.1:0-25781 GCA_046753625.1 Phycisphaerae bacterium | reverse complement strand
CGTCGGCGGGACAGGCGGCACTCGTGCCGTCACACGTTTCCGCCACGTCGCATTCACCAACGGCGTTTCGACAAACGGTTGAGCTGGGTTCAACGGCATCCGCGGGGCATGGATTAGCCGTGCCATCGCAAACCTCGGCAATGTCGCACGCGCCAGCGGAGGCCCGGCAAACGGTGTTGCTTGGCTGCGGCGTATGCGTACACGCCGTACCGTTAAACCCGTCCACCGTACAGGCGTTCCCGTCATCGCAGGTCAGGGTGATGGTTGAAGAGTCGATCTTGACTGGAAAAATCGCACCGTTGTCGGATTCACGCGTAAGCTTGGTGAATACCGGGGGGGCATCGGCGCGGAATGTAAACGTGGCCGTGCCCACGTTGATGACCGTGAAGGTCGCTGTCGCCACAGTGTGATTAGCGGACGTAGCCACGCCGGCCGCGTTGATCACGACGGCGTAGGTAATGTCTCCGGCCGTGTCGGTTTGAACCGCCTCGGTCCAATCGTCAGCCGTCGTCGCGCCGTCAGCGGAAATATCGAGCGTTGGTACAATGTCCACCAGCGTCAAGACGGTGTTATCGTAGTGCAACAGTGCTTGCACTCCGTTGATCGCGTCCGGCGGAGCGATCGTGTCCACGTCCAGCGTCACGGTAACGGTGTCGCCCGGCGCGAAGGTCGGCCCACCCGTAACATTCAAACTCAGATTGGTAACCGCCATTGCCGGCGATGCGCCCGCGACCGCCAAGGCAGCCGCCCAAATACATACTTTCCATGACATCTTTCGATTCATCTTGCCCACCTACTTTCTGTCAGAGCCCATAACTGAATGGCACTTGTGGTGGCTGTCTTTTCCTCCCCCGACGTAATTCCTTCCGGCTTGGCAGCCCACAAGTACCGAATTCCCTTTATTTAAGCCGTAACACGGTCTTGCGACGCGTGTCCTACATCTACAGGCAATTCACGGACCACAACCGTCAACCGGGTCACTAAACGAGAAGAAGTTCACGGTTACCGCGGTAAAGTCGATGGTGTCGGCCACACCGTCACCGTTGCTGTCCGCTGAGCTGTTGAGCGTGTTGAAAATCGACGCCAGAATCGAGAGATCCTGAATGTCCACGATGCCGTCACCGTTGAAATCCCCGGCAAGCAGTCGATCAGCCCCGACGAAGTTAACGCTCAACGGCCAGGGTGACGCCAACGGCATCAGGCGGCGCAATGTCAGGCTTCCGTTGGCGCTGATCCACGCTGCGGCGCTGTTGGTGGGGAGCAAGATGACCGTGGCCAGGCCGGACGCATCGAAACTCACGGGCAGAGTAATGGTCTCGCTCGTGGCCCCGGTGCAATCCGTGAGAACGAACGTCACGTCGCGCGTCACCAGCGAGTTGATGGCCCCCACCTCCAGGTTGACGACCAGCGGCCGGGCCACGACCGTCGCCGTGTTCACGACGACCACATTGATGCCGCCCAAACCATCATCAACGTCGGTATAGGTTGCCGTTATTGTGTCACCCACCGCCACGAGCAGGGATCCGGCGGTGCCGCTCCCGCTGATGGTGATCGAGCCGCGAAAAATGCCCGCGTCCGGTGCTACTTCTGTCAACACCACCGCTTGCCCGGTCAAACTACTGTCCGACACGAGTGTCACCGTGACATTCTCGATCGCCGCACTGTTGGCGTTCAGGTCGCAATCCACGACCTGAAGCACGGCACTGTCCCCGGGCATATACTGCGTCTGATCGAGCGTCACTTTGCCCGTCGAGGTGCATCGCACCATCGTCGGCGTCGTGCAGAGCGAGAATGGCTGCGGTCCAAACGGCACGTTTGTGCCGTGCACTTCCACGCGGTAGATGCCGGGCGCCGGTACGTCGATGCGCACCTGCTCCATGTTGTTGTCGTGATCGTGGTGATCCCGTTTCGCGGGGGCGGCCGGATTCAGCGGATCGAGGGTCCACGGGAAATACTCGACGCCCGCCTCATCAAACACCCGCAAATCCAAGTCGTTGACGAGCGAGTGGTTCACGTTCGGCGCGGCCGCTTCATCATCCCATGCCAGCGTGGCTTTGAGCATGGACGCGCCCGGGGCGACCACCACATAGGTGGTATACGTACCTAGGTGATCCACTTGATCTTCCAGAAAGCTGCCCGTACGCATGAAATCGACGGTCTGGCGAATCCGCACGGAACCGTACCCACAGCGGTAGTCGGGGCCATCGTTATCCAGATCCACCGCGCAATGCGCCATGCAGGTTTTCAAGGTCGCATTACGAACGTCGGGGCGATTGGGGAAATGATCGCGATAGTCTTGAAGCAATAACGCCGACAGCCCGCTGACCGCCGGCGCAGCCATCGACGTACCACTCCGCGCGGCGTAGCCGAACACGCCCGCATTGATGTCGCAGGACGTCACGCCGAAATCGGATCCGACCTGGCAACCAGGTCCGCAAATGTCGGGTTTCATGCGGCCGTCGTCGCAGGGGCCCCAGCTCGAAAAGTTCGTCACCAGGTCCACGTCGGAGCTGACCGCCCCGACGGAGATATGGTTCTTGGCACAGGCCGGCGGGGCCGTGGAATGATAGCCGTCTTGATGTTCCAAAGGGCACGCCGTGCAGCTTCGTTCGTTGCCGTTGGCCCAAATGCTGCGAAACGGTGTGCCCAGGCTGCCGCGGATGATGGCATCGATCAGTGCCGACGTGACGCCGTAATCACCCGTTATGGAACAGGAAAGAAACAGCGGTGCGCCGGTATTGGCGCAAACGTTCGTGCCGATCGAGTTGTTCGCGATCGCCGCCCCATGAACGGTGATCGCGTTGGCGTAGTCCGTCTCGAGGTCTCCCGGATTGGTGTACAGGAACGTACCCGTGCCGTCGTCGGCGGAGCCGTAGGACAGCATCGACACCCCCGGTGCCATGCCACGCCAGAGTCCGCCGCTCATCGATCCGTCACCGCCGAGCGTGCCGGCCACGTGCGACGCGTGCGCCGACGCCGGGGATGCATCCTGCAGGGTCAAGTGGCCCGCCAGATCCGGGTGGATCGCGCCGTCGGCCCGCCGGGCGCCGCCGTCGTCGTACACGACCGCCGTCACGCCCGAACCGTCCAGGTTGTAGGGCGGTGATTGCACCGTGTTCGCCTCGACCAGGATGCGGCTGCTGTTGTTGAGCTTGCCGAGCCGGGGCAAGGCGGCTTCGATGTACGATACGCCGTCTTCCTGCGCCAGCGCGCCGATGTTCGATTGAGCGATCTCAATCACCAACCCGTTGATCGATTCCAGTTGATCGCGCACCACGGCCCCATGGCCGGCCGCGGCCCGTGCACCCTCGGCCAACGCTACGTCGCGATGAAAGAGCACGTACGTGCCAATCACGGGGTCGCCGCCGGCATCGCGCGCGACCACCGCCCACGTGGGCTCCGCCCCCGAGGCCAGCATGGCCCCCAGCTTCCATTCCGGCTCGACCCGCGCCGCGTAGGCCAACGAGCTGACCTGTTCCAAGCGGCCGGTATCGACCCGCGCCCCCGAAACGGACGCGAAGTACGCGTTCTGGCCGAGATAGCTCAGTAGCGTTACGCCGCACGCTTTCAGCATCGGGTGTTCGCTTGCCCCGATCGGCTCGCGAAACTGCACGACCAGGTGGCGCGTCGCTCCGTCCGACGCCGCGGCGATCTGCAACGCGGCCTGTTTTGCGTCCACGGCCACGGCGTGCGACGTGCCCGAACGCCAGGCGATATGAAGATCGGGCATCGACCGATCGTTCGGGGCCGCTATTGCCGTCGCGAGTCCGGCGCAAATCAACATCAACACGCCAAGCGCGGCTGCGGCTTTGCGGTGCCGCGCGGACCGATAGGTCCGTTGCAGGACGGCCGGCAACCGCAGCAGCGCGTTCACAATACGGGGTGGGGGAAAACTCATTTTCTCCGTTCCGTTGTTCCATGCGACCCTGAGTGGGTCGGCCAAGCGTCATGTCGCACAAGCGGCAGAGAACAAGACGACCTGATCAACGTCGGGCGGAAGGGATGTGGTGCGACTCTGGCGTGCTGCTACGCTTTTCCCCCGGCTACTTAAGCGCAGCCCACGGCCTGCCAAGAAACCGCCCCCACCAAACCTCGCCCGTCCCGGAGCCGTCGGCCAACGATCACGATGAACGCTGATTCGCCCTGACGCGCGTGCAAAAAGCAGCAGGAGTGTGTGAATGAATCAACCACTCGTGCCGCTTTTCAATAGATCGATACGCTCGAAAAATTGAGAGTGGTGCGCACCTTTCGATGCACACCACTCTCTGCAGGGGGGCTCCTCTTTAACCTCCCGGTTGTTACAAACTACTTGGCCTCCCAATCCATGATCAACGTACCACCGAGGGTGGAGACGCAATGCACCTGAAGCAGGTGGTCCGCGATCGGCACGTTCTTGCAGTTGGTCGGATCGACGATGCCCGGATCCGTGAGACACGGGTTGATGCCACCGAAGGTATCGACCTTCCAGCCCGCAACCGCGTCCACCGCGCTGGTGCCGATCAAATCGCCCGTGGTCGGCGAACCGAGCCAGCAGGTGACGCTGTGCCCCGGTCCCGGAATCGAGCTGTTTCCAGACACGGTGAATCGTTCCTTGTTCTCGACGTAACGGGCCCGGTTCGGGATCAGCGTGTCCGCCGTGCCCGGATTATCCACGATCACGTTGACCGATGCCGTGCTGCTGCCACCAGGGCCTAGCACCGTCACCTGGAACGTCAGCGTCTGAGGCGTGGCCGGGAACACGAACGCCGGATTCGGGATGTGCGGCGGGCCGAGCGGATCGATGAGGATCGTATTATCGGGCTGCAACGTGCCCAACTGCACCGCGTCTCCCGTCCCGATCTGAAGCCAAGTGAATCCCGTTCCGTCGGTGTTGATGATGCCCGCCGACGCACCGGCGTCGAGCTGCACGACCTCATTGGCGAACACGACAATGTCCGTACCCGCGTCAGCGACCGGAGCACCGACCGGAGCCTTAATCGTGATGGTGTCCGTAGCGCTTCCGCCAGGACCGCTCGCGGTCAGCTCGAGCGTCACGCAACCGCCTTCGAGCGGCATGGTAAGCGTGGCCAATGCAGTGTTGACCGGATCGATCGCAACCGAGGCTGCGGCGTCAAGCGTCACACCGACGCACTGCGTCGAGACCGCCGTGTCGACCGGAATCTGTGCCCAGCTATAGCTCAAGCCGGCACCCTGAGACTGGCTCGCGTCCAGCGCAACGCCGGCGTCGGGGAACAAAGCCAGATCCTGATCCAAACCGGCCACGGCAAAGACCGTGTTCGTCACGGTCGCGTTATCCGTGCTTGTTATTCCGAATACGTCCGTAATGGTCAACGTGAAGGTCAGCAGATCGGTCGTGGCCGGGAACGTAAAAGTAGGACTGACCGCAGCCGGATCCGACAGCACAACGCCTGTTCCGCCGACCTGCGTCCAAAGGAACGTCGTGCCCGCACCGTGGACTGAGGCCGAGCCGTCCAACGTCACCAGGCTGCCGAGTGCTACAGTCTGCGGACCGCCCGCGGCCGCAAGCAGGTCCGGAACCACGCCCAGCACCTGCGTCGGAGCCGTCACCAGGCCGCCCTGGCCGGATGCCACGGAAACCGATAGCGGAGGCACAGCGCCGCAGGCACCAGCGCCCAACGCGATCGACGCGGTTCCGGCGGTTGCGATCGTCGGATCCTGCGTGAACAACGATCCGCCGGTCGAAAGGCTACCGCCGGCTTGAGCGGGGTCGGCCACGGTCGCCGTAATGTCCAGGAATCCCGTACCCAGATTGGCAACGGCGGATTGAATCTGAATGTTGGCCGCCAAAGCATGCGTCGCCACGGTCGGCGGGTCATCCGTAAAGTTCGTCACGGTAACCTCGGTCGGCGGAATGAAGCTGCTCGGCATCAGCACGTGGGCGAAATAGTTGCCCGTGCCGTCGCCGCACATCTGAATGTCTCCGACGATGCCGGGGACCGTAAGCTGGATATCCTGACCCTGGAACGAGTTTGCCCACACGTTGATCTGCGTGGAATTGTTTCCGGCGGTCAGGTCACGGTTGTAGGTCGCGCGGTCGATCTGCACGCCCAGTTTCGTCGCCGGCTTCGCGATACCGGTAAACTCGTCGGAGAACGTGCAGTTGTCGGGGATTCTGGCCAGCCCGAGGAAGGCCGGGTCGAGGTTGGCGACGACATAGGCGTCGTACGCGTCGAAGGCCGCGACCATAGCCGGGTCCAGTGGATCGCACTGGCTGAGGCTCGGATCCCGCGTCGTATGCACCGTCGACTGAACGATACCCGCGTCGGGACCGACCACGCTGAAGAAGTTGGTACCGAACGGGCTACCCTGAACCACGCCGGCGCCACAGAAGTCCTGAAGGTAAGTCTGCGTGTTCGCCGGATCACCGGTCGGCAGCCCGGTGATCGGGTCGGTGGGAATCACACCGGCCGCCGGCGGCGGGGTCACGGAGGTCAGGAACGTACCCATAATGCTGTCCAACGGCGTGCGCAACGAAACACCCTTCCACAGGAAGATGTCGTTGGTGAAGTTGATGTTACTGATCGCCGCCCCGGCCTGGTCCAATTCGGCCTCGACGTAGGTGACGCCGTAGGGATAGGTGATCTGGTAGAGATCGCCCGGGTTCGCGTTGTCGACACGCACGCGATAGCGGGTGAACACGATCTGCTCGCCGTCGACGACCGCACCCAGCCCGTCGAAGGCCCCTTCCAGAGCCATCGTGACGATGCTGCGCGAGTTATCGGTCTCAATCATGATCGATTCGGACAACCAGTAGAAGTGCTCGTCGGGATAGTTGTCGGGAAACGACTGCGGCAGGTTCGCATTCGGCAGATCCAATGCCGGATCGACGCACGCCGGACACGGGGGAAATATTGCCCCGGTCTCGGGATCGATGACAGTGGGCGGCGTGACATCGTTCGTGTCCTCACAAAGCTCCAACACGAGTCCGTTGGCATCCTGTACCCACATCGGGTACCCGTTGATGGGGCTGGTGGGCCCGAACCGCATCAGCGGAGTGGTATCCACCACCGCAAAGTCCTGGATTTGTCCTTGGACCGTTGTGCCGTACCCGACAAACAATAGCCCAACCATGTACAACCTCCGTAACGTAATTCGCGATTTCATCGTCTCTGCTCCTCCGCTATTGACAATGTTTCCTGTGAGCGTGCCACACGGCCCGCAAGTATTTGACCACGCCGTTGTCGTCCTGTTCGCCAACGGCAACGCAACATCCGATAAAAAGACCTGAGCCACTGCTCCTGCTTCGGTGCGTCCGATAGAGCCTCAAGCATATGCCATGCCAGTACATGGCACGTGGAAACAACCGCGTTTCGACGCTCCAAACGCCCATTCGCTCCCGCGCGGCCGCGCGCAGGAATCGCCAATTCCGGAAATATGGGGATTCTTTTGGCGCTGGGCCAAATGTGCGGATTTTTCTTGCAACTAGGGGATTGGCTGACTATAAAGGAATCAGGAAGCGAACTCATGCGGCACGCACTTGCGTCGACCGGACGCAGGCTGGGTGACGCGGGGCGCGTGCTACCGCGAGCATCTTGGCTCGCGGGATCTGGAGAGGATTACCAGCCACGCGAACAATGAACGGTGCCGGCCGACACGGAAGCGTCCTATCTAACCGTCCCCCAGAATGAGTCAGCGTACAGGAACCTTTCATCTCGAATGAAAGGTCGTGCGAGAAATCTCGTGTTCATGGCACCGGTTTGGCGAGTCATCGCGCAACCGAGAGCTGGGAAGATGTCAAGCGGTCGAGCTTCGCCCGGCGTCCGAACGAACGTTCGTGCGGCGCGTGGCTTGCGCTTCCAACTTACTGTGGCGACCAACGCAGCCGAGCGTGCGCGCTGCAACGAGGTGGAAGTCCGCGCCCGATTCGAGGCGAAACGTCGCGGATCGTCCAGAGGATGCGGCTTGTCGGCGGTGTGGGTTGGGCTGAGTCCCTTGGTAGCCGGTGCGCGTAGGGCGCACCTTGTGGGGAGAGCACATGCTAGCGCGGAATACTCAATTCCTGCTTGATTTGAGCGCCAAGCGGTTCGAGCGCTGCGATTACGGAAAACTGATCGACGCGCTGTACCGCGTGACGGCGGATCGCCTCGAATTCGTTCGCCTTAATGTTGTCGTGTTCTACGACGGCCAGAATCTCTGGCGGCGCGTTGCCCGCCGCGATAAGCAGGGTCAATCGGTGCCGGCCAAGTACGAACGGGGCGTCATCAGCAACGCGATTCGGGAACTGGCCGATAAATACGCCGGTACGGCTCAAGTCGTCGACGATTACGCCACCGATCCGGATGCCGAGGCGCTGCCTCAGTTCAGCGAGGAGCATCTGAGTTCGGGGTTGCATGTTTATCTTCGCCGGGCGGGCAAATTGGTCGGGATGTTCTCCGTGCAACATGAAGAGTCGAAGTTCTACTCCGAAGCGGACGCCCGCTTCCTCTTCGAGCTGGGCCAGACGATCACGCTCCCCTTGTCCGTGATCGGTGATTTTGAGGAAATCCCGGCGGACCGAAGCGGTTTGGCCAACGAATCACCGTCGCTGAAACTGAAGATGGGGGCCGACGAAGGCTACGACGGCATTATCGGGTCAAGCGACGTGATGAAGCGGTTTCTTGCGGTCGTCGACCGCGTGGCCATGACCAACGCCGCCGTACTGATTCTCGGTGAGACGGGCACGGGCAAGGAATTGATCGCGCGAGCCATCCACGAGCGTTCGCGGCGCCGTTCCAAAGCGATGATTCCCGTCAATTGCGCGGCGCTCGCACGGGATCTGGTTTCGAGCGAGTTGTTCGGCCACGAGGCCGGTGCGTTTACGGGAGCCAAGGGCAGCCACAAAGGGCGATTCGAACTGGCCAACCGGGGAACCCTCTTCCTCGATGAAATCGGGGACATCCCCCCGGAAACCCAGGTGCGCCTCCTGCGCGTGCTTGAAGAAGGGGAATACGAGCGCGTAGGTAGCAACACAACCCTCAAGACCAACGTACGCATCATCGCCGCAACCCACCGTGACCTGGAGGAAATGGTCAGCGAGGGGACGTTCCGGTCCGACCTGTTTTTCCGGTTGAACGCGTTTCCGATTCGCGTGCCGCCGCTGCGGGCGCGCGGCCGCGACATCATCGAACTCGCGGACTATTTTGCCCGACGCTCCGCGGCGCGCGTGCACCGTCCCGCACCGACCCTGTCTGAAGACGTTCGGCGTGCTATTTCTCGATGCCACTGGATTGGCAACGTTCGAGAGCTGCGCAATGTCATCGAGCGCTCCGTCATATTGTGCGATTCCGATATCATTGAATTGAAGGATCTGCCCGCGGAGATGTTGACCCAAAACGCAGAATTCGAACGAGACGCAATCGACGGCGCGCCGACGACGCCGTACGCCGAACAAGAGTCTGCCGCGGCGACCGCGGGGGGGGGCTTGGACCTTGACGACTCATCATTCCTGTCGCTTGAAGATGCAACGCGCTCGCACATCCTCAAGGCACTTGCCACGTGCAATGGCAAGATATCCGGCAAATCCGGCGCGGCCCAACTCCTGAACATCAACCCGAAGACGCTTGAGAGCAAAATGAGGAAGCTGGGCATTCGCCGCCAATGGCAGCACGGAGCCGGCGGCCAGACGGGGGGCAGACAGAGCGGATCGTCCGCCTGAAAAAGCGTGCCGCAAGGCACCTGAAACCGGATGGGGCTAAGAGGAATGGCCGGACAAAAAGACCACATGTTAAGTGCCCTTCAGTGGGCACAGATCGTCAGCATCGCGGTGGCTGTGCTGATCATGGGGTTCTTGCGATCCAGCAACGAGCAACATCGTGCTGCGGTGGCCGAGCAGTTCCGCCAGAGCAGCCGCCTCAAAATGCTCGCCGCCAAGGATCACATCGAAGATTACGTTGAGGAAATCGATCTCTGCCTTCGGTTGATGAGTCGCTATCCGCAAATTATGGAAGAAACAGAGGAGGCTGATGAGTACCTGAACGCAATCTATCGGGCCAATTTCTCGCAACACCATCTGTCGGAAGTCTACATCATCAAGGCGGGTTTCAACGGCAGGCACCGGCCGTTCAAGGCCTTCGAACACGGCGACGAGGAATATGACTCCGAGCAACACGTCCTCGAGCGCGAGGAAGAAGAATACGCGGTCCAGGTGGAACACCTTCGCCGGTTCGCCCAAGACTCCGATCTGGAATTGCTGATTAGCGCACCCGTGGATCTTTGCGTGGGCGAAACCGGCCGCGTCTTGTCCGTTCCGATTCGTTCTGAGGACAACAAGGTCATCGGGATCGTGGCGGGCATGGTGGCGATGAATGTGATTTCAGAGCAACTGGAAGAGAGCAGCCCCAAGACCAACGCCGTGTTGCTGGCCAATGAAGAGGGCGGGCTCGTGGGGTGTACCGATTTTCCCACGCCGATGTTTTCCTGGTTTCGCGATCGATTTCAGGAGGAAGGTGTGACGGGCTTCTTTGAGAATCGTGACCACAACTTTTACGCCGACAAGTATGCGGCGCTGTGGACGGACGTGGACATGCCCGACGATCGGGCATGGCGCATTACGTTTCTGTACGACGAAGCCGGATCGCTGCATGCCAGCGGTATTGCCGGTCAGTTGACCGGATGGGGGACCACGGCCCTGGTGCTGCTGCTCGGCGGCTCGGTTTTCATCTTGTGTCGGGTGATCCGAACCGTGCTCATTACCCGAAAGGAGGCGCAGGCGCAGGCGATGGCCCTGAAGGATCGGGAGGGCCGGTTGCGTTCCATTCTGGATACGGCCGCGGATGCCATCGTCATCATTGATGAACAAGGGAGCATCGAGTCGTTCAATGCCTCCGCCGAAAAGCTGTTCGGCTGGCGCGTGGATGAAATCCTCGGTAAGAACGTCAATGTTCTGGTGCCTACTCCGGACGCCGAGCGCCACGACGAATACATGCGCCGGTACCTTACGACGGGCGAAGCCCATATCATCGGGCGCGGACGCGACGTGGTCGGCCAACGCAAAGACGGCACGACGTTTCCGCTGTACCTTGCGGTCAGCGAGGTGCGGGTCGGCGAACGGCGCTTGTTTACCGGAATCGTGCGAGATGTCACCAAGCTGAGGGAGGCGGAGGACACCGTCCGTCGCCACAGCGAGATTCTCGAACAGACCGTGCGAGAGCGCACGTCCGAACTGGGCGCTGCCAAGGAAAAGGCCGAGGCCAGCAACCGCGCCAAGAGCATGTTCCTGGCGAACATGTCGCACGAATTGCGCACGCCGTTGCATGCGATTCTCAGCTTTGCGGGGTTCGGCATCAAAGAGCAGGGTACGTCGCGGCCTGAAGACCTGCTCAAGTATTTTGAAAGCATTCATGAAAGCGGCCGCACCCTCATGGCGGTACTTAACGACATCCTCGATCTGTCCAAGCTGGAATCCACCGCCATGACCTTCGATCGCAAGGTTGTCGATCTTGAAGAGTTGATTCAGTCCGTGACCCTCGAGTTTACGTCGATGGCCTGCGAAAAGGATATCACCGTCCGTTTGCCCTTGTTTGATCACCCCATCGAAGTCAAGGTCGACGTGTCGCGGGCCAAGCAGGTCGTCCGAAACCTGATCAGCAATGCCGTCAAATTCTCGCCCCGGGGGTCGACGATTGTTTTGGAAGTGCGGCTCAACCAGGGCTGCGTGGTGGTGTCTGTGATCGACCAGGGGCCGGGCATCCCGGAGGATGAACTGACCACAGTCTTTGACAAGTTCGTTCAATCCAGCAGAACCAGAACCGGCGCCGGGGGAACCGGGTTGGGGCTGGCCATCTGCCGACGCATCGTGGCCGCCCACAATGGGCGCATCTGGGCGGAGAACAATACCGGTCCCGGTGCTCGGTTGTCGTTCGAGCTGCCGATGGTCAACGGGCACGGAAACGATGTGCCGTCGCTTGCCGTCAACGCGGACGGTGAAGTCTATGATGCGTAATTCATTTTGAGAACTGAGGCGTGCTTGGTCAGCCGTGAACGTTTATGAGAAAGGACCGGCCCGTGCAAACGGAAAAGAAGATTCTGGCTGTCGACGACAGCCCCATGAATATCGCGATCGTGCAGAAGATGCTGGGCGATGACTTCTGCGTCAAAGCCGCCATCAACGGCGAAGAGGCGTTGGAGATCGCGCGGGAGTTCAAGCCCGATATCGCGCTGTTGGACATCATGATGCCGGGCATCGACGGCTACGAGGTCTGTCGCAGGATGCGCGCCGACCACGTCATGCAAAAAACGAAGATCATCATGATCTCCGCCAAGGCGATGTTGTCCGAACGGCTCGACGGCTACGCGGCCGGGGCGGACGACTACATCACCAAGCCCTTCGAAGAAGCGGAGCTTATGGCCAAGATTCGCGTTTATTTGCGGCTGAAGTCCGTCGAAGAGGTGGATCAACTCCGGACCGGCGTCCTGTCCCTGCTCGGCCACGAGATGCAAACGCGGATCAACGGCATCCTTTCGCCGGCGACGATCTTGATGTCCGACGATGAGCTGGACCTGCCCGAACGCAAGATGCTGGCGGATATGGTCTACCGGAACGTCAAGCGGTTGCACATTCTCTTGGAGGAAGTCGTGCGTTCACAAGGGTGTGAGGTGCGCGGCATTCAGCCGTTGGAGCATGAGGCGCTGGAGGAGCAAACTCAGCCGCGATGATGCGGCGTGCGATGCCGGATCAAAGCGTGCCGGCCGGGCGCGGTCCCGGAGATGGCGTGCCGCGATGTCGGACGAGGTACGGGTGGGGGACGGGCGTCGGCGAATTTCGCCTCCCGGAAGTTTTTTCCCGGGGGCTAGAGCCGGGGGATCGGACTTGGGGAAGGATCCGGGTCGCCCGGCGCGTCGAAATACCGTCGCTCGGGAGCAACGAAGTGGAGATAGGACGCAACAGCGCAGCCTGAGGTGGAATCGAACAGATGAGTTCGCGCAATTCAGACAAGGGGTTTCAACTCCTCCGCTACTTCGCGATCGCATCCATCGCGGCGATCGCCGCGATTCTGGTGCTCGTGGGCACGGGGCTCAGCGCGGTGCTCGAGGCGGATGTCATCCAACAGGCGCAGATCAATGCCGTCCACGTGTCCGCCGCGCTGCGCGATCTTGAAGGGCAGACGCTGATCGAATCCACGCCGGACGGCAAGCAAGAGCTCGCCATCACCAAAGCGGAGCAAATCGCCGGATTGGACCGGCGACTGAAGCGATTCCTCGATCCTTTTGATATCATCAAGATCAAGATCTACAACCGAAGCCATAAGATCATCTACAGTACCGACGCGGATATCATCGGAGCCGTGGATGCAGACAACGCGGAGCTGGCACGCGCCCTAGCCGGCCAGCGCGTCTCCAAGCTCGAGGCCAAAGAGCATGTCTGGGATCTCGCCAACGAACAACGCTACAACATCGAACTCGTCGAGACCTACATTCCCGTGCTTAGTGACCAGGGAGAGATACTGGGCAGCTTCGAAATCTACAAAGACGTCAGCAAGCACCTCGATACGGCCAACCGGACACTCGTCCGGTCGATCGGCGTACTGCTGATTACGCTGTGCGCGGTTTTCGGCGTCTTGGGCGCCCTGATGCGCCGCGCCGCCCGCATCATCCACCAACGTACCATGGCGCTTCGTGACAGCGAGGCGCAGTTGCGCCGCGCGTTCAATGAAGTCGAAAGCCAGAAGTTTGCGCTCGATGAGCACGCCATCGTCAGCATTACCGACACGGCCGGCAACATCACCTATACCAACGACAGTTTCTGCGAAATCAGCGGCTATATGCGAGAAGAACTCTTGGGGCAAAACCATCGCATCATCAAGTCCTCACATCATTCGCCGGAGTTTTACCGCAATCTGTGGCGTACGATTACGCGTGGTGACGTGTGGAAGGGTGAAATCAAGAACCGGAGGAAGGACGGCACCTTCTACTGGGTGTCGGCCACCATTGTGCCATTCAGCGACGAGACGGGCAAGATTGTCCAGTACGTGGCCATCCGCACCGACATCTCCGAGCGCAAAGAAGCCGAGGAGATCGTTCGCGACAACAGCAAGCTGCTCGAACAAACCGTGCGAGAGCGCACCGCGGAATTGGCACGAGCCAAGGAGCGGGCGGAGGCCAACGCCCAGGTCAAGACCGAGTTTCTCACGAATATGTCCCACGAACTGCGGACCCCGCTGCACGGCATCCTCAGTTTTGCCGACTTCGGTCTCAAGAAAGCGGCCACGGCGGATCGTAAGAAACTTTGTGAATACTTTCAGATGATCAGCCTGAGCGGGCATTCGCTCCTGGTCTTGCTCAACAACGTGCTTGATCTGGCCAAGCTGGAGTCGGGAACGAGTGGATTCGTGCTGAAAGAAGAGGACTTGGTGCCCATCATCCGATCCGTGGCATCGGAATTCAGTCTGCTTGCCGCAGAACGGAAACAAAGCATCCGCTGCCTGGTTCCGGAAGAGCCGGTTCTGATCCCCCTCGATCACGACAAGATCGCACAGGTGATCCGCAATCTGCTGAGCAATGCGGTCAAGTATGCCCAGACCGGCGGCCCCATTGAAGTGGCGTTGCAGCGGAACGGCGCGAGCGTGCAGTGTTCGGTGTGCGACCATGGCGCCGGCATTCCCCCCGGAGAGTTGGATATCATCTTCGACAAATTCGTGCAATCCAGCGATTTCCGGACCGGTGCCGGGGGAACGGGGTTGGGGCTTGCGATTTGTCGGAAAATCGTTTCGGGGCATCGCGGTCGCATTTGGGCTGAGAACAACCCGGGCGGTGGTGCCAGGTTCGTGTTTGAGATACCGCTGAAGTAGCGACCTTCGAGGGGGGGGCGGCCTCGCCCCGCTTGAAGCCTACATCTTGGCGACGTGTCGGGATCATCCGTGATGATCCCGGTTTCCTGATTTTGCAGAGGCCACGGCGAGAAGGGAGCAGATCGTGTCGACAGAGAGTATGATTCTGGTTGTGGACGACAACCCAACCAACATTGCCGTGCTGGCGGAGATGCTCTCCGCCGAGTATGAGCTCAAGACGGCTTTGTCGGGAGAGGAAGCTTTGGATATGGTCAAGGACTTCACTCCCGACGTCATCCTGCTTGATATCATGATGCCTGGGATCGACGGCTATGAAGTATGCCGGCGCCTGCGCGCCGACCCGACGTACCGCCATACCAAGATCATCATGGTTTCCGCCAAGGCTCTGCTGGCTGAGCGGCTCGAGGGGTACGATGCAGGGGCCGACGACTACATCACCAAACCGTTCGACGAGGATGAACTCGTTGCCAAGGTTCGCGTGTATCTCAGGCTCAAGTATGCCGGAGAAGAGGAATCGCCCCAAACCGGGTTGCTGTCCAAATTCTCAGAGGAACCAAGCGCGCAGTTCCGCGGTATCCTCTTGCCCACAACCATTCTCATGTCTGACGACAGTATGGTGGCTATAGAACGTAAGATGCTGGCCGAGATGGTGTACCGGAATGTCAAGCGATTGCAGCTCGTTCTCGAGGAAGCCATCGACTCCAAAGATTCCGGCGGAGAACTGGCCGAAGCCGCGAAATAGCGTGTAGCGCCGCAAGGGCGGTGGGATGGACCCGCGTCGATCGGCACCGTGCGCGTCAGGCTGCGCGTGGCGGGCCGTCATGATCCGGTTCTCGCGTGCTGTGATGGACCGGGTCCGCGTCCCATTCAGACAACGCGTCGAGCTGTGCGGCCAAGCGAAGACTCTGCCTCATCAGTTCCAAGAGCGCATCGTGGAACGCGACTTCGATCATGATGTCGCGCCGGGCGTTTGAGCTGCCGGCGATGGCGTCCAGTACCTGGCCGTACAACGACCGAAAACGTTCCGTCATGTGACACAACAAGAAATCCTTGTCCATATAGATAGCCCTATCGTTGTTTGCGGACAGCCCCATGTTCGGTCGTTGCCAGCCCCCGACTCCCACTTGGGCCTTCCGATCTTCTGATTGACCCTCCCGCTTCCGCCAATCTTCTGGTGGACCCAGTGCTCCGAGTGCCACAACGCATTAAGAGACAACGCCCGGCCTACGCGACATCGAATGGCGTAGTCGATGCACACGCGGGACCGGACGTTGCTGCCTCGCTTACATTCCCCTACCTTCTTAAAGGGATTATCAATTGTCTTGCCCATCCAAGGCATTGGTTTTGCCGGGAATCACCGCTTCGTCGAGGATCGCGGCGGTATTCGCTTCGCAGAAGCGCACCGATGGGCTGCCGCCCGTCGGGTATCCAGACGATGAGCCTGCCACCTGTCCCTTTGAAACCACCGACGCGGTGGAATCCACATCCCCGGGGCGCCATCCTCCTCTTGGGCCGGCGGCGCGGTGTGTTGTGTTGACGCACACCCTGGTAGAGCTTGCGCCGGTAGGAGGCGGTTGCCTCGTCGCGCGCGACGCCGAGCAGTCGTCGGATGCGGGGACCGAGGGCATAGCCTCGATTCCGGCACAACCTTCGGTTGGCACCAGCAGTGCCCACCCCCGAGTCGACGGCTGTGCTCCGCGCACGATGTCTGGCACGCGTGGTTTGCGGGCACGCCGATGCCGCCGCGCGGCGCAGGCCGCGCCGTTTGGCATGGCATGGATGACAGCTTGCTCGATCCGTTGGACCGGCGTGCGTGGTGTTCAAGTTCGCGAACTCCGTCCTTAAGCTGCCGGTCTGGCCAACGTACCCACCGAGATCATGACCGACGCCGTCGCAGCGCGTCGTGCAACTGCGACCATTTCCTTGAGCCAGCGAAACCCCCGCCCCTGCTGATACCTCAACTCAGCGGCACCCGCGGTGCAGCCATCGAGTCTGCAGCGGTCGCCAAGCCGGTGCAGGCTGGATGCCTCCACGAACGGCCTGATGGCGACCTCGGGTCGTGAGATAGACGATGCAATTCGCGCGCCAGCAATTCGCTGGGGTGCGGTCCCGTTTCCCGATGGCTTGTAACTGCTTGTGTGGTATTGGGTTATGTCTGTTCGGCGGCTGGATGGCCGCACGGACGGTCGATTGGGCCAAGGTGAGTGGGTTGCTTGCTTTTGAGCGGAGGCTCGAATTTAAGGAAACCCCGATGCGGTTTCACCTGGGCCTCTTCGTCGAAAGAACCTCTGCACGGCGTCAGGACTATGGTGGAACGCGGGCCGCGACGTTGTTCGGCCACCTTCAACGACGGTTGGACGGCTTGATGTTCGCGCTCTTGTGTTTAGATGTCGTCAGCAGATTGCGGCAATGATCGACGGACAATCCCGCGCGTCCATCGCCTCGAGGCACTATCCCAGTCGGTCCGTCATGGCGGCGATCACATCATCGACGGTCCGGGCCCGGTCCACCGCCGCACGAAAGGCCTCTGTTTGCCAGAGGCGGCTGATGCCCGCCAGTGCTTGAATGTGCGGGCCGGTCTTGTCCACGGGGCTGGCCAGCAGGACGATCAGCACGCAGGGCTTGGCGTCTATGCTATCGAATTCGATGGGCTCGGCCGGTTTGCCGACAGCCATGCACAAGGATTGAAGGCCCGTGGATTTCCCATGCGGAACGGCCAGCCCCATGCCGATTCCGGTCGAACGCGTACGTTCTCGGGCGATGATCGACTCAAGCACGAGGTTGCGATCCGTCAGATGGCCCGATTGGTCAAGAAGATCGACGAGTTCCTCGATGGCGGCGAAACGTTCGGTGGCCACCAACGGCACACGAATGCACTCCGGCTTGAGAAGTTGGGTGATGTTCATGGATGTTTCTTTACTGAATCTCGAAAAGGCTCATTGTAACAATGGGTGGCGTGACAACGCAAGCAAGGTTCCGGCTATGGACCGGCATCCACATCGATGACACCGTTGAGATCGTAGTCCCGCGCCAGCTCTTCCCGGAGGCGGGTATCCCAGGAGGCATGCAAGTCTTGGAATAGAAAGTTCGTTCCACCGTAATGCCGATCGGAGAAGCGGTTTCCATTGCGTCCATTGGTTCCGGCGTAGTTGGCCTCGCCGGCATCGAGATAGCTGCAATCATCCGTGCCGATTCCGTCCCCACGCTCCGAAAACTCGTTGGCATCCCCGATCAACGGCATTTTCGGGCGGATGCGCTCCCGGCTCGCGCCGCGATCCGGGTTGGCATGAACGTCGTCAGTGTACATCGCGTCTCGTGCCACGCCGTAGCTCCCCGCAGCCCAGGCCGGCAAGTAGACCCGGTAGTGACCGCTGCTGACCTCGGTGTCGCCCACCGCCTTGCAAATGAAGTATTCCTGCCACTTGCGTCCTTCGATATTCCGCAATACCGGGTAGCTTGTCGGCTCGCGCACGTCATCTTTGTAGACATACGTGAATAGGATTTCAGCCCAACCGTACTCAACAGGCTCCGAGCCCGGATCGCCGCCGTCGATTCTGCTTGCGTCCGGATACCACCGCGCGGGCGGGAGCAGGCCGCGGCTCGTGTTCTCGTACGCCGCCAGGGCGTTGCCGAATTCCTTGAGCCTAGCCACACAATGCACCCCTTTGGCCTGGGATCGCGCTCGGCTCAATGAGGGCAACAGGATGGAGATAAGAAGCGAGATGATCGAGATGACCACCAGCAGCTCGATCAGCGTGAACCCAGCCCGTTGGTTGTACGATGTTCCGATGGGTTGAGCCATCCGCCTGCGCAACCTCCGATAAGGGTTCCCGGTTCGCTCGGGTTTCGAGCTCCCTGCCATCGTGCCGAACGATGCTGCGGGCATGTCCCCGATCTGCCACCACAGGGCTGCCACCCGGCCAACCCCACAAGATCATAGCCGACATACGGCCTGGATCAATTCCATCCAACTCTCGATGCGCCGTGGATACCGGCTCCTATTCGCTGATGCACGCCCACGGTCGCCGGGCGTCGATGCCACACCAGTGCTGCGTCACACCCCAATCTATGGGTTGTCGCCGCCCGAGCCACCGGAATCGGGCCCGCGAATCAGAGCCCACCGCGCTAGCGGTGGGACCGGTCCGAGGGCCGGCGCCCGCGGCCCTGATCCGTAACGAACCCGAAAGTTGCGGTGTGTCAAAGCACTAGCTGCATAGTACCCTTCCTCATCGGTGCCGATTAGGAGATCGGCGAGACAAGGGCCACCCCCGGTGGATGTTGGCGGCGTCGGTCTGGGGATGGCGCACCGTGGAATGCCACGGCCAGGCGCCCGGCATCCCCAAGCGCGCGACGGCCGACTTCCTGTCTTGGTGACGGGCCCTCATCTGTCGGCGGCCGGAACACCGGCCAACCAGATTTGCCAGGCCCCATAACTTTGGTAACGTCACTCCGTGTTGCAAGACCTTGATGGTAGACGGAAACCCATGCGCGATCCACGCAAAATCGTCATGAGAATCAGCCTGGGGGCTTCGGTCGTCATGCTCTCGGGCAAGATGCTTGCCTTCTTCCTTACGCACAGCGCCGTCATTCTCTCCGACGCCGCTGAATCAGTGGTCCACGGATTCGCAACCGCCTTCGCTGCGGTCGCCTTGTGGTATTCCGCGCGGCCTGCGGATGCCAACCATCCCTATGGTCATGGTCGCATTGCCTTCTTTTCGGCGGGTTTCGAAGGATCGCTGGTCTTTGTTGCCTCGCTTTCAGTCATGTACATGGGAGTCCACGCGCTCATTCAAGGCCCACAACTGCGTAACCTGGAACTGGGCTTGGCCATCACCGGCGGGCTGGCCGGAATCAATCTCGTGCTCGGAACGACGCTCATTCGGGTCGGGAAGAAGCACAACGAAATCATCCTGGTCGCCAACGGTCGGCACGTGCTTTCCGACATGTGGACCTCGGCCGCGGCGATTATCGGTGTGGGGTTGGTGATGATTACCGGGTTTGTCTGGCTTGATCCGGTGACGGCCATTTTGGTCGGTGCGTACATCATGACGACCGGCCTGCGTCTCATGCGCGAGTCGTTCGCCGGCTTGATGGACGAATTGGATCCGGAAGTAGCCAAGGTACTCACGAACGTGCTGAATGAAGCGGTGCAACGAGGGCAGGTAACGGGATTCCATCAGCTTCGATGTCGCAAGGCCAACAACGAACTATGGGTCGATGTCCACATTCTCGTACCCGATGAGATGCGCACCGACGAAGCCCATGGCAGGGTGACCGCTGTGGAGGATGCGATACGATCCAGCTTCCCGTCCGATCACGTGCACATCACGTCCCATGTCGAACCGGCCGATCACGAAGCCGCCCATCCCGATGAACACATTGACCTAGCGGACCCCCTTGCCGATGCACCCACCTGAACTGACCGGTGGGCTTGATCCCCCGAGCCGCGGGCTTGATCCCCCGAGCCGCGGGCTTCAGCCCGCGCGGGGCACCGAATTCGTAGGATGTGCTCCAACGCGACCCCGCGCAAGCTAAAGCATGCGGCTCGGAATGTATGGCTAAAGCAAGCCGCGCGTAAAGTGCGGTGGCGCGATCACCAGGCGATCATCCCTGCGGCAATGTTGCTGTCGGCCACGATCGCAGAGAGCGCCTGATAGGCGATCCAAAACACGCCGATAATGGCGGCAATCAGCAGCAGTATCCTTGATGAGGTTGCAGCGTACTGCGCCGCGGCCGGTTCAGCCCGACACGGCCCGACGGTAGGCCCGATAATGACCCCATTGCGTGTTTCGATGGTCATTGATAATCCCCTTGTTGATCAAACTCACTCATGCTACGGCCATACACCCGCACACGCCTGCGAAACCCCATGCCGCAGCCGGTCGGACGACCAGACCACCCCAAGAGCACGCCCCACGCCTGCTCCGATTCATTATAGGCACGTCCCATAGGTCGGGTCCACCCGGAAGCGCAAGCTCCCTGTGGCCGGCGTGAGTGAGACCCCCTCGGCGGACAAGGCGGAACCCGAGGACGGCGTTTCAGAGCACTGTGCGCAAGCCCGGTGACACCCTGCCGGTACGCCGCGGCGGCAACCCGAACTCCCCAGATAAGGGTTCAACCCCCGAGCCGCGGGCTTCAGCCCGGGCGGCGCCCCGAACTGGTGCGATGCTGAGTCCTGGCGGCTCGCTCGTGCGAATGGCCGCGCAAGCTAAAGCATGCGGCTCGGAAACGCCGTACCCATTCCGTCGGATGCCGACTTGCGCCAAGCATGTTTCAGGTGAAACAGAAGTGCCTCGCGTACCGTGTTTCAGGTGAAACACATGGGCCATGCCCGCGGCGCTCCCGATAATGCAGACTCCGTCGATCTCCCACGCGCGTTTCGTCGCTCCGATTGGATCGCTGTTTTCCTGCCGGCCTAGAATTACGCGATTGGAGGGGAAACGATGGCACAAGACCGAAGCCCGGGGGAATTCCCGAGGCGCAGCGCGAGCGCAGACAACAGCGTTTCCACGGCCGCGGCGCCTATAGATCAGCGGGAGATATTCCGGCAATTGATCGAAGATGAAATCAGGAACGGTCGGTTGACCAGAGCCAGGCGTCGAAGGATTGTACGGTACGCTGCCCAACTACGCCTCAGCGCGGTCGAAGCCGGAACCATGATAGACCGCTGCCGCGCGCGGCTGGCCGAGGATCGGGAGATGCACGCCGATACCGCCATCAGGCCTCAACTGAAGCTCGTGACAGAGCCGCCCGCCGCTTCCCTGGTCTGGCAGCTATGGCTGATTCTTGTGGCCGCGATCATCTTCGATCTGTGGATGCTCCGGTGGTTGGGGTAGTCAAATCACGTGTCCGTGTGTGAATCCCCAGCCGAGGGCGGCTGAGCTACACACCGTGCAGTACACCCGAGACATCTGGCACGCCCGAGACATGTAGCACGCCCGCCCTCGGGCGTGGAATCGCCTGCGCACGTCATCTTCGACCGACTTACGGCAGCGCGGGTGCCCCCGCCTCCTATTTGGAGGTGGGGGAGCCGATGATCGTGACCGGCACATGCCTGAGCTTGGCGACGCTTCCGGCCTCCCGGCTCTGCTGTCCATGCAAGCTGGCCTGCAGACCCGAACGCCCGCGAGATCATCGTCTCCCCCATGTCCAATAGGACATGGGCCACCCGCCATGATAGACCGCTGCCGCGCGCGGCTGGCCGAGGATCGGGAGATGCACGCCGATACCGCCATCAGGCCTCAACTGAAGCTCGTGACAGAGCCGCCCGCCGCTTCCCTGGTCTGGCAGCTATGGCTGATTCTTGTGGCCGCGATCATCTTCGATCTGTGGATGCTCCGGTGGTTGGGGTAGTCAAATCACGTGTCCGTGTGTGAATCCCCAGCCGAGGGCGGCTGAGCTACACACCGTGCAGTACACCCGAGACATCTGGCACGCCCGAGACATGTAGCACGCCCGCCCTCGGGCGTGGAATCGCCTGCGCACGTCATCTTCGACCGACTTACGGCAGCGCGGGTGCCCCCGCCTCCTATTTGGAGGTGGGGGAGCCGATGATCGTGACCGGCACATGCCTGAGCTTGGCGACGCTTCCGGCCTCCCGGCTCTGCTGTCCATGCAAGCTGGCCTGCAGACCCGAACGCCCGCGAGATCATCGTCTCCCCCATGTCCAATAGGACATGGGCCACCCGCCAAATCGCCCGCTCACTGAATTCTCAATCGAATTACGGCAGCGAAGCGTCCAGGTAGGCATCGAACGCCGCTGCGCCGTTGAGCAGATCGATCACCCGCAGAATGTCCTCGGGGCCTGCGACGCCGCTGCGGTCTGCGTCGGCTTGCCATAGGTCCAGGATGGTGATGCCGTTGAGTCCGTCGATCACCGCGAGGATGTCCCCTGGCGTCGACACGCCGTCACCGTTGACATCGCCTGGAAGGTAGCCCAGGCGGATGCTCGTATCCGTGATGGTGTGGCGGATCGTGGTCCACTTGCCCACGGCGATCGGGCCGTCGAGCATCAGCGTAGCCGAGTTTTGCGTCTGAGTGACCACGGCGAGCACCGTCGGGCCGGGCATGCCGTCGCTGTCAACCAGGGAGAAATCCGATGGTGCCAAAGTGGCGACATCGTTATCGAACGTCAAGGTGACCTGATCCCAGCCGACCGGGTTGGCGCCGTCGATATCATGAGGCTGGCGCGCGTCGATGGCGCCGTCGGGAGGATCGCTTGAGACGATGCGCGGACTGGTCGCGGCCGCCGCCAAGGCACTCCCGGCGTTGATGCGACCTGAACCAAACCTGTAATTCCGGTTCGGATTACACCCCTGCCCCGGACCGCACGAATTGCCCGGACCGCACAGATCGACCTCATCGCACTGGTCGCAGGGATTGCCCATAGTGTCGGCGGTATCCTCGATCATTTGCCATAACTGCGCCGGCGTGGCGCCGGGAAGATAGGATTTGAGCAACGCCGCCAGACCCGTTACGTGCGGCGTGGCCATCGATGTTCCGGTGAGCCAATAATAGGCATTGGGCGATGACCCCCATGTGGACCAGATACCCTCTCCGGGCGCGGCCACGTCAACTTGGCATCCGAAGTTGGAAACGACCGCAAGTTCGTCTCGATTATTTGTCGCGGACACGGCCATGACGTTGGGGAGGACAGCCGGATAGGCGACGACAAACCCCCGATCGTTGCCCGCCGCAGCCACGATGAGCACACCGTTGCTTTCGGCGTAGTCGGCCGCAGCCTGGAAGGCTTGAATGGAATCCTGGCTCAGGTTGTAAAACTGCAAACTCATGTTGATGATGTCGGCGCCGTGGTCGACCGCCCAGATGATGCCTGCGGTCGTATCGGAAACGAATCCACTGCACGTGGCCAGCACCTTGACGCGAAGGATGTTCGCGCCCCAGGTCACCCCCGCGACGCCTTGCCCGTTGTTGCCGATAGCCGCAGCGATGCCGGTGACGTGGGTGCCGTGGAGACACGAGTCAGCGTCACTGAGATGGGTGCTCGTGCCGGCTGGAATGTTGAAGCCGCCGATTACGTGGGCCGCGTAGTCGTTGTGCATGCTGACGCCGCTATCGACGATGGCGATGGTGACGGTGCCCTCGCCTCCGGTATGGATGGCCCAAGCGGCGGGGGCGTCGATGTCCGCGCCGGGCGTTCCGGCCGGAGGGAACTGCGCCGGCTGTCCCGTGTTGTGCATACCCCATTGGGCGCCGAAATCGGTATCATCAGGCAAGAAGCCGGCCACACTGCCGATGCCGTCCACGCCGGCTGATTCCACTTCGCCGGCGAAACCGCGAAAGTCTGCTGCCATAGCCGTGACATCCGTTCCCGGAGGAACATCGAGGACGAAGGTTCGATCCAGCCCGACCTGCCGGGCGAGTTCCGGATGGGCGAAGGCATCGGAAACGCATCGGCGCATGGTCGTCACGCCCCAAGCGCGGCAGGCATCGTGCACGGCCGCGCTGACCGCCGGCTGCAGTTGATTGCCAACGCCCTGCAAGAGCGGGACGCCGTTATTGACGCCCATCGCTTCGGGCGTAAACCGGACGATGATCCGATCGGACGCGTAGCCATCCGGTGCACTGCCCCCCGTGCCCGGCGCACCGGCGCCCGCGGCCGGTGTCCCCGCAATGGAAGGCGGCGTCCCTGCAGCGGAAGCCGGCGCGACCGCCTCCGACGCCGCCATCGCAACCGAAGCGGCGCCAATCCAACTAACAGCAACCCAACCAAAAGCCAAGCAGATCATACCTTGGGTCTTCAGTACCAACTTCTTACCTCCCTGAGCCGCGGGTGCGTCCTTTCCCGAGCCGCGGGCTTGGGCCCGCGCGGGTGCCGGGAACTAGCGCCCTGTTCGGCAAAAATCTCGCCAAGCGATTCAGCGGACGATCGGTCTCGTGATGACACGGATACTACAGCAGGCCGCCCGAGCCTCGCGCTGTCGGGCTTCCGCGCACCCGACGCCGCAAACACACAGCGACCCGACTCCCCCCTGATTGCCAGTGCTCCGTTGCCGGTTTCCGCCCGGAAGGCGGTGGCCGGCAACGCTCCTCCTCGACCCCATCAAGGGATGATAGCGCGGGCGCGGTTAGGATTCAATGCCGATAATCGAGCGGGGAAAACGCGCGAGCGGGGAAAATCGGACTACTGGCAGGGTGGCCCACCTCCTTTCGGAGGTGGGGGAGCCGATGATCGCGACCGACTGACGCCTGCGTTCGCCGACGATCCAAACCTCCGCTCGCCGGCGCCCGTGCCGGATGGCCTTCGAATCCTAGTGGCCGCGAGATCATCGTGTCCCCCATGTCCAATAGGACATGGGGCACCCGATGATGGCGGTCAGATCATGCTACCAGATGATCGGCCAGCTTCCATCCCAGTCCATTGCCAGCACCGATTTGTCGGCGAACTCGTAGTAGCGGTAGCTGCTCCAGGGCCAGTCTTCCGCCCGATCCACGAGGCCTCTCGTGAGCGGGTTCTTGTGGCAGTAGTCGAGCTTCTCAAGCAGCCTCTTGTACGTGCGGACGTTGAAATCGTATCCGCGGACGGTCCAGATCGTCTGCCCTTGCTTGTCGCCGTTCGCCCACGCATTGAGTGGCTCCGACCAAAGCCGGCCCTGAGTACGCCACACGTCACGCAGGCGCTGTTTCCCGTGGAACCCGACGTGCTTCTTGAAGGCGTGCAGCATGTTGGAAACCGGGATCGGATCATCATTGCCTCGAGCGTGCGGATAGACGATAGCGTGCACGTGTTCAGGCATGATGACGTACCCGATCAGGCAGATTCCGAATCGTTGCTGCAGTACCCGCAGCCCGTCGGTTACCGTTCGCTTCACACCGTCGTCGTGGAAGAAGGTCAGACGCCGTCGGCAGGAGATCGTCCAGAAGTGCGAATCACCGGGTTGGTCGTATCGGCGAAGATGCGAGGGCATGGCCCTGAGCGTAGATCATCGGCTCCCCCACGTCCAGTAGGACATGGGGCACCCACCGAGCGCGAGA
>JBHHUB010000035.1:0-26000 GCA_046753625.1 Phycisphaerae bacterium | reverse complement strand
GATTACAAGATGCATTTCACCGAGCGCTTACGCACTAGTGGAGTGTTCGCTGCGTGGGGCAACAATGTGGGAACCGACCACGGCCTTATGAATTCGCGGAGTAGGGTTTTCTCGGAATGGAAAGGGTGGCCGTCGTCCCCTGGCCCAGCTTGCTTTGGAGCGTCAGTTCGCCGCCATGCTCCTGCACCACGCGCCGCGTAATCGACAGACCCAGACCGTTTCCATCCGGCTTCGTCGAGACGAATGGGCGCATGATGCGCTCCTGATCCTTGGCTGAAATGCCCACGCCGGTATCCTTGACCTGGATCGAGATGTGATCGGGCGTTCCTATGGTCTTGATCGTAAGCGTACCGCCGTCCGGCATCGCCTGCTGAGCGTTGATCAACAGATTGAGCAACGCCTGGCGAATCAGGTTCACATCGATCCAGCAATCCAGGGAGCCGGGATCGTGCTCAAACTCAATCGGGATACCGGCGTTCGTGGCCATGGGTTTGACAAATTCGACGAGTTCCCGCACGACGCGGTTGACATCCACCGAAACCAGATTCAGCCGGCAGGGTCCAGCCAAGCGGAGGAATTCGTCGAACAAGCTCTGTAGTCGTTTGGCTTCACGGCTGAGCCGATCGACCTTAATGAGCGCCCGCCGCCTGACGTCTACTAGGCGGGCGTCGGAATCGCTGAGGTCCTCGGCGAGCAGCTTCAAGTTGATCATCATGGTGGAAAGTGGATTGCGAAGTTCGTGGGCCAACCCTCCGGCCAGCTCCGCCATTTCGGCAACCATCTGCTCTTGGCGGGTCTTGCGATCGTCCGACTCGGCCATGAGGAAGCACTCCCAACCCGCCACCAAATCAGAGCCGCTGGCGCCAGCCTGCGGACCTTCCGAAGGCCAATGTCACCGGGCTAGCGCCAGGCGCTCTGACAACAGGCAACGGGGCTGGGCTCGGCAGGCTCACCACCAAGACACCAAGCGTGGATTCGACGTGGGGCACAAGGCCCTGGCGCTGCCTACAGTCCGGGAAATCCGAACCATGGTAGCTGCCGCGGGCCAACTTATTGACCCGCGGCAGCTATCGAATCACGGTTTTGGAATCGTTACGCCGGGGAACCTTCCTCAACTTCCACGGCTTTTCGCGACAGCTTGATCCGCCCTTGATTGTCGATGGCAATCACCTTCACGCGGACCGTATCGCCGATCTTGACGACCTCTTCCACGCTCTTGACGTATTCGCTGTCCAGCTCGCTGATGTGGCACAGCCCATCTTGGCCCGGAACCACCTCGATAAACGCACCGAAGTCCTTCACGCTGGTGACCCGACCGGTGTACACCTTCCCAATCTTAACTTCGGCGGTAACCGCCTCGACCATCTCCATCGCGCGCATCGCCATGGCCGCATCCACACAGGCCACGTTGACGGTACCGTCGTCGTTGATTTCAACGCGGGCTCCCGTCTCCGCCTCGATGGACTTGATGTACTTGCCACCGGGGCCAATCACCCGGCCGATCTTCTCCGGATTGATTTTAATCGTAAGAATCCGCGGGGCGTACATGCTCGTATCCTTGCGCGGCGCCGCGAGCGCGGTCAACATCTTGCGAAGGATTTCCAATCGAGCATCGTGGGCCACCTTGAAGGCTTCGCAGACGATTTCTTGCGGCAGCCCCTTGCCTTTCAGGTCGACCTGCACGCCCGTGACACCTCGTTGCGTTCCGGCGACCTTGAAGTCCATCTCGCCGAAATGATCCTCTTCGCCCAGGATATCAATGACCAGTTCGCGTTTGCCGCCCGATTCAAACATGCCCACCGAAATGCCCGCGACCGGCTGACGAATCGGCACACCGGCATCCATCAACGCCAGGCATCCGCCGCACACGGATGCCATCGAACTGGAGCCGTTGGACTCCATGATCTCAGACACCAGCCGAATCGTATAAGGAAACTTGTCCGGGGTCGGAAGCACTTGTTCCAGCGCTTTTTCCGCCAGGTTGCCATGTCCGATTTCCCGCCGGCTGGTGGATCCGACGCGCCGAACCTCGCCCGTACAGATGGGGGGGAAGTTGTAGTGGAGCATGAATTTCTTGCTGTATTCCTCGCCCAGCCCGTCGACAATTTGCTCGTCGCGCCCGGTACCCAACGTGATTACGCACAACGACTGCGTTTCGCCCCGCTGGAAAATGGCCGAGCCGTGAACCCGCGGCAGCACGCCGACTTCGCTCTCGATCGGTCGCAGCTCGAGCAAGCCCCGGCCGTCCGACCGGCGGCCTTCGTTGACCACCATGTCCGCGATGATTTCGCCTTCAATCTTGTCGATCAGGTCGCGGACCGTGTTCCATCCGGGCTCGATTTCAGTCCCGTCCTCGTTCGTGTAGGCCTCCTTGGCCGACTTGTAGACCTCGGCAACAGCCGCGTAGCGGTCCTGCTTGCCGGAAACCTGCCGAGCTTGGCGGAGCGATGCTTCGTACTTCTTCCGGAGCTCGTCCATCAGCGCGTCGGTCGATTCGGGAGGCGTCCATTCCACCGGCACCCCCGCCTTTTCGACCAACTCGTCGATCATCTCGCAGATTTCGATGATGGCCTTGTGACCGAAGGCCACGGCTCCGGTGACGACGTCGTCGGCCAGCTCCGCCGCGCCGACCTCGATCATGTTGATCGCTTCGTGGTGCCCGGCGAGCACCATCTCCATGGTGGAGTATTCCATCTGGCCCTGAGTGGGGTTGAGCACATATTCGCCATCAACGTACCCCACACGGCAGGCCGCCAACGGACCATCGAAGGGGAGCTTGGAGATGGACAGCGCCGTGGCCGCTCCGATCATCGCCGCAATGTCCGGGTCGTTCTCACCGTCGACCGCCAGGGCCATGACTTGAATGAGCACTTCATCCTTGAAGGCCTCGGGGAAGAGCGGTCGGCAGGGCCGATCGATCATCCGCATGGTGAGTATTTCCTTTTGCGTGGGCCTCGCTTCGCGTTTGAAAAAACCGCCGGGGAACTTGCCGGCCGCGTACGTTTTCTCTCGATAGTCCACGGTCATCGGAAAGAAATCGATGCCCGGTCGAGGCGATCCCGTTACTACGGCCGCCATGACCACCGTCTCGCCGTACGTCACGAAGACGCTCCCGGCTGCCTGCTTCGCGATTCTCCCTGTTTCCAACCTTAGTGTTCGACCGCCAATGGTCCGTTCTACTGCGTGTTGTCCTAATGCCATTTGATTTTACCGCCTACTAACACCGTCACTGTTTCGCCGCCTAACGCGCGGCCCCTACCTACACCTGTCTCGTTCACTGGGAATTCAACGCGACGCGAGCATCCATCTAGTAAGAGGATCCGCCGCGATGATGAATTGGTTGTACCTACGGATTCGATGAGCCTGAACCTCGGAGTGATCCGAACGCGTCCATTGCGCGTTGAGCCGCGTGCCCCGCGGCCAATGGGAAAGCAGCGCGCTACTTGCGCAACCCGAGACTCGCGATCAGGTTCTTGTAGCGACCCCGATCCTTATTGGTCAGATAACGGAGCAAACTCGTGCGCTTTCCGACCATCTTGAGCAACCCACGCCGGGCGGAGTGATCCTTCTTGTTGACCTTCAGGTGCTCGGTCAATTCCAAAATGTGCGACGTCAAGAGCGCTACCTGAACCTCCGGAGAGCCCGTGTCCGTCTCGTGGGTGCGATGCTTCTTGATTACCTCAGCCTTAGCTAATACTGTATTACTCGGCATTTTCCTTCACCATGACTCGTGCCCCTACGAGCCCCTAAGTCTTTTCCTGGAAGGCACTTACGATCCAGCCGCCCATCTTTCAACATCTTCGAACCCGGAACTCTACCGCGGAACGGCCCGTACTGCAAGCGCCATAAGGTCGCCGACTCAGAACGGGGGGGCCAAGCCCACGGACCACCAGTATCAGAGCCGCGGGCGCCAGCCCGCGGACTGGTCCCACCGCTAGCGCGGTGGGCTCTGATTCGCGCGCCCGATTCCGGTGGCTCGGGCAGCGACAACCCATAGATTAGAGTGTGACGCAGCACTAGAACCTTCGGCGGCGCAGGCCCGTCGGCCCCGATGGTGCGGCCGCGGCAATAAACGCCGCGTTGTCCTTGTACTTCTGCAGCTCGTCGAGCAGCATTTCCATGGAACGAATCGGATCCCGGTCGATCATTTTTCGGCGGATCATGTGCGAAACCTCGAGCGCTTCGGGGCTCAGAAGCAATTCCTCCTTCCGAGTACCCGAGGGACTCAGGTCTATCGCCGGCCAGACGCGCCGATCCGCCATCTGGCGGGACAGCATGATCTCCATGTTCCCCGTCCCCTTGAACTCATTGAAGATCACATCGTCCATGCGGCTACCGGTTTCAATCAGCGCCGAGGCAACGATGGTAAGGCTACCTCCATCTTCCAAGTTGCGGGCCGCGCCGAAAATCGCCTTGGGTTCGGTCAGCGCTCGAATGTCCAGTCCGCCGGACATGATCCGCCCACCGCCGCGAATCGACGCGTTAAACGCCCTACCCAAACGGGTCAGGGAATCCAACAGCACGAAGACATCGCGACCGGACTCAACAAGCCGCTTGGCTTTCTCGATGACCAGCCGCGCGAGGCGTACATGCGTATCGATATCCTTGTCGTTGCTGCTTGCGACGACCTCCGCGTCGACCCTACGACGCATGTCTGTCACTTCCTCCGGCCGCTCGTCAATGAGCAGGACGATCACATGAACGTCGGGGAAATTGGTGGTAACGGCCTGGGCCATCTGCTGAAGCAGAATGGTCTTACCGGTACGCGGCGGGGCTACGATCAACCCCCTCTGCCCGAATCCAATGGGGGTGAGCAAATCGACGACGCGCATGGTGACCGGGCCGCCGTCGGTTTCAAAACGCACCTGACGCTGGGGGTCGATTGCCACGCCTTCTTCAAAGGGCTTGGTTTCGAGGTAGTCGGCTACGCAGGAGCCGTTGATCGACTCGATTGCCGAAAGCTCGCGCGGCTTGCTTCTTCTTTTGTTCGATTTTTCCGGCAGCGCCCCCATAATCACCTCGCCCCCGCGCAAACCCGCCGAAAGGCAAAGTTGCCGTGGGACAAGCACATCATCCACGCGGGCGGCATAGTGGTATTCCGGGTTCCGCAGCGCACCACCTACCGCGCCTTTTCCTGATGCTTCAAATATTCCCTCTACCTGATTTTCTTCCTTCATCGCCAGCTTATCCAGTTTCACCGTATCATGGGCCACCCTCATCGCGAGCGTGACACGTCCCATCTCAACCGCGTGCCTTTTCGTAATCTTATTCTAGGTAATTGTTTATGGCCGCCGGAGCAAGATCAGCCTCCGGTCCCGGGTACGCGGTTCAGCACGGATTCACCGCTTTCGCCCCTGCATGATACCCGAATCCGGGCTCTTGTGCATGGCAAAACTTTTTGCGTCTTTTCCTCCGGATTAGGGCAAATTGGTGTTGACATTCCCGGCCGCGTATGACATTGTTTCGCCCCGGTTCGAGGCCGACGCCGCTGCGGCGTTCGGCGTGGCGTTATGGCGTTTGCGTTCGGCCCCATATTCGGGGCGTAGGCGGACGCGGCGGGAATGGACAAAAGGCTAATGTTGAGCTATTTGTTCTCCCGATAAGGGCCTACATGTTTTCGGTTCGCTGGCGCGGTGCCGAGGAGTTGGGATCAGTGATCGTGGGCTTGCCCCGATTTCGGTTCTTTGCGAGGTTCGAGAAAAGGGCTTGTAGCCCGAAGGGTGTATCGCGATAATCCCGCATCTGTTTGCTGAGCGCTGGGTGAGCCTATCCGGTTGTGGAGGCGAACGGCCATGGCGCGGCGGTGACGGGAAGCGAGCAAACTTTAGAGCACTGATTAACCAAAGTTGTTGGATCGTGGAATGGGTTCCACGTTTCTATTGGTTTCGATGAATGGCCGGGTTTGTATCCGGCTGGGTTATGACGATCATGTTTGGCTCAGGATTTTCCGCCGGACTAGGTCGCAAACCGTTTTGTCAGAAGGAGATCTCTGATGCGTAAAATGAAGCTTGCCTTCATCACGATGGTAGCTGGTGTTATGTTTGGTGGCGGTTGCCTTTTCGGTGGAAACCTTCCGTGGCAGACGCTCTTGTGGGGCTCCGCCCTTGACCTGGGCCTGGAATTCGTGACCGACAACGACACGGTCTTCGACCTGTTCGAGGACGGCAACGTTGTTGCTGCTCAGTAGGGAAAAACTACCCTGCTGCAGTATGAGGGTCGCTTGAGGCCCTTTGCGAGCCATGTTCCGCCACCGGCAGTTACCCGGTTGCTCGCTCGGGCTTTCCGACTGAGCGGAACGAGTTGGATATCACGAAGGGCATGGCGCGGCGGCGAGCTGCGCCATGCCCTATTTCCAATTGCCCTTTGCTACCCGGCTGAAGACCTGGCCATGAGTGGCCGAGGTTCGATCTAGCAGTTGGCCCGTGCTTCGGCACAGACCGGCTTGTGCCCGCGTGATCCCTTGGGTGACTAGAGGTCCAGCGTCCGACCGATCTCGGGCCGACTCGCGCTTCCAGCCAATACCACGCCACCGATCGAAGGATCGTGCGGAAACGCCAGAAATGTCCTTTCTTCCAGACACCGCTCGAACAGCATTCGCTTCTCCTCGATCGTTCGCATGGGTTCCACGTCGTACGCCATGACCCAACCAAGCCCCAGATGAGCCGACGTCGGCACGATGTCCCCCGCAAAGAGCAGATGCGCGTCGTCGCCTTCAAAGATCGGGTGCAGTTGGTGGGGCGTGTGCCCGTGCGACACAAACCAGCGAAGCCCGTCCGCATCGGCTTCGGTCCCATCGCCTTCGACGAAACGCAGTCGATCGGTCTCGCGGAGGACGGAGAAATCCTCCTTCAGGAACGAAGGTCGATCCTTCCTATGCGGCGCGTGCGCGTGGTCCCAATGGCCCCGGTGAATCCAATGGCGTGCCTGAGGGTAATGCCATCGCGTGGGTCCACCAGGCGTGCCGGTCCAGTCGGTCAGCCCGCCATTGTGGTCGAAATGCAAATGCGAGATAACCACGTCGGTCACATCCGACTCGCTGAAACCGGCCTCCGCTAGCGCTGCGGGAATCGCCTCGAGATCAACGCGAATACCGTAGCGAGCGGCCTTGTCCCGGCTCCATTTGCTACCACACCCCGTGTCGACAAGCACAACGCGGCCGCGTTCCCGATCGATCGCAAGCACAGTCCGCGTCGCAAGCAAGATGCGGTTCTGATCGTCGACGTCGGCCCGGGGCGCCCACAAGACCTTAGGCACTACGCCGAACATGGCGCCGCCGTCCAGGCGAATCGTACCGTTGACCACCGAGCGAATTTCCCAACGTCCTATCCTGAGCATGGCCGAGAGTTTATCATGAATCGTAGGAGTGTGCCCACCGGAATGGCACCTGCACGCCGCCGGTTGATAGAGTCGCACGTTCGATACGTTTTGGACCGAGCGCCGCCAGAGGTGACCGACCGTGACTGCAGCCATGCCCACCCAAGCCGGCAGCCGCCCGAGCACACCGTCGAACGCCCCCGCGGGCGCGTGGAACCGGTTCGCCTTCTCGCTGCTGCGCCTGGCCGTGGTCGCCCTGCTCAAAGTAGCCACGTTGCAGGGCATCTACTTGGGCGCGCGCGCGTTCGGTACTTTGGAATGGTGCATCAACTACAAACGCCGCCGCAGGTTCTACAAAGCGCTCGAGAGAATCCGCGGGCGCAAGCCAACGATTCGCGAGAAGCTCCGGCACTCGCGAACCTTCTTCATGAACGCGCGATGTGACAAGGTATTGTACTTGATCTTTGACGCCATCCCCAGGGACCAAGCCACCGGCCTCTTGACCATCGACCCACAAGAAACGCTCGATCACGCTCTGAACCATGGGCGGGGAGCCTATATGGCCTTGTCGCATCAGGGGCCGCACCATGTCGTCGGCATGCTCCTCGCCCTGAAGGGCTACAAGGCGGTCGGCGTACGCGATCCGAAAGAAGGCGGGATTCGGAAGTACGTCCAGGATCGGCTCGACCGCCGCTATCCGGAGTTCGCCCGTCTGCGGTGGCTGTTTGCAGGAACCTTTCCACGAGAAATCTATCGGCGTTTCGAGGAAGGGTACGTCCTCGGAAGCGCCATGGATGCCCTGCGCGTACGGTCGGCCAACCAGAGAACCATCGAGGCTCCCATGTTCGGCGAACGCAGAGCGATTCTGACCGGACCGCTGCGGATTGCGATTCGCTGCGGGACGCCGGTCCTTCAGGCGTTCTTCATACCGGAGCCGGGGTTCCGCTACCGTCTCAAGATCGTCGAGACACTCGTGGAAGCCGGGCAACGGAAGGACCACACGGAAATCCATGACACGGTGCAACGCTATGCCGCCAACGTGGAATCCTTTTTGAGGCAGCATCCCGCGCTGACCTCCCGAATTTAGCGCCCACGCGCACCACGCACCGTCGCGCTCGGGGCCGAATCCTTGACTCGAGTAGGGAGATTGTTACCCTGTCCAAGCTGTGAAAAACAGGACTTGGGGACGTAGCTCAGTTTGGGAGAGCGTCGCGTTCGCAATGCGAAGGTCGTGGGTTCGAGTCCCATCGTCTCCAGTCAACGCCCAATACGCCCACCTTGGGCACCCACGCCCAAGAACAGCGGCGCCTCATCGCCCTTACCGCAGCCTGCATGCCAGATGGGCATCCGCTTAACCCCTTGCGATTAAACGAGTAACAAGAAACTTGGTGATTTTTTTGAGATTCCAAGTCAGTTGGCACGCCATCTGTCCAATAAAACGGTGTGAAGCCGATGGTTCCATGCTTCGCGACGGAAGGTGTTATGATGACGGCCCGACAGGCGAGGAAAATCAGGCGACGCTGCCAGCGCAACAGCCAGTGCCACGATAGCTGGGGCATCAGCGAGCTGTTCCTGGCGCCTCCGGACGACTCGAAGGCCATCCTTGAAACGAAGGATTTGCGCTTGAAGTACTGGCTCTTGGGCTTCCGGAACATCCCCGCAAGCGTCTTGGCCGCATTCCGCCGCCACGGATGGTCCTGGCTCGAGGCCATCTAAACCCTTCACCGTAATCGGGTGCCGCGCGGGCATGTCCCAGCAGGCTACCCCGAACCGGGCAACCACGCCGGTTTAACCCGCTCTTCCAGGCCGGGCCAGAACGGTGCCCACGGTCAAGAGCAAGAGGGTCATCGTAATCAAGCCCCAGGCCGAGACGGCCGGGACTGATGCCGTATCCAGGGCGACCACGTAGCAGCCGTTGCTCCCATCGGAGAGCAGGATCCGCCCCTCTCCGAGAAACGGATAAATCCCCCAGTTGCCCAGACCGGCATCGGCTGTATCGAAGCTGGCCACAAACTGCAACGCGCCCGTAGCCGGATCAACATCAAACACCTGCATCCCCTTGCCGTACCAGGCGTTGAAGAGCCGATGGCCGACCATGACTTGGTTGTGCACGCTGAACGCATCCGACGGCGGAAAGGCAAAGCTATCCCGCAGAACGAACGAAAGTGAACCGCCGTTATCGATCATCTCGAAGACCTGAATACCGCCACCGGGTCGCTCTTCTCCGGTCACCACGAACTTGCCGTCGGCCGTCGGCCACATCGAATGTGTGGATTGGCCCCCCACCGAACCGAGCAACGCGGGCATCGTGTTGGCCACATCGCTGACATCGTAGACCCAAAGCCCGCTGCTCCACGCAGCCGCGTAAAGCCGACCGCCCTCCACCGTTACATCATGTACGAAGTTCGTGCCCACCCCGTTGATGATCCATTTCGCGGTGCTGATGGGCACGGCCGGTGGATTGTCCGGATCAAACCCCGTCAAATCGACGATGGCGATCGAAGTCCCCTCGGGGATATAGAGGAACCCACCGCTGTAGAAGAGGTTGTGGATGGTCAAGAAGCCGGGTACGGTGACCGTCGCCACCAGATGGCGATTGGCGGGATCGCGCACGTCGTAAATGGCGACCCCATCGCTGGGATCAGCCTCGAGCGCGATGAACAAGAGCCCATCGCCCACCTTGACGTCCTGTGGTGAAGAGAAGTTGTTGGGGGTCGGGAGGAAGAGCGTTTCGTCCAGGACCGGGTTGGTCGGGTCGGCAATGTCCAGCACGTGGACCTGGGCTGCATTGCCGTCGGAAAGCGGCCAATTTGAAATATACACGTAGTGGCCGTCCCCCCAAATGTCGGAGTAGGCCCCAACGTAATCATCCCAGTGGCCCACTTGCGAAGCGTTGATCGGCGGATCCAACGCCAGCGCATGGCTGACCGGCACCAGGCTCGACCCAAGCAGGATTGCCACAACCGCTACGACCAACCTCTTTGCTGATGGCTCACACATAATGCGCCCCTATCGTGATACTTATCGGAATTAGAAGGGTGCCGGGATCGTCCGGCCCAACCCTCCAGGCTACAGAGTATAGCGCAAAGCGGCTTAGAAACGGACAAAAAACATTCCACCGGCCCATCGGACAGGATGCGTGCGCCCCGCTATCCATTGGTGCAGGCGAAGAAGCAGAATCGTTGGGGCGTTCCTGATTCCGCGGAACATCAAGTTGTTCTTGATGTCCACGCTCAGCCTGGCTAAGATCGATATCGGTTGGGGTTTTAGGGTGGATGCCGCAGACGGGATCGTGCCGCGAGATTAGGCGTACTCGTTGCTACGTGTCGGTAGGCCTGCCGAAACCGGCTCGAATTGTTTTGCGGAATAGGAATCGATGCGTCTATCCAACGTCGTGCGTCTGGTGCCACCCCGGCTGCCTCCCCCCACCAAAGAACGTGTGCGATGCCGCGCCTTGCTGTTGTCGACCGCGGTTCTGCTCGTTGCGTGTGGTTGCGAAACGCGCGTGGACACGTTGGGCACGGTCGAAAACGATGCCACGTCCAGCAAGCCGCAATTCGATGAGCCGGCTACGTGCGGCTCCTGCCATCCAACGCATTACGCGGAGTGGCAAGGCTCGATCATGCATTACGCGGCCATGAGCCCGGTGTTCAATGCATTCGAGTTGACCATCCGCAAGATCACCGACGGCCTGGTGGCCCCCAACGGCGCCGCGCCCAACCTCTGCGTCGGTTGCCATTCACCCACCGGCGTCTTCGAAAACGAGCTGCCCGATTACATCGACGCCGAGCGAGCCTTGCCGGTTCGCAACTACCTCACGCGGGTCAGCCGAGAGGGCATCAGTTGCGATTTCTGCCATTCCGTGACCGGCCCTGATCTCAGCAAGAGCTTGCTCGGGGATGGAATCGCCAATACGTCCCTCCTGTTCGGGCCGAGCGAAACCAAGTTCGGCCCGCTTGTGAATCCGGTATCTAGCGGCTACCACGCCTCGGCAAGCACCGACTTGATCAAGAAGGCCGATTTCTGCGGCGCTTGCCACGACGTGCGCCTGCCCATCCCGGATGTGGTCACGGGCGAGCCGTTTCAGCGTTTGGAAAATCTCTTCACCGAGTGGCAGACCGGGCCCTACAACTCGACCGACAATCCCTACGGCCGCGTGGTGCGTTGCCAGGACTGCCACATGTCGCTATATCCGCTGGCCGAGCCGGGCATGTTCCCGAGCACGCCCTTGGCGGTCGGCGCCAACATGCCCATCCGCCCGCACGCGATTCACGCGTTCACGGCCGTCTCGATCCCCTTCCTTGATGATCCACAGTTTCCCCAGGTAGACACGGATGAAAAGGACCAATGGGGATTCCCGCGCGGCCAGGCGCAGCGCCGACGCCAGATGCTGCGTGCCGCCTGCACGCTAACACTCGATGGCACTCCGACCGACCTGACCCGCGACGCGGCGGTGATTCCTATACGGACCGTCGTCACCAACGTCGGCGCCGGGCACCGCGTGCCGTCCGGATTTTCCCAAGAGCGCCAGGTCTGGATCGAACTGACCGTCCGCGATGACGTCGGATTGATCTACGAAAGCGGCTACTTGCGGGACAAGGCCCATGCGGAAACGGGCGAACTCGAGCCGGACGGCCTGCTGCACGACGAAGACCTCGATGATCGCCATTTCACCGTTAATCTGGAAACGCTGGATTCGCGGTATGAACCCGGCCCCGATCACGATCAGCGCCCGGCCAAGAATCTGGGCATCAAGAATTTTCAAAACGCCTTTGTCCGTATCGGTGCCGACGGCTCACGCGAATTGGTGATCAATCCGCTGCTCGCCAGCACGGTGGACAACAGCCGCTCGCTGCCCATCCTCGAGCCCGTCGAGGTACGATACGATATACCCGTGCCAGATCGTGGCATCGTTGGAGACATCCACGTGTCCGCCCGGCTGCGCTACCGTGCGTTTCCACCCGAATTCCTGCGCGTCCTGGCCATCCGCGAACCACAGATCGTTTCGGAGGAAATGGTGGATCGCAACCTCATCGTGGACATGGCCGAGGCCCAAACCACGATCACCGTGCGCTGAAGTCGAAGGCGCCAGATCGATCCTTGGAATGCACCCCGAAGCCAGAAAGGCTAACTTGCCGTCGCGGACAAGACCGCCGCGCCGGACCAGCGGTGCCGGATCATCTCGATCAGCTTGGTGCGATCGATGGGCTTGGTGTGGTAGTCGTCGCACCCGGCCAGGAGGCACTGCTCTTTGTCGCCCGTCATGGCATGGGCGGTCACGGCGATGATCGGCGTGACGAAGCCCTTCCGACGAAGCATTCGCGTTGCCTCATAGCCGTCCATCACCGGCATCTGCATGTCCATCAGAATGATGTCAAACGCCCGACCCGCCTCGCGGGCCGAAAGCGCGGCCTCGACGGCGAGCTTGCCGTTCTCCTGGAGGGATACGTCCGCGCCCTCCTTGGCCAGAACAAACCGGAGCAACCGCTGATTCGCGGGACAGTCCTCCGCCATAAGAATGCGACATCCGGTCAGCAACAACGGCTCAGCGACAGGTTCATCCTGGACGGGGGCGGGCCGGGCGCGCGTCGTGTCCACTAGCTTGCCGATCTGCTTCAAGAGCACGGCCCGATCGATCGGCTTGCTGGCGTAATCGTCACAGCCGGCCCTGATGCATTTCTCGCGGTCGCCGGCCATGGCGTGCGCCGTCAGCGCGATGATGGGCCGGTGGTAGCCCTGCAAACGGAGGCACCCGGTCGCTTCGTAACCGTCCATCACCGGCATCTGCATGTCCATCAGGATGACATCGAACGGCTTGCCGTCATCGCGCGCCGCCAGCGCCGCATCGAGCGCAAGCTTGCCGTTTTCCACGACCGTCACATCAGCACCCGCCTTCTTCAAGACAAACGAAATGAGGCGCTGGTTGTCCGGGCCGTCCTCGGCGAGCAGGATGCGGAGGCCGTCCAGGTTTGAAGGGATAGCCCGCGAGCCTGCGGTGGCATCGTCGGTCAACACGGTTGCCGACATGGGGTCATCGAGCATCTTCACACCGCTAAGCGATCCCGTGGCCACAGTGACGCGAAACGTCGATCCCACGCCCACTTCGGTCGCGGCCACGGTGATGTCGCCGCCAAGCAATTCTGCGAAGCGTTTGCTGATGGCGAGGCCAAGGCCCGTGCCGCCGAACTTTCGCGTCGTGGAGGTGTCAGCCTGACCAAACGCGTTAAACAGCTTGCCCATCTGCGCTTCCGTCAGGCCAACACCCGTATCGACTACGTCGAATTGCAAGTGAGGTTCGCCGTTTCGCTCGACGAGCTCCGTCACCAGACGAACGCAGCCCTGCTCGGTGAACTTGATGGCGTTGCCGGTCAGGTTGATCAGAATCTGCCGCAACCGAGTCGGATCGCACTGGATGGTCCCAGGAATGGCCCCGGTGTATTCAAACTTTAGGGACAATCCCTTGGCGTCCGCGCGCACCCGCATCAGCGAGACCACGTCCGCGATGATTTGACAGGGATGACACGCCACGTGCTCGATCGTCATCTTGCCGGCTTCGATTTTGGACAGATCCAGAATGTCGTTGATGAGCCCCAAAAGGTGTTCGCCGTTGCGGCGGATCGTGTGGACGCAGTTGACCCGTTCGGACTCGGGTCTGCTGCTGTCGAGAAGATTCTCCGCAAAGCCGAGGATCGCGGTCATGGGTGTGCGAATCTCATGGCTCATATTCGCCAGGAATTCGCTCTTGGCAACGTTGGCATGGTCGGCCTGTCGCCGGGCCGCTTCCAGTTCAACCTCGAAGAGCCGGCGTTCGGTAACATTGGACCGGATCGCCACATACTGCATAATCTGCCCTGAACGGTCCTTAAAGGGTACGATGGATGTATTGACCCAATAGAGTGACCCATCTTTGGCTCGGTTACAAATGTCTCCGTGCCATACCCGGCCGGCCGCGATCGTGCGCCAGAGCTCCGCGAAGAACGCGCGCGGGTGATGGCCGGAGTTGACAAGCCGGTGCTTCCGCCCGATCAGCTCCTCCCGCGTGTACTGGCTGATCTCGCAAAACTTGTCGTTGACGTAGGTGATCGTGCCGGACGGATCGGTAATGGCGACGATGGCGTGTTCGTCCAAGGCGAACTTCTGGGTTTCCAGTTCGGCCAGGGCTGCTCGCACCTTCTTCTCGCTGATCTCAATACGTTGAATCATCGGATCGGTGACGCGATACGACACGCCAACGCCCACCAGGAGAAGTAGGAGGGTCGCGCCGGCGGCGATCGCCCCGGCCGTGATGAACGGCGCGCGGATTTCCGCGATATCCTCTTTGGCAACCAGACCCAAATCCAAGACGTCAATGCGCGCGTACGCGGCCAACACGCGTTCCCCCCGGTAATCAAGGCCAACGATCGTCCCGTGTTCACCCCGAAGCGCCCGGCGCATCGGCTCAACCAGGTTCGAACGCCACGGTACGGTGTCTTGGTGCGTGTCCGTTTGGAACCGGCGGGGCAAGAGGAAGACGATTCGGTCCCCCGTGCGCTGCGCAAGCAGGAACTCACCCGTCTCGTGAAACGCCTGAACCGATTTGTGTGCATCGATAATCTGCGAAAGTGTGGCCCCCTTGGCCCCTTGAGGATGATCGTGCCGGCTGTGGACCGCATCGAACCGCGCTACGGACTCCATGAACCGCGCCTGGGTCATGACCATCGACTGCAGATCATCCAGTTCGGCGGAAAAATGAGCGTTGTAGAGAATGGTGATGGTCAGCGCGCTGGCACCGAGCGTGCCCCCCACAAGCATGAACGTGGACCATGCCAGGATGCGTTTCCGGTGCGACGTCGATGCGAATCGATCAGCCATGAATGGCCCTCAATCGGGGCACAGAGCGGCACCGCCGGTCGTTGCCTTACCTTTATCTGCGGAGAGTACCGTAACGCGTTACGACGCTCGGCTAGCCACACCCCACTCCGACCGGCTTGGTTTCGGAGCAACGCGAATGCCTACAGCATGAATCGGCATACGCCCGTTGCATCTGGAACAAGCGCCACCGAGGGCGCAGGCCATGCCCACGAGTCTCCGAGGCAACCGCCGACCCCTGCGACATCCGATAAAAAAGGCCGAGGAGACCCCGCGACCGGCCGCATCGGGAAGCGTCTCTTGGCAAATCCAACGCAACGGCCTACATTATCGGTCGTACGCTGGATGCGGGAATACGTGCGCGGGCTGGAACTGCAAAGGGAGACGTTGCGATGCGGCTAACGAAACTCGTAGTGGCGGCGGCGTGCTGGCTGCCGGTCGTCGCGGCCCAAGGCGCCGACCCATTGGATGCCGTGGCCGATGCCGTCGTCAAGCAGATCAACGAACAACAGCAGGACATCGCGGCTTTGTACGATGCCTCCTTGCTGCGGCAGGTCTCGACGGCCAAGCTGCTCGAGATATTCAAGAGCCTGCACGACGAATACGGGTCGATCACCGGCGTCACACCGGCATCGAGACAGTCCGACGAAAACGGTGTCTTTACGCTGACATTCAAGAAGGGTACCGAGATACCCTTGACGCTGGTAATCACGAAGAGCAAACCCCCCAAGATCACGGGCATTCTTTTCGGCGCACCGGTCGCATCCGCCAAGGATATCGAATCGATCCTCAAGGAGCTGGAGAAGCTACCCGGACGAGTGAATTTCCAACTCGCTCGCTTGGGTAAGGAGATCGAAGTCATTCAGGCGCTGCATGAGAACGCATCGCTGGCGATCGGCTCGACGTTCAAGCTCTATCTGCTCGGCACCGTCATCGAATCGGGCCAGCCCTGGGAAAAAGTGCTCAAACTCAAGAAGAAGCGCACCTCCCTCCCGTCCGGAGTCTTGCAAGACTGGCCCGTGGGCTCGCCGGTGACGGTGCACACCTTGGCGGTGCAGATGATTTCCATCAGCGACAACACGGCCGCAGATCATCTGCTCCGATTCCTGAGGCGCAAAAACGTCGAAAAACAGCTAGCGATCATGGGTCATGCCCATCCAGAGCAGTCCTGGCCCATGCTCACCACGTTGGAGATGTTTGCACTCAAGAGCCACCCGGCGCTCCTCGCGGACTACGTCAAGGTCAACCGGAAGCGGCGTCGCGAAATCTTGAAGAATCGGGTAAGGAAAATAGCGTTGGAAGACATAGTGACCTTTCCCGACGGAACGCCCATCGCCATCGATACGGTGGAGTGGTTCGCCTCCGCGGCCGATCTCTGCCGCGCCATGGATTGGTTTCGGCGCAAGGGCGACCGTCAGGCACTGGACATTCTGGCGGTCAATCCGGGCGTGGGGCCAATGAAATCTCGATTTGCCTACATGGGCTTCAAAGGCGGATCGGAACCGGGTGTGCTTAATCTCACCTGGCTGCTTACGACCAACAAGGGCAGCCATTTCGCCCTATCGATCGGCTGGAACAACCCGGACGACGAGGGGGTGGACCTCATGAAGCTGCTGGGCTACGCCCGATCCACCCTGCGCCTTATCGCCGAGCGGTAGGCGTGATGCCGACCGGCCCGGTGACGCCCCAGCGCACCTGGCGCCGACCCGGTGACATCCTGTCGCAAATGGTCTGCGGGCCGGCGCCCGCGGCGCTGACTCGGCGCACCGATCCAACTGAAAGGGTCACGGATCCGACCCACAGCGACGCCCAATGCCATTATTTTCGGACCCAAACCCCCATCAGCCAGGGAAGGTCGGCATGTAGTCGTCAAGCCAGATCAGCGGGGCGATCGCCACGTCGTCAGGCCGACGCGTGGCACTTGACGCCGCCTTAGCGGTTTGGTATTTGTTCGGCCGTCGGGCGTGGTCGCGTCCGGTGGAGAGGGATGACCGTGGTCATGGCTTTTCGGGGGGCGCCCTCATGTCGGATGTGTACGATTTGCTGCCTCGGCTTACGGAGGTTCAGCGGCGGTTGGTTCAGGAGAATCTCGGGTTGATCGGCGTGCATCTGCGCCGGCATGGGCTGGGCATCATCAAACCCACGCGCGAACGGGAACGGGACGATCTTTTCCAGGAAGGCTGCCTGGGGCTGATCCAGGCGGCGATCCAGTTTGACGCAAGCCGTGGGATTCCCTTCGCCGCGTACGCGCTGCCGCGCATTCACAATGCGGTAAACCGCGCGTTGCAGCGCCGGTTTTCATGCGTGTACGTCCCGCCTCCGCGCAAGCGCGCACGGCCCGATGCGCGGTTCCACCAGGCCGCCGCGCTGCGTCCTGCTGCGCGTCCGAAGGTCTACGCGATGAGCGACGAGCAGACCTTGTTTATGACATCGACATGGCACGAATCGCATCCGGACGGCACGTGCGAAACCGTCGGCTCGCGATTGCGTGAGAAATATGACCGGGCCGTCAGAGAGGCGGCTTACGTGCTCGCCCGAAAAACCACACAGCGCGGCGACCGCGAAGCCCTCGTCCGGGCGCTGGTGGAGCAACGCTACCAAATGCCGGACGAATCGCGCCGCACCCCGATGCGGCAAATCGCCCGTCAGACCCGCTCTTCGTACGCTCGAGTGGCCGACTGCGACCGGCAAATCCATGAACGGATTCGTGGAAAACTTGAAGCGGATCCGGAATTCGAGGCTCTGCTTCGCAAGAAGCGCGCTACGCCATCGGGCGGCGAGCTGCCGATCGACGCAGCGCTGGAAAGCGAGTTGCGCCAAGCCAGCGCTGAGGAGTTTCTCCGGCGTTACCAAAACGCCCCCGTTGCCGATCGGGGCCGGTTGCTGGCTACGTTCCTGGAAGTATCCCGCGCCCCGCTCGACGACATCATTCGGATCGGCGTGGCCATCCTCCCACCCGACCGGCGCGAGGAGCTGCTCTGCGCACCGACCCGGACGGCGAAGCGAAAACAGGCCGGCCGATGTCATTCGAATCGTAGATAGGGCGCGATGCGCTGCACGGTCTTGGGTCCGATGCCGCGCACGACCCGCAGATCGGCGGGTGTGGTAAAGGCCCGAATCGCGCCGTGGCCTTGGGACTGCCGCTGCCGCTCGCGAAATGCCACGATCGCGGTCGCTTTGACCTCTCCGATTCCGGGAAGCAGGGCAAGATCGGCCCAGCCGACCCGATTGGGATCGATTCGATCCTGAAGCGCCCCGGGCAGCGCCGTTGGGGCGGCGGGCCAGCCGAGGCGAAAAAAACAGATGAAAAAACAGACGCCCGTAACGGCGACCAGCGCCCCCATCGAATCGGGGTTCGCGTGCATTCCAGATACCCGGCTTGATCCTGTGGCACGGGTCGTCGGCATCGAGAAGCGTTACCCCGTCTTATCGCCTGATCGCAAGTGCGACCGAAACGCCTGAAGGCGTAGGTACGCCTGCTTCGGAGCGAGGCCCGAGTTGAGCAATCCTCCGTAGGGTACGGGATGGTCCTGGTGGTCGGTCAATCCGTTCCACGAGACCGTTTCGACAAACGGCTTGCTCAGCGCAACCTCCAGAAAGCGGTCCAGCCATTGTGCCTGAACTTCTTCGCTCCAGGCGCCGTGCCAGCGACCGCCGTCGGATGGCCGGGCGGACCCTTGTCTATCGGCCGCCGCGTCGGTGTGGGAGGGCACCTGCACGCCGGTGATGTGCAACGGTTTGCCTGGTTTGGCGAATGCGTCAATCAGCGACGAAACCTGAAACATATCGCGGACGTGCGTGCCGTCGGCCGGGGCACCGAAGCAAAACTGAAGCCCGAGCGCATCAAAATTCACGCCGCTTTGCACGGCCATTTCCGCATAGAGCAGCGGCGGAATGGTCCGCTGATTGCGCGCGTAGTATTCCCCCCACGGCGCAATGATGTTGACAATGGCCAAGCTGCGCGGGGCCGCCTGCTTGGTCAGCGCCGCCGCCATCCGTGTCAGCTCCATCAACTGTTCGAAGCCAAACGTGAAGCAATTCGTGGCATGGATCCCGCTGATCACGTCCCACACCTGAATGTAGCGACCGTAGCGATTGATCACCCGGCGGGCATGCTCGAACGCAAGATCGCGTATGGTGTCGAAATCGTGCTCCCAAATATAGAGCCAATCCGGAATGTTGCGCTCGTGAAAAGAGAGCAAGGCCGAAGCCTTGATCGGAATGTGCAGCTTCGTCAGCGCCTCTACCCACGTATCGAGCGGCTTCCAGTTGAAGGTCTGCTCGCTCGGCTCGATGTCGCGCCAAATGATGGGCACGGTGACGAAATCCACGGCCTCGGACAACCGCTTGTGCACCAAATCCACGGACTGATCCAGATCAACGCTACACCCCAAGACGCGCTTGGCGAACCCGGCCGCCTGCCTGCGCCGCTCCAGGAACACCGAGGCGTGAAATTGGCTCAGCGCCTCGGCCGCTTGCACCGCCAGCGCGAGGGCTTGATCGCCCACCGATGAGGCCTCGGCCGCGGTATCCGCCTGGAGCGCCTTGACGAGCAGATCGCGCGCCCGGGCCACTTGCGCGTTGAGCGCCTCGGTTCCTTCGTAGTTGATCAGCCCCCAATCCTCGATCTTCTGGCAAATCCGCATCAATCGACCGCGGGCCAATTCCACCTCGAGGATGTACGGCCTGTCGCGCTCGCAGAGACGCACGGTCTGAACCATGACCTCGCCCACGCCTTCGACCGGCCAGAGCAGCACGAGCCCGGCCGGACCGGCACTGCGCTTTTTGCACTGGATCAGGCCATCTTTGAACGTGATCTCAGCGCGCAGCGGCACATCGTCGCTCCCGGTCAGGTAGGCACCGGACAAGTCGGTCCGTGGGGCGAGGTTGCCACTGTCGTGTACGGCGAAGGAAAGCATGGTAGGCCTTCAGAAAGAAACGTACCAACCTATGATTGCCGGTTGCCGAAGCAACCCGGCTTAAGACCCAGCCGGCCCGGTCCCTTTATCGCCTCGGCAAGCCGTTTTGGCAAACGCGCGTCGGATGACTCAAGGGCAGAATCTGTTATTATGGGCCTCAATCGCGGATGCGTCGAGACACGTGCGCGACTTTTTGGATGCCCTACCCGGCCAGCGCCTGGGGCAACAGGTGCCCTGCCGGGCCGATAGGAAACGTCTTTTTCGGGAGGTCTCCGATGCCTGCGGATATCCATGCCGTTCTCACGAAAACCAGCATTAGCACCCACCCCGTCCGAAGGGGGAAGGTCCGCGACATCTACGATCTCGGTGACGAAATCCTGCTGGTCGCCACCGACCGGATCAGCGCGTACGACGTCGTCCTGCCGACGGCCATTCCCGGAAAAGGGGCCTTGCTGACGCGGATTTCCAAGTTCTGGTTCGACTTCTTCGCCGAATCCGTGGAGCATCACCTCATCGAGGTCATCGACCAGGCGGCGCCGGACGGGCTCGAGCAAGCCCTGCCCCAGTTGACCAAGCGGACCATGCGCTGCCGAAAGACCAAGGTCGTTCCGATCGAATTCGTCGTGCGGGGCTACATCACCGGCTCCGGCTGGAAGGACTACCAACGCACCGGCTCTGTGTGCGGGATCGGGTTGCCCGAGGGGCTAACCGAATGCGCCAAGTTCCCCGAGCCGATCTTCACACCGGCCACCAAGGCCGACGTGGGCCACGATGAAAACATCTCCTTCGAGCAGGCATGCGACTTGGTGGGGAAGGCATGTATGACGGAGCTTCGAGACCGAAGCATCGAAATCTACGTCAAGGCCGCCGAATACGCCCTGTCCCGCGGGATCATCATCGCCGACACCAAGTTCGAGTGGGGCGAGCGGGATGGGCGCTACCTGTTGATCGACGAGGTGCTCACGCCCGATTCGTCGCGATTCTGGCCCGCAGACCAGTACGAGCCGGGCCGTGATCAGAACAGCTTCGACAAGCAGTACGTGCGCAACTACCTGACCACGCTGGTTAAGGCCGGAACCTGGGATAAGACCCCCCCCGGGCCGGAGCTGCCCGCCGAGATCGTGAAGAACACGGCCGCGAAATACAAGGACGTAGTGGAGCGGTTGACCAAGTAGCACAGCGGCCCTCCGACGTGTCCGGACCACGCAGCGCAGCCGGGGGCGGCTGTCAGCGGGGGCAACGCAGCCGAGGGCGGCTGTCAGCGGGGGCAACGCAGCCGAGGGCGGCTGCGCTACACCGTCTGGAGCACCTTTGCCGCCTTCTTGAGCGCGTCGACCTTGTTGACCTTCTCCCAGGTGAAGGCGTCCCCTTCGCGGCCGAAGTGGCCGTGGCGGGCGGTCTCGAAGTAGATCGGGCGACGCAGCTCGAGGTAATCGAGAATCTCGGCCGGCTTGAGGGGGAACACGTCACGAATGATCCGGCCCAGATGCGCCCCATCGAGCTCGCTGCTGCCGAACGTATCTACGCACACGCTTACGGGATCAGCCACGCCGATGGCATAAGCGAGTTGGACCTCGCATTGTCCCGCGAGCCCCGCCGCTACGATATTCTTCGCGATGTGCCGGCCCATGTAGGCCGCCGATCGGTCGACCTTGCTGGGATCCTTACCGGAAAAGGCGCCGCCGCCGTGCCGACCGCGGCCGCCGTAGGTGTCCACGATGATCTTGCGACCGGTCAGGCCGGAGTCGCCATGCGGCCCGCCGATCACGAATCGGCCGGTCGGGTTGATGTGCAGCGTGATGCTGTCGTTCCACATCTTCGGGTTCTCGCGCTGGATCACCGGTTTGATGATCTCATCGCGGATCGTGTTCTTTGCGGCCTCCGACATGTTTCCCGTCTTCGGGTCGATGGCTTCTTCGGTGTGCTGCGTGGAAAGCACTACGGTTTCGATTCGCGTCGGGCGACCGTCTTCATACGCCACCGTCACCTGCGACTTGGCATCCGGGCGAAGCCACCCGATCGCCCCGCTTTCGCGCAGCTCGGCATGGTGCTCGACGAGCCGATGCGAGAGATGAATCGGAAGCGGCATCAGCGCCTTGGTCTCATCGCAGGCGAACCCGAACATGAGCCCCTGATCGCCGGCGCCTTGCTCGGCGTGAAGCCCCTCGCCCGCGGTGACGCCTTGAGAGATGTCCACCGACTGCGGATGCAGCGCGCGAAGCACGGCACAGCTTCGATAATCAAAGCCGATGCCCGAGTCGACGTAGCCGATCCGCCGGATCGTATTGCGGACCGTTTCCTCGACCCGGCCCAGCGCGTTGGTGGCTTCCTGGTTGTGGACGGTCACCTCGCCCGCGACGACGACGAGCCCGGTGGCCACCATGGTTTCCACCGCCGCTCGCGCGGCCGGGTCATGCTCAAGCAAGCTGTCCAAGATTGCATCGGAAATCTGATCGGCCACCTTATCCGGATGACCCATGGAGACCGACTCGGACGTAAACAGATTCGCGTTCCCAAATTCCTGCTGGGTCACCGGTCAACTCCTCCGCACACGTGACGTGTGCTGTTATTAGCTCGTACAAGAGGCCTACGGACAAGAGGCCTTCGAACAAGACGCGGCCTGGAAACCATCGTTTGGCCCTTATATTATGGGCCGTTTGCCCTGACCGCAACCATCGGCTTCTTGGGTTATCGGCCTCTTCCCATCCTGATAGAACTGAAAAACCGCCGCTGATGCGTCTCAAGGCGCTTGGCTCGACGCAACCTTGCGCGGAGGAAATCTTGTCCAGTCGCGATCCTGCGCTTCCGATAATCCCGTTGAAACATCGGTAACCGTTGCCCTGGTGCAACGCCAAAGAGAGGGAATCTGTGCGCGTACTTCTGGTCAAACCCAACAACCTCAGCGACCACATCCAGCCGTCGCTGGGCCTGGGCTATCTGGCGCAGCAAATCCGCCGGCACCATGATGTGGATATATTCGATTGCATTCGGGACGGCACCACGCCCGAGCAGCTTGGGAAAATCGTCGAGGCCACCCGCCCCGACGTGGTCGGCGTCCAATGCTACACGTTCGATATTCCCAACACGAAAGAAATCCTCCGCATCGTCAAGGGTATCAACCCGGAGATCACGACGGTCGTAGGCGGCGCGCACATGTCGTCGGACGCGTACCATGCGATGACCGATTTCGGAGCCGACTTGGATTTCGGCTTTGGGGGCGAAGGTGAGCTTGCGTTCCCCGTATTCCTTGGTGTCCTGGAAAAACGGAGCCGGGCGTTTGCGGACGTTCCCGGTCTCGTCTGGCGCGACGGCGAGCGCACTGAGACGAACCCACAAATGCTCGTGGAAGATCTCGACGGCCTGGGTTTTCCCGCGCTGGATCTGATCCGCCCGGACACGTACCCGGAATCACAACACGGCGCGTTCTATGAGCAGTTCCCGATCTCGCCGATCATCACGACGCGCGGCTGCCCTTACTCCTGCACATTTTGTTCCGCCCCGATTATCTCGGGTAAGAAACTGCGACACCACAGCGTCGACTACGTTCGCGATCTCATCCTCGTGCTCTACCATCGATACGGCATTCGCGAGTTCCACATCGTCGACGACAACTTCACCATGGATATCGAATACGCCAAGTCCGTGATGCGCATGATCATCGCGCTGGACCTCGGCATCTCGCTAGCCATGCCCAACGGCATCCGCATGGACTGGCTCGATGATGAATTGCTCGAACTCATGAAAGCCGCCGGCGTCTACGTCGTCTCAATCGCAGTGGAAAGCGGCAACGATCGCATCCTCAAGGCGATGAAGAAATCCACAACGGTCGCCAAGATTAGGGAAAACGTAGCGCGCATCCGTCGGCACGATCTGGACATAGCCGCGTTCTTCATCGTCGGGTTTCCCGGCGAGACGCGCGAAACCATTCGCGACACCGTCAACCTCTCCCTTGAGCTGGATCTGCTCCGCGCCAATTACTTTACCTACCTGCCGCTGCCCGGCACGACCAGCCACGCGCGACTCGTTGCGGACGGCGAAATCGAAAAAGTCGATTGGGACCACTTCCTCTTCATGTCGGCCGCGTACGTCCCCAAGGGCATGACCCGCAAAGAGCTGATGAACCTCAAACGCATTGCGTTCCTCCGATTCCATCTGCGACCGCGCATCCTGATCCGCATCCTGCTCGCGGTGCGATCCTGGCGCCATTTCAAGTTCCTGACGCGGCGGTTCTACCATTGGGTGTTGATGACGCCCAACCCCGCCCTGGGCCAAATCAAAGACCAGCGTTCCTGGTGGAGCAGACTTAAGGCGCGCTTCGCCGACCTGTTTGCGGAAGAAGCCGTGCCGACCATGCCTCCATCACTGGATCGGGCAGCCGCTCCGGCTATGGCGAACATCGCCTCGCTGGTACCGCAACCGGCGGTCCCGGTTCCCGGTAGCGCCAACGCCGTACACCCGGCAGCGGTACGCCCCCTTACGCGTTCATTGGACCGGCTAGGCGATGATCCGATCGACGACGTCGTCCCTATCAACCTCCCCTTGCCTGTCCTCGAAACCTGATACGGCCGCGTTTTTTCTGCCGCGGGAATCGTCCGTATCGCAGACGCCGTCCACGTCTGTTTCGTCGGGGCGATCGACCCTCTGGGACCGGGCGTGACGCAGCTTGATTCAATTCGCACTTCAAGAAGAGATTACGTCGGTCGCGGGAAGCTGGGTTCGGCCGGCGCCAGGGCTTTGGTTGATTCCTTCAGGCGCCGCGCCACGGACAGACCACGCCGCCGCATGCGCCGCAAGTCGCGCCGCTGCACGCGCAGTTGCATCAGCGCGGACGTTCCGTTGGGGTCCTCGCGGAGCAATGCGCACCGCCTACCTTCCGTCAGGACTGCCAGGGTCCGGTCCACACATTCCTCGCTGTAGGCCCGCAGGAGCTTGCCCGAAAGCCGCCCCTTGAGCGAGCGGCCCCAGCGGTCCACGCGCCGCCGGAACGCTTCGTGGGCTGCCAGCGCGTTCATGCGGTCGAACACGATGCGGTTGAAATCATAGGGGAGGAAGGTGTCCGTAATGCGCCGAGCCAGCGCCGCGTGATGATCGTCCTGATCGGCCGCGATCAGTTCCTTCAACTCCGCTTGCGGCGCGCCGGCCTGTGTCGCATCGGCGCGCAGCTCCCAAAACAGGTGGCCGAAGCTGACCGAAGTCCCGCTCATCAACACCTGCCGCGGAACGAATTTCCCGTGCGCGACCGTGTCCGCGGCAAGATGCGACAGATAACCGTAGGCAAAAGCCCGATCCCGGTCGGAATCAGCGACCTCGAGTAGCCCAAAGGCCGTGGACCAGTGGTGGCAGAATTGCTTGACCTTACTAAGGCGCTTGGCAAACACGATGTCGGCCGCGATACACCCGTAGAGGTAGGAACCCCGATAGCGGTAGAGGATGGCGGCGACGGCGGCGGGAAGCACGGATGCGGCATCCAACACGGATCCACCGATAGCCACGTGCGTAACCGGCCCCCAGGCCCACGCACTCGACGGCAGCAGGAGGAGAATGCAACCCGCGGCCAGCCAGGGAAAGCGCTTGCGGCCCGCTACGACATCCCTTGCGTCCGTGGTGCCGAAATCCATTTCGTTCTCGTTCCCCGTTCGTCGGCAGATCTTCTGCTGTCGGCAGATGCTGAAGCTGGCAGCCCAGCCAGGGCGGGCCTGATTGCAGGGGTCGCCCAAGCGGAACCCGCAGCTTGCGGCAGGCCAACCCCCGCCCTCGGTGCGGTGCGGCCGACCGGTCGCCGGCCTCATCGGTTGACACGGCAATGGTCGCAACTAGACTTTATGGATTCGCAAGAACGATTTCAAGCGGTACCCCGGCAGGAGTGCTCCCACGTGACCGACGAGCAGCCACATATTACGCTCACCAAAATCAACGGGA
>JBHHUB010000034.1:0-26392 GCA_046753625.1 Phycisphaerae bacterium | reverse complement strand
GGCCTCGATTTCTTTCTCCGCATCGACAAAGGCCGCATGAACCTCGTGCATGCAATGGATGATCGACGAACCGAACATGCTGAGCAGGGCCGATTCGACCCCCGCCCGCCAATCGACCAGCGTACCGTAACAGTCAAACGTAAGCGTATCGGCGGCACCAAGTGCCTGGGGCAATGAGTTCATAATCTTATGGCCCACATCCGTGCAGCCTCCCGCTACTCGCTGTCGGCTTCCACTTTAACGGCGCGCGGGCTTGCGGAGACGGCCTTTTTGACCTCGACGCACAGCAATCCATTTTTGCATTTGGCGGAGATCCCGTCGGGATCGATCGCCACGGACAATTCGATCCTTCGGTTGAAGCTGCCCGCTCGTCGCTCGATCTTCAAAGCGGTACACTCCGCATCGTCACCGAACGGCGCCGGAAAGCTACCCTTCAAGGTCAGGGCATTGTCCAGGTAAGTCACATCCACCGCGTCGCCCGCCAATCCAGGCACCTCAGCCATGACGACGTAGCGGTCGGCGAATTCATACAGGTTGATCAGCGGCACACGCAGCAAACCCGTCATCGCGCCGACCGACGCCCCGCCCTGCCAGATCCGCTCCATAACACGATTGAGCTCATCCTGCAGATTGCGCATAGAAAAAGTGGGCTCGTCCTCAGGTCGAAAAGTCATGATTCGTCCTCCCAGTAAAACTCCAATGCTACTGTCATCCATCCGTTTCGCATACGCGCCGCAAGGCCGGCCGACCGGACCCGCATGGTCAACACGGCATCAAGCCGCCCACGACGCGTCCCGCATGTACCGTTTCCTCATCCACCGCCGGCCGCGCTGAGCCCTTGGATCGCCCGCTCCAAGGCCGCGACACGATCTTCCAAAAGACTCAGCCTTGATTGTACACCGGCATCACCTTGCGGTTCCACGACGACCGAAGGGTCAGCCGCACCGCCTTCGCCCGAATGGGCCGGGGCAACCCACCCGACGCCGCCTTCGCCCGGCCCGTGATCCTCGCGCATCAAAAGATGCCGAAACCTCGGCACCGACCGGCCCGGCTCGCGCGGCAACTCTTCAACCCAGGGTGGATCGCACTGCTGCAAACCCGCCACAATCGCCCCGGCCGCCGCGAGATCAGGAATCGGCGCCATGCGCATCGCCCGATTGCGAATCTCTCCCAATGTTTGCCGGCCACGCAGCATCAGTTCCGCCATGACCGCCTGCTCTCTACGATCCCACTTGAGCTTTTCGACGGCGTTGTGTTCGAATCGATTCGCCCGCGCCCCGGCGCTCGGCGGCGCTTGGCGCACGAGTTGACACCGCTGCAACCGAAAAACCCCCTGCGCTACCTGCTTTTCCGTCAGCTCCATAACCGGATCGCGGTTCTGCTTTTGATTCGCCCCCGCCAGCAAGGCATTGAGCGTCAGTGGATAGACGCCGCTGCCTGTCAGCGCCTTTTCGATCAGCACCCCCAACAACCGGCACGTCACCTCATCCAATTCCAACGACATGAAGCCAACCACCTTAACTACGGCTGTTCTTTCCGTCGGCGGCGCCGGGTTGACCCGGCTCGCGCCGCTTCAACGATTGCAGCACATCCGCAGGGACCACCACCCGCCACAACAACCCTGCGCCTTCCGTGCTCAGCGTCGCGCCCACCGGAACCGGCGAGGCCGCGAATTCATAAACAGCGTCCTGCGTTCGCCAGGCGCATCCCCACGCCTCAAGCAACGTCACCATTCGAGCCGGAAACAAATACGCCGCCAACGTACGCCCGGCCGGCAGATGAATTGCCACCGCATCCATCGCAGCGCGGGCTCGCACAGGATCCGCCCCTCGCCGCACGGCCGCAACGATCGCTTGAAACCTTCGAGCGCCGCCGCCCAAAGAAACCACGACGTGGCGATCGTCCACGACGCCCACACGCACCAACAACCCTTCCGGACCCAATAGACGTTTGACCGACCCAAATTCCGTCGGCTCGCCGTCGGTAAAATCGACCGCCACTTGATCCACGACAACGCCGTCGATCGTCTCAACCGCCCGACGATAAACCAACGAGGCCAGCAACCGATTGATCCGCTCGTCGGCCGCCGACCCGCTCTGCATGAATCGCACGAGTGAACGAATCTCGCCCAAAAGCATCCCCGCCGTACCGCGGGCACGCCAGACGCCGGCGGCTTCAAACGCGGGCGGATCGGGCGCGCCGGCGAACCACAGAACGCGCTGGGTCCGCCTCCCGATCGACGCGAGCTGCGATGCCAACTCCGATGCCCGCGACGAATCAAGCCAACCCCCTTGCACCAAGGCCGCGATGAGCGCCCCATGCAGCATGGCCATCGACGACCCACGATCATCGTTGACCATTGAAAATGCCCAAGCATGGTCACCCTCGGGCAGTCCGATCAACAGCGGCGCGTTGGTGTCCGTCAGCGCCGCATGAATCGGATCCGTCGGCTCGAGGTAGGTTTCCACGCTGATCGAATCGGGCAAGAACCGCACGCCGGCCATGATCTGGCGATGCTCCCCGAACAACCACGCCCCGGCTCGAACCCACCATGCCGCCGATTCTTCCGGTGCGGCCAAAAGGCCGTCCAGCGTACCGGCTTGTGCATCGATCCACACCCCAACGTCATAACGCCCCAACAGATCCTTAAGGTTCGACGGCAGGCGCAACGCGAGCGAACGGGGCGGGTGGGCGGCCGCCCGAACCACCTCCAGGCTCGGGCCGATGATGGCGTAACCGTTCACGCCCGCCAGAAAACTTTCCCGGCCCATCAAGCGAATGCGGTACGCCCCATCCTCCAGCGGCTCGGGCTCCCACAGTGTCATCAGATGAGCAACATCTACCGTGGGCAGCACGAGCAAGAGCCCATCGGCAGCGGCCATTTCGTCTTCGTCGCCGGCCGGCATCAACACCGCCGCGATCGCCCCATGTTCGTCAAGCCCGTCGACAATCGCCAGACCGCGCAACACCGCCGAAAACGGCGGATTCACGGCGGCAAACGCGGCCACGTGCAACGATGCCAACTTCTCCCGCGCCGCGGGCCAATCACGAACCACGACTACCGCACGGGCCTCGGCGGGAATTACCTCCAATATCGGCGGCCGCACGGACGCCGGAGCGCGCTCACCCGACCCAACAGCCGCCAGCGCCAACCCCAAGACAAACATGGCCGGATTCATTCGGTCCGCCTCCGCGGCACTTCAGGCGACTTCAACGCCCGCCGCCGATCAATGTTCCAATCGCCGCGGCGTCGCGAGTTGTTTGCCGGCCGCCTCCGCAGCCGAACGCAGCAGAATCGCCACCGTGACCGGCCCTACGCCGCCGGGCACCGGCGTCACCACGCCCGCCACCTCGCATACCGCCTCGAACGCAACGTCTCCGACAACCTGACGCGCCCCGTCCGCTGCCGTAACGGTATTGATGCCGACGTCGATCACCACCGCACCGGGCTTGACGTGCTCGGGGCCGATCAAGCCGGGCTTACCCACCGCCACGATCAGCAAATCCGCATTTTTCGTATGCTCCATCAGGTCGCGCGTCGCGATGTGGCAGCAGGTCACGGTGGCCATCTTGTGCAACAGAAACAGTGACATCGGACGGCCCGCTATTTCGCCCTGACCGACCACCGTCGCGTTGAGCCCGCGCGGCTCGACGTCCGCCGCCTTAAGGATTTCCATCACCGCCAGTGCCGTGCACGGCGCCACGATGGGATTGTCGTAAAAAAGCAACCCGATGTTGGACGGGTTAACGCCTTCGACGTCCTTGTACGGATCAATGCAGTACTGCATCGCCGGCGTGTCGATCCCATCGGGAAGCGGCAGATTCAGCACGATGCCCGTGACGCTGGAATCGTCGTTGAGACGCTTGAGCAGCGCGCGGATATCCGATTCCGCGCTGTCTTCCGGCAATGTATGCAACCGGTATTCGATGCCGACTTCGCTGCATCGCCTCTGTTGAGACCGGGCATAGATGCCTGCGGCCGTCGGGTCGCCGACGATCACCGCGTGGAGGCTCACGCGAACGTTTCGATCGGTCAGCGCACGCACCTGAGCGGACGCTTCCTCTTTGATGCGCGTGCCGAGCGCTTTCCCGTCTATAATCTTCGCCGACATCGATGCTCCCGCGCTGCGATCATTCGTTGCCTCGACCATTCTTATCCCAGCCGACTTCGAGCCGCGTGCATTGCCTATTCCCAGCCGCAGCTTAACGCTTGCACGGTGCCGTGTGTCAGCGGGCCCGACGCCCCGGCGGGTTCCGCGGGCTTCAAACCCGGATACAAGCAAGATAGGACAGGCTGTGGCTGCGCAAGGCGAAACATTGGCCTGCCAAGGACGGACCGCGACAGGACAGGACAGCCCGCTCGGTCGCCATCTGTCATCGTGATACCATGCTTGCTCACAATTGACCAGCCTGCAACCGCAGAATGGCCGGCATGGAAACCATCACCCAGTACACCACAACGGCCAGCGCACCGGTCACCGCCAGCGTCAGGAGCAACTTGTTGACCCGGCGCGTGGAGCGTTCGAAGCGCTCGGCCAACGCCGGATCACCCGCCAACGCCATAAGCAGCCGAATCCGGCTTCCGATGGACGAATGCCGCCAACTGCGTTCCTCGTGCGGGATTCCGTTGAGCAGCGCTACGCGATCCAGCGCAGAGGCGAACACCTCGGCACCGGTAGCGCACACGCGATCGGGGTGCGGCGAGATCGCATCAGCGTCTCGGCTGCGCGTCGCTTCCAGATGAACGCTGCAAGGAACCGTGCACGCATCGCCATTGGCCGTCACGCAGCGGGCCCCAAAGAGATCAGCCTGCCGCTCGAATCGACGCGAGAGCATGCCAAACCCGATCCCCCAGAACAACAGGGTCGAAACGACGCCCAAACCCTGAATCACAAAGAGTACGCCCGCCGTCGCATGGCCAGACCGTATCGCCAACACCGCCATCCCCTCCATCAAACCGGCGACAAACAGCCAGCCCACAAACGCAAACACGAGAAACCGCTGGATGTGACGGCGGCAGATGTGTCCGGCCTCGTGACCGAATACCGCCTCGACTTGTCGGTCGGTCATCGTTTCGAGCAAGGCGTCGGAGAGCATGACATAGCGTACGCCCGGAATCAGCCCCATGACCGCTGCATTGATCATCGTGCCATCACTTTTCCAAATCAGGATATCACGGCAACGCAGGCCGATACGCTGACAGATGCGCTCAAGCCGACGCCGCAACGGCCCGGCGGGAAGCGATTCCGTCCGCCAGATTCGAACCAGAATCAACGGGGCGACCACAAACATAACCGCGGCCACCACCCCCAGCAGAATGTCGCCGGCCCAGGGTAGCCCCAACGACCGCGCAAGCTCCGCCTCGTACGCGCGAATCACGTCGGCAGCCACAAGAATCAACGTCATGGGCACGCCGACGACGAGCAGGTGGTGGCGGATGTTAAAGTCCAGGTATCGGCGCAGTTTCAGACGCCCGTGCCGATCGTCGTTGGCGGCCGGCTCACGCGAGAATTCGCGTTCCCGCAGGGCCGACTCTACCGGATAGGTCACCACCCAAAGAAGCACGAGCGTGAGCGCGTACGGGAGCAACGCCACAAGATCGTTGAGGATTTGCAACCCGGGCCGGTTCGTGCCCACACCGAAGAGGCCACTCCAATTGGTCAGCAATACGGCGCCGGCAAAGGCGACCGTTGCAGCCAAGCGCAAGGCAAAGCCGGATCGACTGAGGAACTGGTGTACGTGGTCCGCGCTCTTGCGACCGGAGGCCAGCAGGCCGAGCCCTCGGCGATTGACCACCCACCCGAGAAAAACGAGCACCAAAAACGGCCCCAGACCCGCCAACAGCGTTAGAGCCCGCTCCCCAGGGTCCACGATGCACCATTGCCCCGGATCATCTCCCTCCAATATCAAAACGGCAAAGGCGATTATCGTCAGCAAATGCATGAAGCCCAATTCTCCAAAAGGCAACGCCAATCCCACGGTATGGCTCGAACGGGCTCTGGAGCCAAACGATTCAACGCCGCAACGCTTGGGGCAAGGAGGAGTTTAGCCGCAGACGACACGATGGTCACAGAGGAATCCCCAAGGGAACCGTCGATGCGCCGAAGCAAGCCCGATGGACCGGACGGATCGGACGGACCCCGACGATTGCGGGGCGGTTCCCATTCCCCCCCTTCGGCACCGGCCCACCGCAGGCGACGGGCCATCCCACCGTATCGCCAAATACGACATCCACCGAGCCCCTTCTCTTTCGCGTTTTGGCTCGGTCAAACCCGCCATCGGCCAACTGAAGTACCGAAAACCATCGGTTTGGCGGCGGGCTCCTGAAGGCCGGCCCCGGCTTCCGCTCCGCCAACGCCATAGCTCCTCCGGGTACCAGCCCGATCGGCCATGAACCGAACACGCCATGCAATCATTGACGTATTGCGTCGTTGTACCTAACACAGAAGCGCAGGGCCGCCGGGATCCAGTAGCGCGGGCACGTTGCCCGCGTCCTGATTGCGGCCTGCAACGGTTGGGTGCTCGCGATGCACAATGCCTTGCGGCCTCGTGCTACGAAGGACGCGGGCCATGAGGATTCCGACTGAGCGCGTCCCCCATCCGAATTGCTGCGCTTCTATCAGGAGTTTGGTCAGATGAAAAGATCGTGTCTCGCACTGATTGCCCCTTTGGCCTTGATCATGCCCACAATGAACCCGGCCGCGGCCCAATCACCCGATACCGAGGATACCCAACCGCCAGCCACCATGGATTCAGCCCGGCGAGATCACAACGCGGGCGAAGCTGGCCGTCCGGGGCGAGTCGGCCGGATCGATCGGCCGAGTCGGCCCGGACGACGACCGCGGAGTCAGGCGCCAGACACGCCCCTGGAACTGGCCCGCAAGCTACCCAAGCTCAAGGTGCTGATGTGGGAGACGTTGGAACTGGACGCCGACCAGAAAGAAACCATCTCGGAGTTGTTCGACGAGGAAATAGACCGGCTCAAGGCCGTCCACGCCGAAGCACAGGGTGCCGACGCGCGCCAAGAAAAACTCGATGAGGCACGCGACCTCCAAAAAGCGCTGATGGAGGCGCGCAAAGCCGGAGACCGACAGCGGGCCCGCCAGTTGCGGCAAGAACTCGGGCGCGTGCTCGGCGCCAGCCGGAGAGGCGCGCCACAGCCGGTGCGCATCGTCGGCTTTCTCCGAAAAGTGAACGACGAACTAAACGATTCGCAACGCTCGGAGTTTCGCGGACTCGTGCGTAAGGCGGGCATTCGGATCGGGCGGGGCGGACGCGGCCGACCGTTGATGGCATTCCGCCGCGCGCTGTTCAGCCCGGAGGTTAATCTGTCAGAGGATCAGCGTCGCGAGGTCATGCAGATGATGCGGGATTTTCGGGCTCGTTTCAATCCAGGTCGTCGCCCCGGAGGCTCCGGCAACCCGGGCCGTGACGCCGCACCGAATGGGAAGAACGGCGATCAAGCTCAGCCCGCACCGGGTGATCGGGAGGAGCAGATCAAGCAGTTGCAACAAGCCGTCCTGGAACTGCTCGACGCGCAGCAACGCGAACGCTTCGAAGCCACACTGGAGAAAATGAAAAACGACCCGCCGGAACCCTTCAGGCGACGACGCAGCCGAGGCCCGGGTCAAGGTCGCCCGCGCGATCGCGGCGAGTTCTGACGCTGGGGCAACGCTGATCTGTTGGTGTATCCCCTGTGGCACAGCAGCCCCCCACTGTGCTCGGGTAACCAGCCCGGCGAGGGCGGCTGGGCCACGGAGACCTGAGTCGCCCCCTCAAGACATGCTTGGCACGGCGTGAGGGCTTGGTCACGCTCGAATCTGCCGGTGCGCGGCGCCATCAGTTTGTGAGGTACCACACGGCTGACAACCAACGACCTGAGGGTTAGATGCGCCCCGCCGCGGGCTTCAGCCCGCGCGGCGCCCCGGCCTCGCGCGGGCGACCGCGTGCCTAACACTTTCGGCGGGCGTCTTTCAGAGCACCTGGCGCAAGCCTGGTGACACCTGCCGCGAGGTTCGCGGCGCTGCCGAGCGAATGTCCGCAGGCTTGCGTCTGCGGCGCTGATCGGAGCACGCGACCTTGCCAATCTACAGGATGAATCGGCTCAGGTCGTTGTCCTGGCTGATTTCCGCGAGGCGGGATTGGACGTAGGCCTCGTCGATTTGGATCGTCTCGCCGTTGCGTTCCGGAGCGGAATAGCTGATCTCCTCCATAAGCTTTTCCATGACCGTGGTCAGCCGCCGCGCGCCGATGTTTTCCGTGGACTGGTTGACCTGATAGGCCGTGTCCGCCAACGCCCCGATCGCACCATCGGTAAACTCAACAAAGACGCCCTCGGTGGCAAGAAGCGCGACCTGTTGCTTCGTCAGCGCGTTTTGCGGCTCGGTGAGGATGCGCACGAAATCATCGCGCGTCAGGGCCTCGAGCTCGACCCGGTTGGGCAGGCGACCCTGCAATTCGGGCATCAAGTCGCTGGGTTTGGCGGCATGAAACGCCCCGGCCGCGATGAAGAGAATGTGATCCGTCTTGACGGGGCCGTAACGCGTGCTCACCGTGCACCCCTCGATAATCGGCAGTAGATCGCGCTGTACGCCCTGCCGCGAAATGTCCGGCCCGTGGGATTGCGACGGAGCCGCGAGCTTGTCGATCTCATCGAGAAAAACCATGCCGCTGCTTTCCGTGCGCCGCACGGCCGTCTCCTTGACCTTCTCGCGGTCGATCAGCTTCTCACATTCCTGCTCGAAGATGATCTTACGAGCGTCCTTCAGCGGAAGCGAGCGCGTTTGCGTCTGCGCGGGAATGATGCGTTCGAGAAAGTTCTGCATGTCCGGATCGACTTGATCCATACCCATCGTGGCCACGATGCCCCCCGCCGCCACTTTGGACTCGATGGACAGCTCGACCATGCGTTCATCCAACTCGCCGCTTTGCAGTTGCAGACGGATCTTCTCGCGATTGCGCTGCCGGCGTTGTGCGGTTTCGCTCACGGCCGAAGTGTCTTCGCGGTCAAACTCGGTCGGCGGCATGAGCACGTCGATGAGCCGCTCCTCGCTGAGCCGCTCCGCCTCGCACCGAACGACCTCGGTTTGCTCCTCGCGCACCATGTGCGCGGCCAGCTCGACCAAATCGCGGATCATGCTTTCCACATCTCGCCCGTGATAGCCGACTTCGGTGTACTTCGTGGCTTCGACCTTGATAAAGGGGGCGTTGACCAAGTTGGCGAGCCGACGGGCGATTTCCGTCTTCCCGACGCCGGTTGGCCCAATGAGAATCATGTTGCTCGGGCCGACCTCTTCGCGGAGGTCTTCGGGTAGCTGCTGGCGGCGCCATCGATTGCGAATGGCGATGGCGGCGGCGCGCTTGGCGGCCGCTTGACCGATAATGTACTTGTCGAGCGCTTCGACGGTCTGTTTCGGGGTGAGTTCGGTCATGGGCTTGGTCGGTCGATTCAGGATTCGAGGGTTTCCACGGTGATGTTTTGATTGGTGTAGACACAAATATCGGCGGCGATCTTGAGCGACCGCTCCACGATGTCGCGCGCCGACAACTCCGTATGCTCCAAAAGAGCCCGCGCGGCGGCGATGGCAAAGTTGCCGCCGCTGCCGATGCCGATGACGCCGTCGGTCGGCTCGATCACGTCGCCGGAACCGCCGATCATCAACGTAGCATCCGCGGACACCACCACCAGCAACGACTCCAATCGCCGCAGCGCCCGATCGGTTCGCCATTGCTTGGCCAATTCAATCGCGGCGCGGCGGACGTTCTTATTGTGCTTTTCAAGCTCGGCCTCGAACCGCTCGAGCAGGGCGAAGGAGTCGGCGGCCGAGCCGGCGAATCCGCAAAGCACCGTCCCGTCGGCCAAGGGTCGAATCTTGCGGGCGTCGTGCTTGAGCGTGGTCGGACCGAGCGAGACCTGTCCGTCCCCGCCGATGGCGACGTGAGTGCCGCGGCGAACGGCAAGAATCGTCGTCGAACGAATGACCGAATCGTTTTTTCCCATGGCCTCATGCGTCCTTTCCAGCGATGCGACGGTACAATAAGCGGCGGTATTTGGCAATCAAGCCCAAAACGCGCTCGCGGCACGCGCGGTAAAATGTCACCAGCCTTGCGCCAGGCGCTCTGGGGTTTGCGCCAGATGCTCGAATCAGAGCCGCGGGCGCAAGCCCGCGGACTTTTCCGCTGCAAGCAGCCAACCCGCGCGGCGGATTGTCACCAGGCTTGCGCCAGGTGCTCTGAGATTGGATTTCCGAAAAGTGACCGCCGTCGAATCGGTCACGCACGCGAGAGGAAGCCCATGATGGCGTCCGAACAGACTACCGCGAATTCTGTCGCGCTGGCGGTTTGCCTGCTGCTTGCGGGGGTAAGCTGCCACGAGGCCGATCCATCGCCCGATATGCGGCCCGCTGAACCGACGCCGCCGCCGAAGCAGGTGGCAGAAGCAGCGCGCGATGCCGATGCCGCCTCCGCCGACGCGACGGGACATCACGAACCCGAAGCGACGAAACGGCTTCTAGCCCGCCTGCCGGACCACCCGACGCCGCCGTGGTTGGTCGTCTTAGCGACCGGCAAGACCGCGCCGGGCGGTTGGGCGACCGCCTCGTTCGACGCGCAGCGCAATCGGATCACCATCGACACCCACGACGTCGAAGCGTTTTCGGTCGACACGTCTCGGATCGCGATTCGCTGGAATCGGCTGGTGATCGTGCGCATCAACGGCCGCAACGCCGAACTGGTCCGCCGCAAGAACCCGGTCATTCGCTTTGAGCGCGATGCCCACCGCCAGTGGGTGGCGATTGGACCGTAACCCTGCCAGCCGACACGCCGCAGGCCAGCACACAGTGCCACTACATGGCACCGATGGAACCGGAAAGTCTCCCACCCGAACCACGGGTGTAGCGCAGCGGCCCTCCGCTACGTCTCGGCGGCCACCCGACCGAAGGCGGCTGCGCTACGCTTCGTATGCTCTGATCAAAAGTGTATCGTTCTGGCCGCCGAAGCCGAAACTGTTGGACAAGGCGATGTGCACGTCTTTGCGACGTGACTGGTTGGGGACGTAATCCAGGCCGCAATTGGGGTCTTCGTGGCTGTAGTTGATGGTCGGCGGAACGACGCCATCGCGAATCGCCAGGACGCACGTGATCAGCTCCACGGCGCCGGCCGCGGCGATCAAATGGCCGATCATGCTCTTGATGCTGCTGACGGCGATCGTGTCGGCGTGCGGCCCGAACACGGTGCGCAACGCGAGTGTCTCTATCTTGTCATTCTCTTCCGTTCCGGTTCCGTGGGCGGAAACGTAATCAACCTCACCGGGATCGACGCCCGCGGCACTCAGCGCCGCCCGCATGGCTGCGATCGGGCCGCGCCCTTCTTCGTGCAGATCGGTGATTCGAAAGGCGTCGGCGGTCGATCCGTAGCCGATGACTTCCGCCAGAATGTTGGCGCCGCGCGTCCGGGCGTGCTCGAGCTCTTCTAGAATCAATATGCCTGCGCCTTCGCCGAGCACAAAGCCGTCGCGCGTCCTGTCGAACGGCCGGGAAGCCGTTCGGCAGGCATCGTTCCGGGTCGACAGGGCAGTCAACCGATTGAATCCGGTCACGCCCAACGGGTGGATCATGCTGTGCGTGCCGCCGGAAATCATCACGTCCGCATCCCCGTAGCGAATGACCGCGGCCGCTTCGCCGATCGCCTGCGTGCTGGCAGCACAGGCGGTGAGCGTGTTGAGGCTGGGGCCCTGCGCCTTGAACTGGACCGCCAGATGCCCGCCGGCCAGGTTGGGATCCTGCTCCATCTCGTTAACCGGGTTGAGTTCCACCAGCGCGCTTTTCGCCCAGCGAACCGTATCGAGCGAACCGTACGATCCATCTTCCGCCCGGCAGCCGTAGAGCGCCGCCTTGGCGAAGGCGGAAAAATCGAGCGGCCCCTCGCCCCCGCCGAGGTAGACTCCGACGCGCGTGCGGTCGACGATGCCGTTGCCGCTCAGGCCCGCGTTTTGAAACGCCATGGAACAAGCCGCCAGGGCAAAACGCGTGTTCCGGCTGGCGCCTTCATGCCGAGCCGCATCCTCACCGAGGAACTTGGCCAGGTCGATCTCTTTGACTTCCGCCGCAAAGTTGGTCGGAAACGTCGCGGCATCAAAAAGCGTTGTCTTCGCGATGCCGCAATCCCCTGCGAGCATGCGCTCCCATACGGATTCCACATCGTGGCCCAGTGGTGTAACCCACCCCAGACCGGTAATCACCACCCGACGATCCATCGCACGTTACTCCTGATACCGACTGATCACCAAGGCCGCACACTGCCCACCGGCCAGGGCATACCCGGCGGTGATCGCCTGATTGATCTCCACGTCGACCCCGTCCGATGACACGAACCGAAACGGGCAATCCGGGTCCGGATCGTCGGTATTGATGGACGGCGGCACCGTGTTGTGGTAGAGCGCTCTCACCGCGGCGGCGAAATCGATCGCGCCCGAACCGGCGCCGTTGTTGCCCACCGCCCCCCGCGTGGTGAGCGCCGGAATCGAGTCCAGCCCATCGCGAAAGACCTGCTTCCAGGCGACCATCTCCGCTGCGTCGTAGTCCAAAATCCCGGTGCCAAACGGGCACACGAGTTGCATTTGATCGCGCGACGATCCGGCATCGCTGATGGCCTTGCGGATGGCCAGCGCCAGCGCCGCACCGTCGGCATCGGGTCCGGACCAACTCGCAATGCTGCTGCTCGCGCCGAACCCCGTAAGCTCCGCATAAATGCGGGCGCCGCGACGTCGGGCGTGTTGGAGCGATTCCAAAATGACCAATCCGCCGCCTTCAGACGCCACCGATCCCGCACGCTTCGCCCCAAACGGTCGGCAAGCGCGGCCGGGGTCGTCGCCGCCGGTCGACGTGAACCGGTCGCAAATGATCGGTCGGGCCATCGCCATCGGGTTGATCTTGCTTTCGGCACCACCACAAATGCACACGTCAGCCGCCCCGCGAGCGATCGTCCGAAAGGCTTCGCCGATCGCCAGATGGCTGGACGCCTCGGCGCAGGTAATTGTATTGGACGGGGCGCGAGCGTCATGCACGATGGTGACGTGGCACGCCAGCATGTTGGGCAAGAATTTGAGCAGCCACAAGGGGGTCAGGTTGCTCATGCCCTCTTCACCCCATTTGGCAAGACTGAACGTGTGATCCTCACTGGCTGCCGTACTGAGCGCACCCGCAAGCTCCGTCAGATCCGCACAAACCAAGCCGGCTCCGATGTTGGCGCCGAAGCGCGAACTATCCACGTTGGGATCACCGTCGGCCTCACCTCGGTCGGTGATGCACTTGGTAACGAGCTTGGCATCGGTAACCGCGTGGTACGCCGCCACCACCGCGATCACAATGTCGCGCGACATAACCTTGGCGCTTTTGCGGTAGCTCTTGGGAATGTGATCGCCCAGTTGGAACGATGGGAGTTCCCCCCCGATGGGGGAGGGCAACCCCGACGGATCGAAGGATTCGATGCGCCGAATGCCGGACACCCCGCCGATGAGGGCGTCCCAAAACGGCTCGATCCCGATCCCGATGGGAGTCGCAACCCCAAGTCCTGTTACCACAACGCGGCGTTTTGCTGGCATGATCCGTTGGCCTTCTTATCCCTCTTCCCGCCGAAAACCCTTGAGCAAGTCCATGAACTGCTCGGTAAACACGAAGTTGTGGTCGGGCAAACCCAGCGAGGAATCGGATTGGTTGACGTGGGAAAACAGGAGGTCCACGCGTCCGATCTCCTTCCCATCCTTGAGGATGATCCCGCCCGTCGCGGCCGCCCGGGCATCGAGCGATTCAACGGTCGCGTCGTAACGAAGTTGCTCCCCAGGACCCGCGATGTCCTCGAAGCTCGCGCGTCGGATTTTCGCGAGAATCACATTTTCCTTGAATCCGCGGGCCTCGCCAACCAGGATGCCGGCCGTCTGAGCCATCCCCTCAATCATCAGCGCCGGCGGGAACACGGGGAACCCCGGAAAATGATCGTGCAGGTAGTCCTCCGCGAGCGAAATATTCTTGACCGCCGATGCCCTCAGGCCCGACTCAAACTCGACGAAGGCATCTATCCAGATCCACCGCATGTCGATTCGACCACGAAAAGAAGGGGGCTCTCGTTCTCAGCAAGCCACTTGCGTGCAACCCGTCATCGGGCGGATTCGGAACCCCTCAACCGGAAAACCGGTTACGCGGCGGCCTGGAGCTTGGTCTCCACATAGTTCACAATGGTGTCGACTGTGAAGAGGTCCGGCATTTTGGAGACGGACGCGTCGAGCTCAAACTGCGAAAAGTCCGCATGCGGCATCGCCGCTTTGAGTTTGCCGAGCCCTTCGGGGGTCATGCGATCGCCATCGACATACTCGGGGTTGTTGAGGATGTCATCGGGAAAGAGCTCCCCTTTGGGGATTTTGATGGAAAACTCCTTCTCGAGCCGAAACACGATGTCAAGAAAGTCGATGCTCTCCGCGCCGAGATCCCCCTGAAGCGTGGCCGAGGGCGAAACCTCATCCTCGTCAACTCCCAGCGCATCGGTCAGCACAGCGCGAACTTTCTCGAAGACGCTTTCGCGACTAGGTACCATTCCCTTTAGACCTCCACCATTTTCTTGATCGAAACCATATTGATGGCCGGGCGGACGGCTCTGGACCGCCGGCTCTTCCGAAAGACGCGCCGCGCCCAAGCCTACGCCGCCGGCAGCCCCTGCTGTCAAACACTATTGCCGAAGAAGGCCGTACCGCGCCCGGGCGTCCTCAATCAACCGCTGGTCCAGCGAACCAACCCGCCACCCGTAATCGGAAACCGATCGATGCGTGAGACCAAACCTCGCCCGAACCATCTCGGCGTCATGGCAGCGCCCGACGCCTACGAAATCGCTGGATTCCGGGTCCAGTCGCTTGCAATCGACCTCGAGCGTGAGCACGTTGCCCGGCTTTACAAAGCTCTTGTATGTTACGTTCTTTGCGCTTTGTAGCAAGATCACGCTTCGGTTGAAATCCTGAGCCTCCCGGACGAGCCAAGCCCCCGCTTCGACCAGCGCCTCGAGCATCAGCACGCCGGGAAGGACGGGAAATGTGGGAAAATGGTCGGCTAGATACTCCTCGGCCAGCGAGACCGCTTTCACCGCGACGATGCGCCGCTTCGGCTCCAGCTCAATGATACGGTCGATCAGGCCAAACTTCATGGATTTCCAGCATCGAAACAGGATCGACCGGCCCACCAGGCAGCCGGGCAACCCTATCCTGCGATCCGCGTCCCGCTACCAGTCAAAGTGACTGGACAACCCACCGCGCAAATCGCGCTTTCGCTTCTTCGGGGGTTTGGCCGGCTCGTCGACGTTCGCCTGCTCCGCATCCTCCGCCATCGCCGCAACCTGCCTGACGGAAAGCGAGATGCGGCGATTCTCCTTGTCCACACCGAGCACGCGCGTACTGATCTCTTCGCCGACTTTGACCACGTCGCTACACGATCGAACCCGTTGATCGGACAGTTCCGAAATATGCACCAGACCTTCCACACCCGGTGCCAGTTGCACGAAAACGCCGAAATCCGTAATCCGCATCACTTTCCCTTGAACGATGGATTTCTCCTCGAACGTTTCGAGCACACCCGCCCACGGATCCTCCTGCGCCTGTTTCATGCTCAACGCAATCCGCCGCCTCGGAGCCTCCACGCGCATCACGGCACAATCCACCATGTCACCCACCGACACGACGTCGGCGGCGCTCCGAATCCGCGACCAGCCCATTTCACTGATCGGAATCAGCGCCTCAACGCCGGGCTCCAACTCCGCAAACGCGCCGAAATTGGCCAGCCGAATCACGCGTGCTTTCAGCGCGGTGCCCGCGGGAAAACGTTCCTCGACCCCCTCCCACGGATCGGGCTTGGTCTGTTTGAGACCCAACGAAATGCGATTCCGGTCTTTGTCGATCTTGAGCACTTGGACTTCGACCTCGTCACCGGGCTTGAGGACGTCTGAAACCTGCTCCACCATCGTGTAGCTCAGATCGCTCTTGTGGATCAACCCGTCCACCCCGCCGAGATTCACGAACGCGCCGAAATCGGTAATGTTGCCGACAACCCCTTTGCGCAACTGCCCGACCTTCAGCTCCGCCAGAACCTGCTCGCGCTGCTCGCGCAGATTGCGTTCAAGAACCTTGCGGCGGCTTACAATCAGGTTCTTGGCTCGATGGTTGACCTCCATGACCTGAACCTCGAGCACCTCGTTCAGCAGCACGGAGATGTCCTTCATCGGAGAGAAATCGGCTTGGGAGGCAGGCATGAAACCCCGAATGCCATTAAGGTTGACCTCGAGTCCGCCTTTAATCAGACCGCTGACCCGCCCCTTAAGGAGCGAACCAACTTTGAGCGTATCCCACGACGCCCTCAGAATCGCACCCTCACGATTGACGATCAGGAGATTCGAATCCCGGTCAAACCGCTCGACCACAACCTGGAGGCGCTGCCCCACCTTGGGCTGCTCATCCGGCTCGAATTGCTGCCGTGGCACAACCGCCTGAGACTTGGAGCCGAACTCCAGGAATACATCGTCGCCACCAACCCCACAGACCGTCCCCACCATCTTCGTTCCCGGGGCAATCTCTTCCATCGTCGGGCCGCTGGTCGAACCGGGTATGGGCACGTCTCCACACAGCTCCGCGAGGTCACCGGGGTCCATCGAACCAAGGGCGGCCTCCACCTCGCGATCGAGACTACCGTCCGGCTCGGCTGGCCGCTCCGGCGACACAGACGCCGGCGCCGCTTCTGCGGACGGCGGGTTGTTCGCCGCCTCGTGCCCCAGCGGCGTTTCAGCGGAAGAGTTGCTACCGGACCCGTTTTCTCGGGGTAAATCGGACATCATGCCAGTCTAACCTGTCTTGGGAGTTCAACGTTCGTGTCAGGATTCAAAGGTTCGTATGAGGACAGCCTCAGCGAGGATATGAAAACCGGAAAACACCTTGTGAATCAGTCGCGGCGCACGCCTCGGACCAACGGTGGCCCGGCGGGTTCAGGAACCTGCCTTCATTACAGAGCCCACTCGCCAGTGACTCCTTAGATTCCTTTGGATCAATGCGTTTTATCCACGCCGACCCAGTTAGTCAAGCCCATCCTCTCCTCACGCTGGCCTCAGGCATGGCGAGAGTTTGTGGCATACACAGAGACAGGGTGGATTCCATACGCCCGATCGCTTGGTCGCCAAGCGGTCGCACCAAGGCGGCAGCAACATGGCAGCCCAGGGCCAACCGAAGCGGTGCCAACCACGCGGCGCCGCTCGGGATCCGCTGAAAAACCGGCTCTTCCACGTGGTATCGGCTTCCAACCGGCCAAGAGAAGGCAGCAACCGCGCGCCCAAGTGGGCCGATGCCGGAAGAATCACCGCCTAAAATAAAGTTTCGCTGCAATCTTCAGATTGCCTATTCGCGGCGTTTTATCTTGACATCCGGTAAGTGCAACGCCTAGAATCGCGTTTTCGGAATGGGCGAATCCGCGCACAGTCTTTTGGCTGCGCCAAGCTGGCTGAAGGGTTGGGGTTCGCGAGCGTCTCAAACCGCCGGCGTAGCGTCGATGGAGGGCATTTCTCGGCGGCGGTTTCCGCTCAGTGCGTGTCGATCCCGGGTCGGACGACCGCTCACGGCAGGTGGCCGTGCCCCATTGTGGGCGACTAGCAAATTGCACCGGCAGCCGGTACAGGAATGCCAAGGGAGAGGAAAGTAATGCGTACTACGAGCCGCATCTGCGCGTTTTCGTTGTTTCTGTCGCTATGTCAGCCGTCCTTCGGCGAGATCGTATCCGTCAAGCTGACCACGGATGCCTTGGGGTTGGGCGGCGCTCCGCTCAACGCCGGGTCGACGGTCGGGCCGGATCTACCCGGATTCATAACGAGTCCCACCGTTGGTGAAGGCAGTGTACTGAAGATCCAAAAGAGCGGCATCGCCGGGGTGGGCACGGTATTGGACCCGCTGTACGTCACCATCACGGCGAGAACGCATCTCGACACGCTCACCGGCGTACCCTCGCCGAGCGATTTCACGGCCAGCGCCATCTACATCGATAGCGAGGATTCCGCCATGCCGGACGGAAGTATGGAAGGCATCGGGGTTCGCGCGTTCAAGGTAGACGCCGCCGGCATGCGTCTGCTTTCCGGAAACATGGCGCAAATCGAAGGAAGCAAGCACGTTTCCGGAGGTACGGGGCCGACCGCGTTCGATGCGAGCTCGCCCAACGGCTCACCGCACGTCGATGAGGACGTACTGTTCACCTTCGCACCGGGCATCGAGGTAAACGCGCAAAGCGTCGAGGTACTGCTCAGTAAGTTTGATCCATCGGACATTGTTGATCTGCACATCGAGCTCCAAACCGGAGGCCCGGTAGACGCGAGCTTTCTCCAGACATCGGATACCGCCTTGTACCAGCACATCGGGTCGGATGTTTGGAAACTCCGCTTTTCGGCCCCCTCCCTCGGGCTGACGGCGACGGACATGGTGACGAGTTTTCGGATTCGGGCGAATGACGACAACCCATCCAGCCCGTCCGGGACGGCCGAGCACTTTTTCATTTCCGCCATGACCGTGGACGCATTCGTCCCGGAATGCGATGGAAACACACCCGGCGAATGTGATGATGGTCTGATCTGCACGACGGATACCTGCGTAAGCGGCGTATGCACCCACGAGCCGATTCAATGCCCCGCCGGGCTGCAGTGCGACCCGCTGTCCGGCCTCTGCGTCGAATGCTCCCCGGCCTTGAAATGCCCACCGGTCGATCTGGTCTTCGTTATGGATACGTCCGGATCGATGCAGAATGAGGGCGAAGCACTATGCGGCGCCATCAACGACGTCGTGTTGCTCCTGGCAGCGGATGGCATCAATGTTTCCACTACCATTCTCGCCATCGCGCCGATCAACAACAATAACCTCTTCTCCTGCCAGTCCCCCAGCGACACCGTCAGCGCTTTGTTGGGCAATGCTGTTCCAGGTGACAACGGCACCTGCTCTGGCGATTTGACCGGCCCTGGCGATAGCAATCGCGACGAAAACTGGGGATCGGCCAGTTCCATCGTGGCCGATCGCTACCCCTGGACGCCAGGCGCGCAGCGCATCATCGTCCCCATCAGCGACGAGGGGCCCTGCATGGGCTCGTCGAGCAACGGCTGCAACGATCCCGGAAGCGATCGCGATGCCATCACCAACGCCATAGCCATAGCCGTTGCCAACCAGGTTACGATTTCGCCGATCACGGCCATGGGCTCGAGCTCATGCGTGATCACGCTGGCGCAGGATGCAGCGGCGGGTACGGGTGGCGTGTGGCACGCCTCGACGGACCCCAACGTGGATCTCGCGGCCTCCATCGCGGACATCGTGCAAGTCGCCTGCAGCAAATCGAATCAATGTGATGACGGCGACCCGTGCACCGTCGGAGACACCTGCGTGAACGGACAGTGCGACGGCAGCCCGGTGGATTGCGATGATCTAAACGAGTGCACGATCGATCAATGTGACCCGATCACCGGAGGATGCACGCACACTCCGGACGACTCCTTGTGCGACAACGGCAATGTCTGCGACGGCATCGAGACATGCGACGCGACGCTCGGGTGCGTCGCGGGAACGCCGCTGGACTGCGACAACCTTCAGTTCTGCGACGGCCTGGAAACCTGCGACCCGACAGCCGGTTGCCAACCCGGAACACCCCCGAGCTGTGACGACGGGGTGGACTGCACGGTCGGAAGTTGCGACGAAGTCATGGACACCTGCGTGCAGACGCCGATGGATACGCTCTGTGACAACGGGCAATTCTGCGATGGCAGTGAAACCTGCGACGCGACCCTCGGCTGCCAGGCGGGCACGCCGGTCAACTGCGACGACGGCGTGGACTGTACGGATGACGCATGTGATGAAGTGGCCAACGTGTGCGTGAGCACGCCCAATGACACGCTTTGCGACAACGGGCAATACTGTGACGGTGCGGAGACCTGCGACGCCACTCTTGGATGTCAAGCAGGTACGGCCCCGAGTTGCGACGACGGCGTCGCCTGCACGGATGATTCCTGCGACGAAGTGGGGGACGTCTGCGTCAACAGCCCCAACAACGGCAACTGCGACGATCTGGTTGGATGCACGATTGATGTCTGCGATCCGATCTTGGGCTGTGGGCACACCGCCGATGATTCGCTGTGCGATAACGGCTCGTATTGTGACGGTGCGGAGACCTGCGACGCAGTGGCCGATTGCCAAGCGGGCACCCCGCCCAATTGCGACGACGGCGTTGCGTGTACGAGCGACGCCTGCGACGAAACGAACGATGTTTGTGCTCATGTGCCTGTGAATGCCGCGTGCGACGACGGCGTGGGCTGCACGGTGGATGTTTGCGACCCGGTTACGGACTGTTCGAGTACGGCCGATGACTCACTATGCGACGACGGATTGTTCTGCGACGGCACAGAGACGTGCGATCCGATCAACGATTGCCAGCCGGGCACCAATCCCTGCACACCTCCGCTCAAGTGCGAAGAGGCGGGCGATCAATGCGTCGACTGCCTGACCGATGCCCAGTGCGATGACGGGCTCTATTGCAACGGCGCAGAGACCTGCGTCGGCTTTACCTGCCAAGCGGGTACGCCGCCGGATTGCGGCGACGGCGTGGCCTGCACGGACGACGCTTGCGACGAATCCACCGACACGTGCGTGCACACGCCCAACGACACGCTCTGCGACAACGGGCTGTATTGCGACGGCGCGGAGACGTGCGATGCCATCAATGATTGCCAGCCGGGCCCTGCTCCGAATTGCACCGACACCGTCGGATGCACGGTCGATTCCTGCGATGAGGCGACCGACATGTGCGTCAACGCGCCCGACGACACCTTGTGCGACAACGGCTTGTATTGCGACGGCTCGGAAACCTGCGACGCCATCAACGACTGCCAACCCGGTACGCCGGTCAACTGCGACGACGCCGTGAGCTGCACGGTCGATAGCTGCAACGAGGCCACCGACGCGTGCGACCACGCGCCGGACGACGGTTTGTGCGACAACGGGCAGTTCTGCGACGGAAGCGAAACCTGCGACGCCACCAACGATTGCCAGGCGGGCACGCCGCCCGTTTGCGACGACGGTGTGGCCTGCACGGTGGATAGCTGCGACGCGGCACTCAATCAGTGTCTGTTCGCGCCGATGGATACGCTGTGCGACAATGGGCAATTCTGCGACGGCGCGGAGGTTTGCGACGCCGCCAACGGATGCCAGGTCGGAACGCCGCCCAATTGCAACGACGGCGTGGCCTGCACGGACGATTCGTGTGACGAAGTCGCCAATACCTGCGTCAACACCGCCAATGACGGGCTGTGCGATAACGGGCTGTTCTGCGATGGGAGCGAAACCTGCGACGAAGCCGTCGGCTGCCAAGCGGGGGCGGCACCCAACTGCGACGACGGCATCGCCTGCACGACGGATTCATGCGACGAGGCGAACGATACCTGCGTCAACACCGGCGACAACGCCGCCTGCGACGACGGTAATCCCTGCACACTGGATATCTGTGCCGACAACGGCTGCACCCATCCTGACTTCTGCGGCGTATGCTGCGTCGACGCAGCTTGTACGGACAGCGTCCTGCTCAGCGAGTGCACCGATGCCCTGGGGGGCGTATTCCTCGGCCCCGGAACCACCTGCGGCAACAACCCCAGCGAGAATCCCTGCCTGAATATAGATATACCGACCGTGTCCGAGTGGGGGCTGGCCGTTCTTGCCTTGATGCTGCTCACGCTCCACAAGCTGTATTTCCGACGCCGAACCGAGGCCGTCCGATAGAATAGGTCGGCCTGTTCGTCAGGTTTGACGGGGCTAACAACCGCAAATAATTCCAATGGCATCGGCCCGGTGGGATGACAACCACCGGGCCGATCGATTATCCTGTATCCGGCGGATTTTCAGGTCGATAGGCTGAACAAGAAGCCTTGAGGGTAAGTACGCCCCGGAACCGCGGATTCCGCACGACCGCGTTGATCTGAAGGGCAGGCCCGGGTCGACACGGGAACAGGGCGCGAACCAAAGTCCGGTAACCGGTCCATCATCAACGCCCCAACGCGGTACAATACCGGCAAGGCGGCGCGTAGGGAGAATGGGTCTTGGCCAAAAAGGGACACGCCAAACGGGGCAAAGCGAACGGCGATGCCAAGTCGGAGCCGACCCGGCGCCGGCGCGGCCCGCGCCAACGTGCATCCTGGGCCGCGACACACGGGAGCGATCTCAAATTCCTGCTGATCTTCTTTACCCTTATCGGACTCTACTACGCGGCCACATCAACAAGCATCGTCAAGGAGCGGTTCTTCCCGTGGTACCTGCACCTCAATGCAGAGGTTTCGGCGGTGGTACTCAACGGGCTGGGGCACGGCGACGTTGTCGCCCACGATCGCGTGCTGGGTTCCAAGTCGTTTCGGATGAACATCGCCCGCGGCTGCGACGGCGTGGATCCGTCAGCCCTCTACATCGCTGCCGTGTTGGCGTCGCCGGTGGCATTCCGGCGGAAGTGGCCGGCGGTCGTGATTGGGACCGGCCTGCTGCTGACGCTGAATGTGGTCCGAATCATCTCGCTTTATTTTACCGGCATTTATTTCAAATCCCTGTTCGAGATGATGCATCTGGACGTCTGGCAGGCCGGGTTCATCATCATGGCGCTGATGTTCTGGGCGATCTGGGCGCATCGCATCGGGCGCAGCAACGCGCGACAGGCTCATGCGACTTAGCAGGCTGCTCCTATTCTTCGTCGTGCTGACCGGTACGACGAGCGCACTTCTTCTGCTCCCCATACCGCAGATCGACCGCACCCATGCGGCCTTTTTCCGGAGCGTGGGCGATGTGGTCTTCTCCCGGTTCTGGTTTTGGCCCGACGGTAAAGTGCGGTTCATCGATTTGTACGCCGACGACGTCCGAGGCGCGGTCGCCGGAGCGACCGCCGTGCCGCTTCCCGCGAGCTACCGCCCCCCCCTGGTGAAGCGCGAGATGGAAACCCTTATGATCGTAACCAACCGCAGCGTACCGACGACGTTCGGGCAGCTCCGTCTGAGCAGCCGCATGGTTGGATACTGGCCGCTGGCGTTCATGTTCGCGCTGGTACTTGCGAAACCACTTCCCTTCAAGCGTAAGCTGTGGGCGTTTGCCCTGGGGCTCGCGGTAACCGAGGCGTTTGTTCTCTTTCGGCTTACGCTTCATCTGGCGGATGCCTGCTTTTTCGCGAATAAGAAGTATGCCCTGTACGTGCTCGGTGAAGGCGCACACGGCATCTTACACCAGGTCAAGCAGATCGTGGTGGACAATCCAACCTCGTCATTTGTCGCGCCGCTGTTAATCTGGATCTTCATGGCCTTTACGCGTCAGGATTGGGCCGTGTTTCACGAGATGCGCGGATCCATGCCGCGTGAAGAAGACGGCGATCGAGACGAGCACGACGGACACACGGAACCGGAGCGACCACCAAGGCACGAAGACACCAAGTAGCGAAGGTAAAGGAATCACTGGTTTATTGGGGCATGATCGACTACGTCTGCCCCATGGAATACCTTCGATGAGGAGTATCCCCGATGCATTGGACCTACAAGTCTTTGGTTGTGCTCATTACGGCGCTGATCATTGGGTGCAGTGAGATTCCATCAGCGCAGGCGGGGGTCTGCCCGCAGGATTGCACGGTGCCTCCGATCCTCACGCCCGACCCGTTCCCGCGTCCCTTTGCGTCCGACTCCATCTGGAATCGCGCGATCCCCCCCAATGCGGAATTCGCCGACATATCGGATGCCTTGTTCGGCGATCCCGCGCAGATCATCACGCTCCTCGGCGTTGATGTAGTGGTGGCGTGCTATTCAGATCCGAACGAGCCACTCGTTCAGATTCAGAGGAGCCTTGGGTGGTCGTACCCCGAGCGCGCATGCAGTTCCGGCGAGGTTCTGTATTCGCGGCATCTCGCGGCCGACGCCTGCACCGGTGTTTCGTGGATTCCTACCGGAAACGCGCTCTTCAACATCATCGACCCCATCACAGGATTGGCAGACGAAAACGTGGCCGCGTGGCGCTGCCCCCGGGGCCCGCTCCTCGCCTTTCTTGGCGACAATCCTGAGGCGCACAACATCGACATCGTCAACGGTGACGGGTTAATCGGTGAGGGCCGGGGATCCGGGCTGGTGGCGCTCGGCGGTGCGTTACGGCAAGGCGAGCTGAACAACGGCATTCCGCATGCCCTTGCCGTGAACATGAATGCGCGACGGTTTTCGCAAGACCTGCACTTCATCTGGCCGGCATCACAGGCCGACGGCTTTGCAGACGATCCCGTGCAGGGATACCACGGCCCAAACCGGCACTACACCATGGGTACGTTGCTCGCCATTCCGCCTGACGTAGATCTGGCGTTGCTGACTTGGAATACGCCGCAAGGGTTCAACATGGCCGTAGCGGCTCAGACATACGGCATGTATGTCGTCGATGACTCCGCCATGTCCAACGCCATGCAGATGGGCATAGAGGTCCGCGCGGCCATCGCCGATACCGGATTCGCGGTTGACCCGGTCACCGGCGAGCAGACGGTCGACCCGTTGCTGATCGACGAGGTGGGCTTCGAGGCGGACGTCATGGCGATTCAGTCGCTCGTGCAGGCGGTCGTCTCCAACGCGCCCAACGGCGCAGGCGTGCCCACGATTGCCCAAGGGGGCATGATGGTGATGGTGCTCTTACTCTTGACCGCCGGAACGGTCGTTTTTCGGCATCGCGGATCGCGCGTGACTTCCCGCGGATTTGTTGATTCTTGTCGCAGCAGTCGCCGGGTTGAACGTGATACGCGGGCGGCGGTGCGATAGGGCACGCGGGATGCTCGCGATCGTCCTGGCGATGACTGCAGGTGGTCGAACTCGGGTACAGAACGGAGTGATTGGAATGGGTGTCTTTGTGGTAAGACTCGGATTGGCCGGGGTATAATGAAGGTGGTCACGCCAGAGGGAGTACCGCCATGTCATCATCTATTTCGCTCGGGCAGCTTCTTTCACAAAACACGATGGAGTCGGCGCCCGCGTTGGTGGAATCGCTGGACGGTGGGGCAGTTCGCTGCCTGGCCTGCGGCCATCGCTGTAAGGTCTTGCCCGGCCGATCGGGCGTGTGCCGTGTTCGCTTCAATACCGATGGGACGTTCTACGCCCCGGCCGGGTACGTGGCCGGGGTCCAGGTTGATCCGATCGAGAAGAAACCGTTTTTTCATGCATTTCCGGGTCGCGATGCCCTTTCCTTCGGCATGTTGGGATGCGATTTGCATTGCAGCTACTGCCAAAATTGGGTGACCAGTCAGGCGCTCCGCGACGACAAGGCCGTCTCGCAACCGGCCTTCGTCGATCCCGAGCGGCTGATCGCGCTGGCTGTTCAGTCGGACGCACCGGTTATGGTCAGCACCTACAACGAGCCGCTGATTACCGCCGACTGGGCGGTGGAAATCTTCAAGCTCGCGACGGCCGAGGGCATTCGCTGCGGATTCGTCAGCAACGGCAACGCGACGCCGCAGGTGTTGGCATTCCTTCGACCCTACGTGGATTTGTACAAGGTCGACCTGAAAAGCTTCAGCGACAAGCGATACCGGCAGCTGGGCGGCGTGCTGCAAAACGTGCTCGATACGATCCAACGGCTTAGCGCCATGGACGTCTGGGTCGAGGTGGTGACGCTGACGATCCCCGGGTTCAATGACAGCGACGATGAACTCAAGCAAATGGCCGATTTTCTGGCGGGCGTTTCCGTGGACATCCCCTGGCACGTGACGGCCTTCCGCCCGGACTACAAGATGACCGAACCGGGAAGAACGCCGCCGACCACGCTGCTTCGCGCCTGGGAGATCGGCCGGGCGGCGGGTTTGCGTTACGTCTACGCGGGCAACGCGCCCGGGCACGTCGGCGAAAGCGAAAACACGGTCTGCCCGACGTGCGCGACGGTGCTCATCCGGCGAACGGGGTTCTTTGTCGAAGCCAACCACATGCGGAACGGCCAGTGTCCGTCTTGCGCGTCAATCATTCCCGGCATCTGGGAGGATGCCCCTCCGGAATCAACGACCGGCCTCGGTGCGCCACTGCGCGTGAATCTGAGATCCACCGGAACACGGTGAACCGCGGATCCTTGGCCGGCGCAGCGCTTCAAGGGTGCATGACAGAATTGGCGGGTGTGATTGCAGGCTGAAGGCCTGCGCTAGAGTAGCCGGGGGCAAGCGCAGCGCCGCCTGCCTGTGCGGGTACGCACGCAGACAGGCCCCCGGATCGCGCCGCCACCCAACCGACCGACCCTGTAGGGGTCGTCTTTTCTGTGAGATGTGTGCCGCCTAGTGCTTAGACGACCCCTGTAGGGTCGAATGGGATGGGTGGTTTGGGGACCGTG